>CANRCQ010000022.1 GCA_947629145.1 uncultured Clostridia bacterium
GTTGAAGTCCTTTCGCCAGCTCCACAAAATAAATCGACTTTCCATGGTCGATTTTTTATTGAAAAACTTGCATTTATTTTTTTAATATGATATACTAAACACAGGGAGAAAAATATGAGTGGAAAAATAAACACATTGATTATCATGATTGAAAATGCCTACCCTTATGATGAATATTGGAGTGAAAATATTTTAGACAAAGTTGGGGATTATGTATCAAATTTCTCTCAACAAGAGTGGTTGGAGATTGTTTCAATGTTGCCACTTAATAACAAAAAAATAAATTATTGTTTGTTTGAAGTTATAGTTTCTAAAGCTCCTAATGATATTTTATCTTTAACAATTGAACGCAAAATTGATATAATTTGTGGTGATATGGAATTATTAGATCTATTATTAAAAACATATTATTATCAAAAAATTTCAACATTGAATTTAAAAGCAGAAGTCAAACAAAAATTAAAAAATGCCTGCTACAACAGACTTCATGAAATTGAAACTTGTATCGCACAAAGTGAAATCAAGAAAAAGATAATACTTGATGTTGTGAATAATTTGTAATTTCAAATCGACTTTCTGTGGTCGATTTTTTTATTGAAAAAAATTTTGAATTTATTTTTTGTTATGATATAATTATTCAAGGAGTAATGAATGAAAAATGTTGATAACAAAACAAGATTATTAAATGAAATAAAATTAGAGACAATCAAAAATTTAATAGAGTGTCATCCAATGCATATAGCAACGATTACAAAAGAAAGTCATCCAAATTTGGCTGTTGTAAGCGATATTAAAGTATTAGACAACAAAACTTTATTGTTGTCAAACAACGAAATGATACACACTCCAGATAATATTCAAAATAATCCAAATGTTGTGCTAACATCCTTTAACGAAAAATGGGCTGGTGTTAGAATTACTGGAAAAGCAAAATATTATACTAAGGGAAAATATTTTGAATTGTGCGATGAATTGTTCAATAATGATACAGCCACGCCTAAAGGTGTAATTATAATAAAGGTGACCAAAGTTGAAAGTATTGCGTAAAATAATTAAATCGACTTTTTTGTGGTCGATTTTTTTATTTAAGTAAATTTTCTTTTTTATTTGCTTATTTTTTTGAAATGGTGTAAAATCTTCTTTAAAAGGGGGATTTTATGAAAGCAGTTGCGATTGACGGCTTCACAGGAAGTGGCAAATCAACTTTGGCAAAGATTTTGGCGCAGAAACTTGGGTTTCATATTTTGGACACAGGGACGATTTTTAGGGCTATGGCATATGGCTATTTACAGTCAGGGCTTGGCGAAATTGACGAAAAAAAGGCTGAAAAGTATATAAAAACGGCGAAAGTTGAAGTTGATTTTATAAAAAATGAACAACACACCTATTTAAACGGAAAAGATGTTACGGCATATTTGCGAACGGAAGATGTCAGTCAAATGGCTTCAAAGATTTCCGCTTTTCCAAGAGTAAGGGAACAATATTTGACGATTGCAAAGAATTTTGCAGAAAATTATGATTGTGTTATGGAAGGGCGCGACATAGGAACGGTTGTCATTCCAAATGCACAAGTTAAGATTTTTTTAACAGCGGATGAAAATGTGCGTGCAAAAAGGCGCTTTGAAGATGTGAAGAAAAAGGATAAAAAGGCAAAACTTGCGGATGTTTTGGAAGATTTAAAACAGCGCGATTTGCGCGACTCTACGCGTGAAGTTGCACCACTTGTGCCTACAAAAGACAGCATTATTGTGGACAACACCGACATGAATATGGAAGAAACGGTGAACTACTGCATGGACATTATTCAAGAAATTTTTTCAAAGAAAAAGCCGGTGAACATTGCGATTGATGGTTATGTTTGCAGTGGAAAAAGCACCATTGCAAAGGCGCTTGCAAAGAAACTTGGCTACAAAGTTTTTGACACAGGGGCAATCTATCGTGGAATTGCGTGTGCCTTTGACTATCTTGGACTAAATGAAAAGAAGATTAGCGAAAAATACATTCAAAAATTTGCTGATGAAATTGAAGTTAAGATAAAGTTTATTGACGATCTCGAACACGTTTATGTAAACGGCATTGACCACACCGCAAACCTTAGGCTTGAAAGGACAAGCGCGCTTTCCGCAAAAATCTCGCCATTTGTGTGCATTCGCGAAAAAGTTTTGAAAATCCAACGCGAATTTGCCAAAGACAACGACCTTGTCATGGAAGGGCGCGATATTGGCAGTTATGTTTTGCCGGATGCGGACTTTAAGTTTTTTGTAACTGCGGATGAAAAAGTGCGTGCGCAAAGACGTTTTGACCAACAACGAAGCAGGGGTGATGATGTTTCTTTTGATAAAATCTTGGAAGAACTTCAAGAGCGCGACTATGCCGACACTCATAGAGACCACGGCGCAATCAAACAAATGCCAGACAGCATTGTTGTGGACACAACCAATCAAACACTGGAAGAGAGTGTGAAATTTTGCATCACTGAAATGGAAAGGATGGGTTTTGAGATAAAATAAATTTTATCATTTTTTGAATGCCGCTTGCATAGGTTAAACTAAGTTTAATTTTGCGGAGGGTGGCAATAATGAAAGTGAAAGCACTGAAAAGCGAAAAAAGTGGGCTGGGGCTTTGTATATTAAAAGGTGTGGCGGTTGGGCTGTGTGTTTCACTTGTTGGGATTTTGATTTTCGCCTTTATATTAAGGTTTACTTCCATTTCCAACAAGGTTATTGCGCCAGTCAACCAAGTTATCAAGGGTGTTTCAATCTTTTTGGGAGTGTTTTTGGGAATGAAAAAGCACAAATCCCAGGGGCTTGTTGCAGGGCTTTTGATAGGTTTTACGTTCACGATTTCCGCTTTTTTGATGTTTTCTCTTTTGGATGGGGCGTTCTGTTTTGACAAATCATTCTTAAATGACATCATTTTTGGCAGTATTATTGGCGCGATTTGTGGCATTATTTGCGTTAATTTGAAAAAAAATTAAGTTTTTATTTGACATCTGCCCCAAAAGGTATTATAATATCATAGTTAATATCGTTTTAGAGGGGAACTTAATGGCTAGAAGTCGAATTAAACACAACTCAATTTTAAATTATATTGCTGTTTCTGTTATCACTTTAATTGGATTGTTTTTATCTGTTTTCAGTTTTACAATTCCATTTACGCAAACCCAGTTTGTTGGCTTTGCTAATTCTATTTCTTTGGGGCTTGACCTTGCAGGCGGAATTTCCGTTGTGTATAACTGTGATCTTGCGGCGGACTCCAACACAAGCAACCTTGACAACGCAATCAATGCAACTGTTGCAAGGCTTGAAAGTGTTATTGGCGAAAAATACAGTGAAGCAACAATCGTTCGTCAGGGCGCAACAAGAATAAGAATTGAAGTTCCATCAGTCACTGATGCTGATGAAATTTTTGACCTTATTGGAGAGCCAACTCCACTTTACATGACTGACACAGATGATGGCACTGGCACAGCGCGCATTGTGGGGACCGACATTGAAGATGTCAATGTTTCCTATCAGCAAAATGACGAACAAGAATGGGTTTATGGTGTTTCTGTGCAATTTACGCGTGATGGCGGAAAGAAGTTTGCAGATTTCACATCTGAAATTTCTTCAAAGGCAAGTGGCTCACAATATATCTACATCTATCTTGGGGAAATAAGTCCAACCATTACGCCACTTCGTTTGGAGTGTAAACAGACAATCACAGGTGGGGCAACATTTATTTCTGGAAACTTTGAAACTCGTGACCAAGCCGAAGACTATGCACTGCAAATCATGAGCGGAACATTCAATGTTTCTTTAAACCTTTTGGAACAATCTCAAATAGAGCCAACTCTTGGCGCAAACGCACTTAAATACTGCATCATTGGTGGCATTGTGGGAATGATTTTGATTATGGCACTTCTTTGGTGGAGATATGGCGACTTTGGGCTTTTGGCATCTCTTGCACTTGTTATGTATGTCATTTTAATGCTGTTCTTCTTGCAAGCAATTTCCTTTGTTCAGTTGACACTTCCAGGTCTGGCGGGCATTGTGCTTTCAATAGGTATGGCGGTGGATGGAACTGTCATCATCTTTGAAAGAGTGCGTGAAGAATATAAGAACGGCAAGAAAATTCCGCTTTCTGTTAAAACCGGCTTTAAACGTGCATTCTGGCCAATTTTCGACAGTAACATCACAACAATCTTCACTGCTGTTGTCCTTTTGATTTTGGGAACAGCATCTATTCAAGGTTTTGCTATCACACTTTTGATTGGTATTTTGCTTTCTATGTTTATGAACCTTGTTATTTTGCGTTTCCTTGTAAAATGGTATCTTCCACTCAACAGTGTCAAATACAAAAAACTTCACTTGCCAAAACAAGTTAGACAGTTCAAGGAAGAAATCGTGGTTGAAGGGGGTCAAGTAAATGGCTAAGTTTAAAAAATCCAGACTCTCTATAGACGACAGAATTGAAAATTCTAAATTCAGTTACACAAAAAATTTAAAGTGGTTTTTGATTGCACCTATTGTGATTATCTTTGTTGGGCTTATCATGTTCTGCACACTTGGTTTTAATCTTGGAATAGACTTCACTGGCGGAACTTTCATGAAGATTTACATCGACAGCGAAGGCACTTACACCGAACAAAAATACGACATCAACAGGGATTTTAACACGATAGAAAATAAAATCCGCACGGTTGTTTCAAACCACAGGGAAGCAAATCTTTCTGCTGTGCAAAAGACAACTATGAACGGCGACAAACTTCCAATTTCAAGTGGAAATGCTGTTGAAATCAAATTTCAGGTTGATAGTTCACTTTCTGCGGATGAGATAACCGACCTTAACAATCATATTAGATATGAACTTTTGGTTGAATTTGGCTTTGTGAATGCAGACACAGAAGAAGGTTCTTTTGAAAACTACACCGAACTTGATGTTGCGGAACTTGTGCAAAACAACGAAACAACAAGTCCAAGTGCAAGCGCTGAACTTTTGATGAACTCGTTTATCGCGCTTATTGTTGCGGTTGTGCTTATCTTAATTTACATTGCAATAAGGTTTGAGTTTACAAGTGGGCTTGCTGCAATTTTGGCACTCTTCCACGACCTTTTGATTACAGCCGCAGTTGTGATTATTTGCAGAATACAAATAAATGCCGCGTTTATTGCCGCACTTATCACAATTTTGGGTTACTCTATCAACAACACAATCATCATCTTCGACCGTATGCGTGACCACTTGAAAGTTTTGAAACAATCAGGGGAGAAAATTGACAACAATCAAATTGCAAATGCAGCCGTTAAAGAAACGATGATGCGTTCTATTCTTACAATGATTACAACTTTTGTTATGATTTTTATGATAACAGTCATTGGGGTGGCAGATATTCGTGAATTTGCGTTCCCAATCATGATTGGCATTTTGGCTGGATTCTATTCTTCTGTATTTCTCACACCTGGGCTTTGGGCGATTGCTTACAAGCCAAGAAAGAAAAAGAGCAAACAACCAAATGCACAAAAAGCAAAAGTTGTCAGCAAATAAAAAAAAGACCAAATTTTTGGTCTTTTTTCTTTTTATAAATTTATCTTACAAGTTCAAGGTTTTGTGGGTCGATTGGCTTGTGTGATTTTTCCTCAATTCCAGAGCGGTCATTGAATATTTTGTATGGGTTGCGTTCGATGTGGACATAGTTCAAATCCGCATTTTTTGCCATTCTTTCTTGATTGTATTCTTTGAAAGAATGTTTAATATAGCCATAAACTGCCTTTTCATAATCACGCAAATTGTTTGGCAAATTTGTTCCGTTTTCATTGAGAAAATCTTTTGTGAAAAGATAGCCTTGTGTGATAACATCATCAAAATTTCTTGGGTCTATTTCAAAGTGTTTCATCAAAAAAGCAGTTCTCAACAAATTGTAAGTAATGTTGCAAGTTGTGTTTTCAAGTTCTTGGGCACAGTTTTCTGTTTGTGCCTGAATGTGTGTGCGAAGAAGCGCATAGTCTTTTTCGCTGACTCTTTTAAATTGTGGATGTATCTTTTTAATTTCTCCAATAAGATATTTATCCAAGTTGCCAGTAAGTGTGATTTCTTCTTTTGTATATTTTTTCATAATTTCCCCCTATGCTCTCATTATACAAAAGCCTTTTGACTAAGTCAATAGTTAATGCAAAAAATTGTCGAAAAATTTTATTAAATTTACTTGAATGACTGAATTTTTTGATTGTTTGTTTGCTTTTTTCTTTTGTTTTGGTGTATAATCTTTTTGTAATAACGGAGAACCTATGCAAAACAACGACAAAATTATTAAATTTGACCCTTCAAGAAGAAAAACTTACCAGACCCTTTTCTCGAATGCAGAATTGGTTGATATAGAACACGGCACAAGCCAGATGGTTGACATTCTGGTTGGTGACGGCAAAATTTTGGAAATAAACGAATGTGGCAGTAAAGAATACAAAAACGCTCAGGAATTTGATTTGGATGGCAACTTTGTTTTGCCATGTTTTTATGACGCATATCGTGACAGCACCAAGTTTTTTGGGAAAGATGTAGATAAGGAAATTGCGCCAACTTTTAAAGAACTTATGACACTTAAAGAAGTGCTTACTGGAGTTTGCACTTTCTATGACAAACAAAGTGGATTTTCTCTTGAAAAAATAGATGATTTTGAAGAAAATAATCTAAACGAAGTGAGCAATCTTTCTGCAATAACAAATCAACAAATTGCCTTAAAAGTGGGGCAGGATTTGGACACTTTGGGGCAGGTGCATAAAAAGTTTGGAAAAGACCTTGCCTATGTGCTTGAAGACTTTGGAATTTTGGACAGACTGTGGCGGCTTATTGGCGGGAATTGTTTGGAAAAAGACGATTTAGAAACATTCTTAAAATACGGCAACTTTTTTGTAGTTTGTCCGTTTGATGATGCACAGAACGGAAGGCGACCTACAAATTTAAAAACTCTTATGCATATGGGTTTTGAGTTGTTTATAGGAAGTGGCAGTGCTTTTGAAATTGACTTTTTTGCTTATATGCGACAAATTTTAAACACTCAGTGGGGGCTTTTGGAAGATAAAGAATTTATCACTGAAAAAGATGTGCTTTTAATGGCAACTGCAAAAATTCCTACACTTAAAGTTGGGGATAATGCAAACATGATTGTGCTTAGAAAAACCCATCCATCACTTTATCCAAATATCTTAAAAGAACTTGTTTGGGGCTTTTCAAAAGTGGATGTTTGCATGACTGTTTACAAGGGGAATATCTTGCAAAAAGACGGCATTACTCACAGCGGAATTTCAGGGCTTGACTACCTTGAATTAGTGGAAAAGATACAAAAATTAAAGGGAGAAAATTAACATGACAATTACAGAAAGACTTTCAAGTGAATTTGGGCTGAGAATGGGTTACAGCCAAAACATTATAGACCTTATTGATGAAGGGAACACCATTCCTTTTATCGCGCGTTACAGAAAGGAAATGCACGGCTCTTGTGATGACCAGGTGCTGAGAAATTTTGCGGACAGACTTAAATATCTTAGAAACCTTGACGAAGAAAAAGCCAAGGTTGAAAAGGTTATCACAGAGCAGGGCAAATGGACTGACGAACTTAAAGTTGCCCTTGAAAATGCCATGACCTTGACGGAAGTTGAAGATATTTATCGTCCTTACAAGCCAAAAAGAAAAACTCGCGCATCGGTTGCTATTGCAAAGGGGCTTGAACCACTTGCAGATATTTTGCAGGCGCAACAAAAAGGCGTTGTCATTGAAGAAGAAGCAAAGAAATTTATCACAGAAGAAGTTGCAACGGTGGAAGATGCGATTGCTGGCGCAAAAGATATTATTGCAGAACGCATTTCTGACAGCGCTGAACTTAGAAAAGAACTTCGCGAAATTTTGGCGACAAAGGCTTTTATTGTCTGCACACTTTTGGAAAACGAAAACAATCTTACATATGAAACATATTCTGGCTTTAAACAAGAAGTTAAAACCTTGCCAAGCCACAGAATTTTGGCTATAAATCGTGGTGAAAACGAAAAATGTTTGAAAGTTGAAATTCAAATTGACGAAAAACTCACAATTCCTGTCATTGAAAAGTATTTCAAAAAAGACTGCGAAGAAACGAACAAACTTATGGACGAAGTCATTGCGGATGCATATGAAAGACTTTTGTTCCCTTCGCTTGAAAGAGAATGCAGAAACAATTTAACTGACATGGCTGACGAACAAGCAATAAAAATGTTTGAAGTCAACCTTCGTCCACTGCTCTTGGAAGCGCCACTTAAAAACAACGTGATTATGGGCTTTGACCCAGGCTATCACAACGGCTGCAAAATTGCCGTCATAGACAAACATGGCAATGTGCTTGACACAACAGTTGTCTATCCAACTCCACCAAGAAACAAAACTGAAGAAGCGATGGAAAAACTTAAAGCCATGATTGAGAAAAACAAGGTTGACATCATCGCAATCGGCAACGGAACTGCTTCAAAAGAAAGCGAAATTTTTGTTGCAGAACTTATCAAACACGTGTCTTTCCCTGTAAGTTATGCTGTTGTTTCCGAAGCGGGGGCATCCGTTTATTCGGCATCTAAACTTGCGGCGGAAGAGTTCCCAGATTACGATGTAAACCTTAGAAGCGCAGTTTCCATTGCAAGACGTCTGCAAGACCCACTTGCAGAACTTATCAAAATTGATGTTAAATCAATCGGTGTGGGGCAATATCAACATGATATGCCACAAAATCGCTTGACCGAAGTTTTGACTGGGGTGGTTGAAGACTGCGTAAATAGTGTTGGGGTTGATTTGAACACCGCTTCTCCAAGTCTTTTGTCTTATGTTTCTGGGCTTAATATGTCCATTGCAAAGAACATTGTTGATTTTAGAAGCAAGGTTAAGGGTTTTAAATCTCGCGAAGAACTGTTGTCTGTTCCTAAACTTGGCCCAAAGGCGTATGAACAGTGCGCAGGCTTTTTGCGTGTTGTTGGCGGAGAAAATGTGCTTGACAACACCGCTGTGCATCCAGAAAGTTATGACGCAGCAAGAAAACTTTTGCAGATTTTCAGCCTAAGCGAAGAAGATGTTAAAAACAACAACCTTGTGTTACTACCAAAACTTGTTGAAAACAAGGGTGAAAAGAAGGTTGCAGAAGAGTGCGGAATTGGTGTTCCAACACTCACAGACATCACAAACGAACTTTTAAAGCCAGGGCGCGATATTCGTGAAACTATGCCAAAACCAGTTTTGAGAAGTGACGTCATCCACATGGAAGATTTGAAAGAAGGCATGACTTTCCGCGGAGTTGTGAGAAATGTTGTTGACTTTGGTGCATTCGTGGACATTGGGGTGCATCAAGATGGACTTGTGCATATCTCTCAACTTGCAGACAGTTTTGTTAAACACCCAAGTGATGTTGTCAAGGTTGGAGATGTTGTTGATGTGAAAGTTTTGGCTGTTGACTTAAATAAAAAACGCATTTCACTGACCATGAAGGGCATTGAAAAGGAAGAAAATTGATGAGCGAAGAAGTTTGCCCAAAATGCCACACCAGTGTGAAGGAAATCTTGGAAACAGGATTTGTCGGCTGTGAAAAATGCTATGAATTGCCACAAATCAAAGCCGCCGTTGACAAAATGTATGGTGGAAAAAAACACAAACAATAGGAGTTTTATGAGCGAAAATTTTGAAAACATTGCAATTTCATCGCGAATAAGGCTTGCGAGAAACTTTTCTGGTTTCAATTTTTTCACGAAACTTACAAGTGTTGAAGACGCGAATTACATTGTGCAAACTGTCTCTTCCGCACTTGAAAAATTTGCAGAGTTTGACATTTTTAAACTTAAAAATCTTTCTATAAACGAGTGTAACGCGCTTTTGGAAAGACACCTTATAAGCAAAGAACTTATTGAAAACAAAGATATATCTGCCGTTGCTATTTCCGCTGATGAACATCTTGTGATTATGATGAATGAAGAAGACCATATCAGGGAACAATGTATGTGCAATGGCTTCAATCTTTACAGACCATTTAGAGAACTTAAACGTTTGGACGACTTGCTTTTAAGTGAGATTGATGTTGCCTATTCAAAAGACTATGGCTTTATCACATCGAGTCCATCAAATTTAGGCACGGCTATGCGCGCAAGTGTTATGCTTTTTTTGCCGGCTATTGAGCGTAACAAGGATATAGAACTTATCAAAAACGAAGCGCGTGGGCTTGGATTTACTGTGCGTGGGCTTTATGGCGAAGGCACGGCAACCTATGGCAGTTTTTATCAAATTTCCAATCAAAACAGCCTTGGGCTTACAGAAGAAGAGATTATTGATGGTGTTGCGGACTATGTTTACAACATCTGTCAAATGGAGTTGTCGGCAAGGGAAGACATCCTTTCTGTCAATCATGAAGCGCTTATTGACGAGATTTACAGGGCATATGGAATTTTAACAAATTGCCACCTTTTGAAAGAGCAAGAGATGATTGAAAAACTTTCGCTCATTCGTTTTGGACACGCACTTGGATTTTTGAAAATAAAGGATTTAAAGGCATTCGACCGGCTTAGTGTGGAAGGTTGTAGCGCAAATTTAAAAGAAATTGAAAATTTTTCGCCTTCAAACAAGGAAGATGGGGTAAGAAGTGATTATATTAAAAGAAAAGTGGAAGAACTTGTAAAAATAGGGGGTTAATATGGCACTTAATAATGGATTATTTTCAGATAGCATAGAAAAGGTTATCAAAAATGCAAGCAAGATTGCACTGCGTTTTGGGAGCAATCTTGTTGGGACAGAACACATCTTGTATGGGCTTGTAAGTGTGACGGACTGCACCGCTTCAAAACTTTTGGCAAACTACGGTGTGACAGAAAACGCACTTTTTGAGATTTTTGAAGAGTCCGCAAGTGGTGTTTCGCTTTTTGGAAGTGTGGAACTTACACCGCGCACAAAAGAACTGTTCCAAATCGCACAGCAAATTGCCATGGATTTGGGGCATTCGTTTATTGGAACAGAGCATTTACTTTTGGCAATTCTTTCAAACAAAAGTTGTTATGCAACAAAAATGCTTGAAAACTTTTTCAATGTGAATGTTGAAGAAGTGAAGATAAAACTTCTCACTTCCCTTCAAATAAAGCCACGCGGTGAAGGGGTTAAAAAGGAAGAAACAACCGAAGGAAGCACTCTTCCAGAAAAACTTTTGGACATGGGCAGCGACATTACTTTAAAGGCACGCCAACACAAACTTGACCCAGTTATCGGCAGGGAAGAAGAAATTCAGCGCGTGATTGAGATTTTGTGTAGAAAAACCAAAAACAACCCTTGTCTTATTGGGGAAGCAGGTGTTGGAAAAACGGCGGTTGTGGAAGGCTTGGCACAGGCGATTGCAAGCGGAGATGTTCCTGAACAAATCAAAGATAAAATCGTCTATTCACTTGAAATAGGCGGACTTATGGCAGGCACAAAGTTTCGTGGCGCAATGGAAGAAAAACTTAAAGACGCCATTGAAACAATCATCTCACAAGGCAACATAATTGTGTTTATTGATGAAATTCACACTCTTGCACAGGCAGGAAGTGAGAAAGGCGAAACAAGCCCAGCAGATATGTTGAAGCCTTATCTTGCGCGTGGAGAACTTCAAACTATCGGCGCAACAACAACTGACGAATACAGAAAGTTTATTGAAAAAGACAAGGCTCTTGAAAGACGTTTTCAACCAGTTATGGTTAATCCACCATCTGTTGAACAGACGATTGAGATATTAAAGGGCTTGAAAGACACATATGAAGCCTTCCATAAGGTTATCATAACCCAAGAAGCCATCGAAGCAGCGGCAAATCTTGCTGACCGTTATATCACTGACAGAAGTTTGCCGGACAAGGCGATTGACCTTATTGATGAAGCTTGTTCTCGTGCAAAAGTGAACTACACCATCAAGCCACAAAAGGTGCGTGATTTGGAAGAGAAAATCAAGACACTTTCTGCAAGCAGAGATGAAGCATCACTTCAACGAAACTATGAAAAAGCGGCAAAATTACAGTCGCAAATTATCAATCTTGAAAACGAACTCAAATCTCAAAATGACAGCATAATCAAAAAGAGTGGAAGCGGTCAAATCGGCGAAAATGAGATTGCCGAAGTCGTTTCAAAGTGGACTGGCATTCCTGTGACAAAACTGACCGAAGGCGAGAAAGAAAAACTTTTGCATTTGGAAGAAATTTTGCATAGACGTGTGGTTGGGCAGGACGAAGCGATTGTGGCTGTTTCACGCGCAATAAGACGTTCTCGCGTGGGACTTCAAGACAGCAAACGTCCAATCGGCTCATTCCTGTTCATGGGGCCAACTGGGGTTGGAAAAACCGAACTTTCAAAAGCGATTGCAGAAGCACTTTTTGACAATGAAAACAACATTATTCGCATTGATATGAGCGAATATATGGAAAGTCACACTGTTTCAAAACTTATCGGCTCACCACCAGGATATGTGGGCTTTGACGAAGGCGGACAACTTACAGAGCAAGTTCGCAGAAAGCCTTACAGTGTTGTGCTTTTTGACGAAATTGAGAAGGCTCATCCAGAAGTTTTAAACAGCCTTCTTCAAATTTTAGATGATGGAAGACTTACGGACAGCAAGGGGCGAACGGTGTCCTTTAAAAACACAGTTATCATCATGACAAGCAACATTGGTGCAAACGAAATTCGCACTAACAAACAACTTGGCTTTGGGGATGACACAAGCGAAAAACAAAACGAGCGCGACATTTACATGGACGCGTTGAAGAAGAAGTTTAAGCCGGAACTTATCAACCGAATTGATGTTATTTGCATATTTGAAAGTCTGTCAAAACAAGATTTGGTTAAAATTGCAGACATCCTTATTGCAGGCATCAACAAACGTCTTTCCGCAAAGGGTCTTAAAATCAATGTGGCAAAATCTGCGATTGACTTTATTGTTGCAAAGGGGTCGAATTTAATCTACGGCGCAAGACCACTTAAACGCTTTATTGAGCAGGAAATTGAAGATAAAATTGCAGAAAAAATTTTGCTTGGACAACTTGCCGACCACGGAACAATCGAAGTTTCGCTTGATGGCGACAAACTTTCTTTTAAAACTTTGTGAAATTGCTTTGTTTTTTGAGAAAATTTTGCTAAAATACTTTCGTAAAAGGAGTGAATTATGAAAATCACATTTGTAGAAAATAAATATAAAATTGCAAAACGTTTTAAAGACGTTTTGACTGAAAAGGTCAATAAACTTGACAAATATTTTGGCGAAGATGCCACTGTGAGAGTTGTTTGCAGCAAACAAAACAAAAATGAAAAGCTTGAACTCACTGTAAAAAACAAGGGACTTTTGTATAGAAGCGAAGTTTCAAGTTTGAATATGTATGACAACATCGATTTGGCACTTCCAAAACTTGAAAAACAAATTGTTAGAAACAGAGAAAAACTCACTGATAAAAAGCGTGGGGCAGGAAAATCCCTTGGCTTTGAGTTTATTGACGAACTTCCAGAAGTAAAACTTCCAGACATCTACAAAACAAAGTCTTTTGACCTTGAACCTATCATGGTTGAAGAAGCAAAGGATGCCATTGAAAGACTTGGGCACACTTTCTTTGTTTTCCTTAATGCAGAAACTGGAAAAGTGAACATCCTTTATCGCAGAAATGATGGAAAGTTTGGGTTGATAGAAGTGAATTATTAAGGGGACAACTAGAATTTTTACGGCGACACGGAAAACAATGTTTTCCTAACGCCTAAAATTCGTTTTCCCCATATGCCCCTTTTAGCCTTGCAAAATTCCGCTGGACATTTTGCTGGCGGCAGGAGTGCGATTTCAATTTGTGCTTGCCGAACGCAGTTCTACGCTCGCAAAATTGAAACTCGGTTTTTATATACGTAAGTGGGGCTTTGGGAGCGACCAAACGCAAGTCGCATTTCATTGGCGACTTGGTCGCTACTACTGTGGTGCATTTATATATGTATAAGCTCAAAAGACATC
>CANRCQ010000023.1 GCA_947629145.1 uncultured Clostridia bacterium
GATATTCGTTTTTGTCGGCTTGCACTCTTAAACTTTGAACTGCCGGCCCTTTGCCACGATTTAACATCCTTATTTGAATGGCTGTTTTGTCCGCATTTATTCCCATCTCTCCACCAAGGGCATCGACTTCGGCGACAAGTTGCCCTTTTGCCGTTCCACCAATGGATGGGTTGCACGCCAAAAATGCGATTGCATCCAAACTTATCGTCAAAAGCAGTGTTTTGTTGTTTGTGCGCGCCAAGGCAAGGGCTGCTTCACAGCCCGCATGACCTGCGCCTATTACAATGCTATCAAAATCTTCAATTTTTTCCATTTTATTTCCCTAAACAGAACTTACTGAAAATAAGGTCTATTATATTTTCATTTTCTGTGTTTCCTGTGATTTTTCCAAGTGTGTTCCAAACTTTTTTAATAAGCATTGAAAGAACATCCAAAGATTTTGTTTTTTCTTTCAAAATTGCTTCAATTTGCTCTTCCGCATCCTTCAAAATTTCAAACTGCCTTTCGTTTGTGACAATAAGAGCGTTGAAATCAATCTCTTCTTCAATGACAAGTTTAACTATTTTTTCTTTCAACTTGTCGATGTTTTTGTTCTCCAAAGCGGAGATTTCAATTTCACCGTCTTTTTTTGCAAGCTTTCGCTGTTTGTCCGCCTTGTTTATCACATACACAAAATTTTTACCTTGCAAAAGGGCTTCGATTTCTTTGTCTTCGGTGCTTTCTTTTTCGCTTCCGTCCAAGACAAAAAGCACAACATCCGCACTGTTTAAACTTGATTTGCTTCTTTCAATTCCCATATTCTCAACAACATCTTTTGTCTTGCGAATGCCTGCGGTGTCGATAAGATTAATCTTAATTCCACCATACACAAAACTTTCTTTGATGCTATCTCTTGTCGTGCCTTGAATGTCTGTGACAATTGAACGATTTTCGCCAAGAAGTGCGTTCATAACACTGCTTTTTCCAACGTTCGTCTTTCCAACAAGTGCAACATTGATGCCGTCTTTGAGATACCTGGCACTAATGGAAACAGTCAAAATTTTGTTTAATTCTTCTTTGATTTCGCTTAATTTCGCTGCAATATCCGTTTTAAGTTGCGTTTCTTCGGTCTCATCTGGGTAGTCCATTCCAACTTCAATCTCTGCCAAAAGAGTTGTGAGTTCTTGCTGTGTTTTTTCAACCTTCTCCGCCAACACTCCGTTTGTGATTTTAAGGGAAGTTCTAAGTTCACCTTCGCTTTCCGCGTTTATTTCGCCAATAATTGCTTCCGCTTTGTCCAGTGTGATTTTCCCATTTAAAAATGCGCGTTTAGAAAATTCGCCTGCTTCGGCAAGCCTTGCGCCAACATTCACGCACGCACGCATAATTTTTTCCGCCAACAGAACTCCGCCATGAACTTGAAACTCCACAATATCTTCGCCGGTGTAGGAGTATGGGGCTTGAAAGTATGCCATAAGGCACTCTTCAAACACGCCTTTTTCAATCTCAAATTTTCCAAGATAGAGATAACGCGGACAAATTTCTTCGCTTTCAAGTTTTTTGCAATGAAAAAGTTTTTTAGCAAATTTCAACGAATATTTGCCACTCATTCTCACTATTGCCACTGCACCTTTTCCTAGTGGAGTGGAGATTGAAACAATTGTGTCTTCTTTCATGTGGCTATTATAACACTTTTTCTTTTGAAAAATCAATATTTTTGCTATTGACAACGGCTTGTTTTTAATTTATAATGTCTATATGGCAAATGGTGTTTTAACAAAATTCAAAGAGATTGTAAAAAAGGGGCATATTCCTTGTCGCTATAAGCAGGAATATTCTTCTTATAATGCAGATTTAGTAAACTGCTTTGAACACGCGTGTTTCAATCTCAATGAAAAAGAACTTTCCAAAATTAACGGAAATAATGTTTTTTCAAGACCGCTGTCGTTTTTGACTGGGAATACTGCTTATCAAACGTGCGAAAATTATCTTAATTTTATTGCGGACACTGGGCTTGAAATTTCGAAAAAAAGAACAAAACCAATTCTCAAAAAAAATCAGTGGGTTGTCACTTTGTATTTTGCCGAAGATGAAGAAGACTTTCACTTTCTTCTTAAAGAAAAAAGCGGAATTTGGACTGCAAAACGTGGCTTCACAACAACGGTTGATTGTTTTGAAGAAGATGAAGATAGAATAAGCCTTGAAAACCTTGCACCTTATTTTAAAGAAGCTTCTTATGTTTTGACAAACAGATATGCTGAAAAATAAAAAACACCAAATTGGTGTTTTTTTATTCTTTGTATTCTTTTGGAAAAACAATCAAATAGCGTCTTGGCTCTTCGCCCTTGGAGAGTGTTGTCACACGGTCATCGTCTTGAAGTGCTGTGTGAATGATTTTGCGTTCACTTGCGTCCATAGGTTCAAACTTGAAATATCTTCCAGTTTTTGCAACCTTGTTTGCAGTGCGTTTTGCAAGTTCAATCAAACTTTCTTTTCTCTTGTCACGATAGCCACCGATGTCCAAAACAAGCCTTTTGCCATTCTCTTCGCAAGCAACTCCCAAAATATATGAAAGTGCAAACAAACATTCGCCGTGATGACCGATAAGTTCTTTTGCCTGTTCACTTACAATGTTGTAGTGAATGAATTTTTCGTCTTCTTCTTTTTCGATTGAAAAGTCAGTGATGTTTAAAACTTTAAGCATATCTTCCAAAAATTTTTCTGGGGCAATTTTTTGTTTTTCAACCCTTTCTTTTTTAGGAGTTTCTTCTTGCTCTTTGACCTTGTCGCTTATCTCTTCGTCCGCAATGATTTGAACTTTTTTCTCTTTTGTCTTTTCAATCTTTTTGTTTAAAAATTCCGCTGCAAAATCTTCGTCATTTTTCTCTTCAACAAGTTCTTTTTTCAAACTTTCTTTCTTTTCATATTTTTCTCTTGCGTCTTCTGCGATTGTCACCAAAACTTTTGCTTTTTTCAAAAATCCGCCTTCATTTAAAATTTTGATGTCAACATCTTCGCGTGACGCTTTAAGTTCTAAAAGTGCGTTTTGAATGGCTTGTTCGATGTTTTTTCCTGTTCCTTCTGCTGAATGCATAACTTTTTCCTCCAATATATACTTTATCACATTTTGTCAAAAACAGCAAGTTTTTTTATCATTTGTTTTGAAAAATTGAAATTTTATGCTAAAATTTTAAAAATTGGAGTGAATTATGATAATAACAATCACAGGAAAACCTTGCAGCGGCAAAAGCACAATTGCAAACATACTCATTGAAAAACACCACTTCAAAAGAATTGGGGTGGGGGATATGTTTAAGGCAGAAGCCGAAAGACGCGGAATGAGCAGCGAAGAGTTTAATGCCTTTTGTATCAAAGACCCATCATACGATTTTTTCATAGACAAAGAAACGGCAAGGCTGGGCAAAGAACTTGAAAATGAAAACATAATTTTCGACAGCCGTCTTGCGTGGCACTTTGTTCCAAAGTCATTTAAAGTTTTTGTGGATGTCACAGAAGACGAAATGGCAAAAAGGCTTGCGCTGTCCGATAGAACTGGCAAAGAAAAGATAACAGATATAAAGAAAGCAAAAAAATCCCTTATCAACCGTTTTAATTTGGAAAATGAAAGATACAGACAACTTTATGGCACTGACAACTTGAATTTTTCAAACTATGATTTGGTGATTGACACAACAAATATCTCTGCGGAAGAAGCGGCGGAAATTTTGTGGAATGAATATCAAAAGTTTTGTAAGAAAAAAGACTGAAAACTCAGTCTTTTTTTATGTCTTTTAATATACATCTAGGACTATAATATCAGCGAACCCATTAACAAAGTTGGAGAAGCCACAAAATATACTATTAAAGCCACCACAATTAAAACAACAGGCATAACTATTGCTGTAATGGCTTGTCCACGAGAACCACTTTTCTTTACAAGTGCAATAATTCCCATAATCACGCCAACAATCATAAGCATTGGAACAAAAATGCCGACAATTGAAAAAATCATTGCCATTTTTGCATAGTCTGTTTGAGTTGTTGGAGCTGTTGTTGTTTGTGTATTTTGTGAAGTTTCTTCACCTTCTGTGTTTGCTGAAAGTTGTGCTACTGCATGAGTGTGGTGAATAACCCACTTTTTCTTTTTAACTTTAAACCAGAAAGAATAAATTCCAAAAGTGATTGTTGTCAACAAAAGCCATACAATTTTTTTGCCCAAAAGTTGAACTCCGTTGCCATCAAATGTGAGTTTAACTTCGTCAATAACTTTGTGTTTTGCATACCATCCTTCCATCATGCATTCGGCAAAAGGAATTCCAATAATAAGAATTGACAACAATAATGAAAGCAATCTATGTCCAAAAAGCCCAAGAGCCGTTCCATCAAAGTAGGATGTGTTGTCTTCTTCTTCAGTTTCAACTTTGCCTGCCCTTGCTTCAACAAAGTGAGTGTGTTTTGTTTCCCATTTTTCCATTGAAACCGACATAAAGAAGATATAATAAATTCCAAATGTGACAATGGACAAAAGCAGCCATACTATGTATTTACCAAAAAGTTGTCCTGCTCTGCCGTCAAACATCAACTGTTTGCCGTTGATGTAAGTGTGACTTATTTCCCATTCTTTGTGCCAGCAAAGCATGAAAGGATACAACAACCCAAGTGTTAAAACTGAAACAATGTTTGTCAAAAGTCCAATAAAGAAGTTCGCAAATGCGCCACCTGTAAACTTGCTGTCATTTGTCGTGAATGTAATTTTTGCCATAATTTATCTCCTATTTATTATTTTGTAGCATAATGGGGGGGGTGTTTGTCAAGTAATTTTTCAAATTTTCCAAAATTTTGTCGAATTTTTATATTTTTTGTCTTTTTATTATGAAATTTGTTGTTTTATTTGCATAAATTTATTTAATAAAAAAACACCTTTTTAGGTGGTGTTTTTTAAAAATCTTTTCTTCGATAGTCAACTTCGATAATATTTTTGTCCTTCTTTTTATCATCTGAAACTTTGTTCCACTTCTTTACAACAAGGGTTGTAAGTGGTGTGAGCAAAAGCATCATAAGTTGACCAACAATAATATAGATTGCAAACAAACTTGTGTAAGTGAATGTGAAAATTCCCATGATAAGTGGCATAATCACATACATAAGCCAAGGTTGTTTTTGAGCAGGGGCATTTTTGTTTCTCATCAAAAAGTTTGAAAGCCAAAGTGAAAGCACGGATGTTAAAACTGCAATTATTGTGAGAATGTAATATCCATTATGAACATTTGTTTGGTCAATCTTTGCAACAACTGCTGGAAAAAGTTTGCCTTCATAGTCCATTTTGTTTTCATTTACATCTAATTCATTTTCGTCTTTCGCTTCTTCTTCGCTGTAATATTTAGGAAGATTTTTTCTAACATCATCTAATGTGATTGTTGGACTTGCTGGACTTTCCGCTTTGTAGATGTTTTTAATCCACAAAAATCCTTCTTGTGTTTCAAGATAATAATCTTTAACCATCTCTTCGGCAAGTTCTTTTATTACAGTTTGAAATTCCGTGAGTGTCACTTCTTTTGCGGTCACTTCATCTTCTGGCTCTTCTTTCTTTGGCTCTTCAAGTCCGCCATATAGGGTTGCAAGTCTGTATATTTCTTTGTTTTTAAGTTTTTTGTATTCTGCCGTTCTTTGTTTTGTTTCGCCAGTTTCTTCGTTTGAGCAAGTTATTTCAAGTGACTTTTCTTTTCCATCTAAAATTTTAATTGTAATTTTTGTTAAGCCTTCTTCATTATATAACTTTTCAACACTAAGTTCGCCTTCTTCTACAGTTATCTCATTTATTGCAAGCACACTGGCATAGATGTTTTTCATCTCTTGATATTGATTTGCAATGTTGTAGTTTGAAACGGCTTGAAGTGAGTTCCACAATGTCAAAAACACAGTGAACTGCAAAATCATAACGATAAGCATAGGAAGGCATGAGCCCATCATATTAAATTGATATTTCTTGTAAATTTCGCTTTGTTTTTGTTGTAGCATTTTTGGGTCATTGGCATATTTTTTCTTGACCGCTTCCAGTTCTGGGTTCATCTTTGTTTGAATAGCGGTGTTTTTTGCCGTCAATCTTTTGTTTATAACATCCACAAGTGAAAACAAAAGGCGTAAAATCACTGCAAGCAAAATTACGGCAAGAATATATGTGCCGGTTGCACCTTTAAAGGCATTTAATATACTTTCCCAAAAACCTGTTGGTTGATTTAAAATTACAAGTGCCGAGTTTACAAAAGCCATAGGTTGTCTCCTTTAATATTTATAGGAACGGGGTCATAGCCGCGTTTTTTTTGCCAGGGGTTGCACCTGAAAAGTCTTTTCATTCCAATTGCAAAGCCTTTGAAAATTCCAAATTCTTTGACAGATTTAATCATATAGTTTGAACAACTTGGAAAGAAAATGCAACAATGTGGCAAAAGTGGAGAAATTAAGTATTTGAAAAAGTAAACTGGAATTAAAAATATCTTTTTAAACATTCAATTTTTTCTCAACTTTTTCAAAAAGTTTTTCAAGTTCTTTCTTTAAGTCTAAAAATTCAAGACTTGTTGCGTTTTCTTTTGCCAACAAAACATAATTACAAAAAGAAGGAACTTGAAGATTTCTTACAATTTCTCTCATCCTTCTTTTTAATTTGTTTCTTTTGTTTGCTTTTCCAAGTTTTTTACTGATTGAAAATCCAATTTTATAGCATGAAAATCTGCTTTTAACCACAAAAAGTGTAAAGTTCTCTGTGTGAACTCTTTCGCCTTTTTTGTAGATATAATTAAACTGACTGTTTTTCTTTAATCTGTGGTCCATTTTTTTCACGCTGCGATTTGTTTTCTGCCTCTGTTTCTGCGTCTTTTCAAAACATTTCTTCCGCCCTTAGTTCTCATTCTTTCACGAAAACCATGAACTTTTTGTCTTTGGCGTTTTTTAGGTTGATATGTTCTTTTCATAGTAATCTCCTTTTAAGTAAAATTGCATCTAAATTGGTTTACTTGCCTATTATAAAGGATTTTAAGCAAAAAGTCAACCACAAATGCACTCATTTTTTGTCTTTTTTGATTGTAAAATAAAAAGACAATCGTTTAAAATTGCCTTTTTAAAAATTTTATTAAATTTAACCTATCATTCTTACTGGCAAAATCAAATACAAAAATTCGTCACCTTCAACTGGAACAATAACACATGGATTGGCTGGGGCATTAAAGCAAATTTTAACAAATTCATCTGTGTTTGCTTTCAAGTTTTCAATGAAATATCTTGCGTTAAAGGCAATCAAAAGTTCTTTTCCAGTTGTGTTTACAGGCACATTTTCTTTGACATTTCCAAGTTCTGAATTTGAAGTTATGCAAAGATTTTTCTCTTTCACTTCAAACTTAACACAATTTCCTTGGCCAACCTTAGAAAGAAGGGATGCGCGTTCTAACGCGTCTTCAAACTGAGCCTTGTTTATAACACAAACTGTTTCATAGTTTGCGGCAATGATTTGTTTATAGTTTACAAAATCTCCTTCCAAAAGGCGAGTTGTAAGTTTTGTATCTCCAAAGTCAACCATAAGCATATTTTTGTCAACATAAACATTTATCACATCGTCACTGTCATCCAAAAGGCGAGATATTTCACTTAAACTTTTTGCAGGGATAACAATGCTTGTAACAAGGCTTGAAGATATGTTTTTCTTAACCTTTGCAAGACGATAACCATCAAGAGCAATTGCATTCAAAACATTTTTGTCAATGTCAAACAAAACACCTTTAAGTATTGGTCTGCTGTCGTCAATGGCAACTGAGAAAATTGTTTTGTTTATGATTGTTTTTAAATCTTTCTTTGCAATGCCAAAATATTGCATACTTTCAAGTTTTTTAAATGATGGATATTCCAAAACATTATAGCAAGCAATTATTGTTTGGCTGTCGTCATATTTGATTATCATTTGATTTTTGTTGTTCAGTTCAAGTTCAACCATTTCATTTGTGAGTTTTTTAATAAACTCAGTGATAAACTTTCCTGGAACAACCGCTTCCCCTTCCACTTTAATATTGGCTTTAATCTTCTTTTCAATGGAAAGTTCTGTGTCTGTGGCACTCAATGTCAAAGTGTCATCTTCTGCGACAATTTTAATTCCTTCCAAAATTGGATTTGTGATTTTATTTGAGATTGCCTTACTTACACTTAAAAAGGCATCCGAAAGTTCTATTCCATGACAACTAACAAGCATATTCTTTTCTCCTTTACACTTCTATTTTAGCACAAAACAAAAATGTTTCAAACTAAAATCAAAAGATTTATTTTTATTTTTTCACGCGCGCTTTTACGTTTATATTATTTATATTTATTGAGTAATAATAATTCTAATAATGACTGTGGAAATGTGTATAACTTTCTTTTTTCTCTTTCAAAATTCGATATATTGTGTTTTAGGTGAAAGTTTTACAACAAGATATATTGATTTTTGAAATTTTGATTTTGTGGATAAGTTGGTGGATTAACAATTTAAGTTATACACTTTTCAACATATTTTTAATTTCATTGACAAGTGTCTGTGTTTTTTTGTTCACTTTAAGTTCTTCACCAATCTTGTCGCGTGAATGCATGATTGTGGTGTGGTCGCGTCCGCCGAAAAGTTTTCCAATGCTTACAAGCGGCAAATCTAAAATTTCACTTATAAGATAGATTGCAATCATTCTCGGCTCTACAATTTCTTTGTTTTTCTTTTTTCCAGTTATATCTTGATAAGAAGTGTTGAAGTAGTCGCATACAACAGTTATTATCTTGTCAGGGGTGAGTTCGTTTTTCATCTCTTCCATATTGTTTGAAAAGACATCTTCAACTTCTGCCATGGTTGCAACTTTCTTTCCAGAAAGGGTTGCCAAGAAGTAAACTTCAGAAAGTTTTCCTTCAAGTTCTCTCACACTTGTGTCAACGTGTTCGGCAATATAGTTTATAACTTCGTCTTCGGCATAATATTTTTCCAACTGACTTTTCTTGTGTAAGATAGCAATTCTTGTTTCAATATCCGGCTTTTGAATATCGTGTATAAGTCCGCTTGCAAAACGGCTTCTAAGCCTGTCTTCAAGGGTGGAAATTTCTTTTGGTGGTCTGTCCGAACAAAGTATAACTTGTTTGTTTGCAAGGATAAGTTCGTTGAAAGTGTGGAAAAATTCTTCCTGTGTTTCTTTTTTGTTTGAAATAAGTTGAATATCATCCACCATCAAAACATCCAAATTTCTGTATTTTCCACGGAACTCCATGATGGATTTTGTTTTTGTAGGAGAATAAAGCGAAGAAATATAGTCGTTTGTAAAGTTTTCAAAAGGAACATACTGAAGTTTAAGTTCTGGAGAATGTTCACGAATATAATTTCCTATTGCGTGCAAAAGGTGGGTTTTTCCAAGCCCAACTCCGCCATATATGAAAAGTGGATTATATCTTTTGCCTGGATGTTCAGCAACCGTTCTTGCGGCAGCATAGACAAACTGATTGCTTTTGCCGACAACAAAATTATCAAAAGTGAATTTTTCCACAAAAGGATTTTTTTCTGGCTTTGCTTCAGTTTTTGTTTCTTCAACTTTGTTGTTTTTAAGATACTCAATCTCTTCATTAGGGTCTAATACAACAATTTTAAGTGGCTTGTTTACAACTTCAAAACAACACTCCCCAATCTTGTCGATAAAGTTTCTAAGTATTTGATTTTTTGCAGAAACTGACGAAGCCGCAACAATAAAATTATCGCTTTCGTCAATTTCAATAGGTTTTATGGTTTTTATCCAAAGCATATATGAAACTGACGACACGCGAAGTTCCAACTTTTCCAAAACTTGTTGCCAAATAGAGCTTATATCTTGCATTTTTATCTCCTGTTTTTAATATTTTGATAAAAAAATTTTAAAAGATAAAAAATAAATTGTCAAGCAATTTTGAAATATTTAAAATATGTGTTAAACTATAATATATGAAGATAGACACACTGAAAATCAAAAACTTTAGAAATTACAAAGCGCTTTCACTTTCTTTCGATGACAAGGTGAATGTCTTTATTGGCAAAAACGCACAGGGAAAGACAAATTTACTTGAAAGTATATTTTATTGTTGCCTTGGAAAAAGTTTTAAGTCTTGCAAGGACAGGGAACTTATAAAGTGGGGAGAAGAAGATTTGTCCGCGTCCATTTTGGTAAACAGAAAATTTCGCGATGTAAAAGTTGACATAAAAATTTCAAATCAAAAGAAAAAGAGTGTTCAAATAAATGGCCTTCCTATAAGAAAGATAGGGGACTTGATTGGCGAAGTGAACATTGTTTTCTTTTCTCCGCAAGAACTTAAACTTGTCCGTGAAAGCCCAGATGAGCGAAGAAAGTTTATGGACATCGACATTTGTCAAAACAACAAAAGATATTTCTATCAACTTTCGCGCTATGAAAAGATACTTCAAAACAGAAACAAACTTTTAAAAAACTCAAAAGTAGTAGAAACAGTCAAAGAAACGATAGATATTTGGGACAGGGCGCTTGTGACTGCGGCAAAGTTTATTGCAACAGAGCGAGCAAAGTTTATTGAGCAAATTTTGCCATATGCACAAAAGGCACACAAATTCATAAGTGGCGGAAAGGAAGAACTTTCGCTTGTGTATAAAAGTGGCTGTATGGTGAATTTAGACGATAAGTTTGAAGAGAACATGGACAAACTTTTAAAGAAAAATTTGGAAAAAGACTTTAAACTTGGCTACACAAGTGTTGGGGTTCACAGGGACGATATAGATATATTTTTAAATGGGGTTGAAGTGAAAAGTTTTGGCTCTCAGGGGCAACAGCGCACCGTTGGGCTTTCGCTTAAACTTGCCGAACTTGAAAATATGGAAAAGTTAAATGGCGAATATCCAATTTTGCTTTTAGACGATGTGTTCAGCGAACTTGATAGCGAGCGCCAGAAGAGGCTTTTAAAGTTTGTGGGAAGAACTCAAACCTTTATCACTTGCACTGACGAGCGAAAAATTGACGGCAAACTGTTTAAAATCGTGGATGGAAGGGTTGAAAATATGTAAATTTGCCTTTTAATTTGCAAATATTATTTGCATTTGCAAGTTAAAATATATTAAAATGACAAAAAGGAGTGTGTTATGGAAGTTTATATCACTTGGGGCGCCGTTGGCATTATGGTTTTGTTTTTGCTTATCGGCTTTTTGGCAGGATTTATCAGGGGGCTGAAAAGGGCTTCACTTCATGTTTTGTTTTGGCTTGTAAGTATTGTTGTGGCATTTTTCATAACAAAGCCGATTGCCGAACAATTTTTGAAGATAACAATAACTGACGGAAGCGGCGCAACAGTCCCTATTTCAACCTTTATTGCAAACATGGTTGCAAATATGGCCAACATCGATTTAAACACCTATCCAACCGCAAAAGAGTTTATTCAAAAACTTCCGGTCGCACTTGCTAGCCCAATTTTATTCATATTTTTGACACTAATTGTTTACTTTTTGTTTGACATCGTGTATCTTATTGTTGCACGCTGCTGTTTTGGAAAGAAAAAGGTTGAGTTTAAAACGAAAAAACCACGCCGCTGGCTTGGAAGTTTGATTGGAACGGTTGAAGCATTTTTGTTTTTGATTATATTGTCCGCACCCCTTACATCACTTACAAAAATGTATCAAAGCATTGCAACAAGCGATGTTTCAACAACTGTCGCAACGGAAGAACAAACAGACGAAGGGCTTAAAACAACCGGCGACATGATTTCCGGCTTTATCCCAAAGGATGTAAACAACGCAATTATTTCCTATAACAAATCAGTAATAGGTGTGATTGCCGGCGCAGGAAATCTTGACCAAGCACTTTTTGACGGACTTGCAAATTTCAAATTTAAAGGAGAAAACATCAAAACAAGAAAAGAAATTTTAAATCTTGTTGACATTTACAATGATGCAGTTGTGGTTGTAAATGCCATCCAAGGGCAAGACTTTTCAAATGTAAAACTTTCTGGCCTTAAAGAAACAGTCACAAACTTTGTAAACAACGGACTTTTCAAAGGAGTTGTTGCAAATGTTTTGGAAGAAGTTGTAGATAATCTTGATGTTGAAAATTCAAAATTGGACGCAACACTTACAAGCATTTTAAAGGACATTAAAGAAGCAAAAACAAACGGCGAAATCGAAAGTTTTTACACATTCTTAAAAGACGACATCACAAACGTGTTTGACGCAGTGGACAATCTTTTGAAATCAAACCTTATTCAAACGGTCACAAGCCTTCCAGAAGATGCTGGAATCAAAGACATTTTAGGAATTTTCACAGACGAAGAAGTTGTTGAAAACACAAAAGCGGCAATCACAGACATTTTAAAACTCCACACTGTAAACTATGCATTTAAAACAGTTGTTGACCTTGCAGCAGAAAAGGTTGAGTCTATGTTTCAAGACGTTGAAATCAAACTCAACTCTGCTGTTGAAGACAAACAAGCCGCATTGAACGGACTTGTAGATTCAATCACTTCACTTTTGTCACTTAAAATTGACATTGGCGCAATACTTGAAAACGGCGACTTTATGGCGGCACTTGACAACGTTTCAAACGAAGATTTTTCCGACACAATCGACACCCTTGGCGAAACCTTTGACAAACTAAACAACCTTGAAATCTTGGTTGTAGGCGACAGCCACACCTTTAAAAACATATTGGATTCCCTTGGACTTGCCTTGTTGAAAGACGAATGTATCGACACAAATCAAGACGAAGAAAAGACTTACACAGAATTCTTTGCTTACATCAAAACCCCAGTTGTAGAAGCAAAGAAACTTGGACTTTTAAGCATTATTGGAAAAGACGACTTTAATATTGATTTGATTTTAGACACTTTGCTTGAACAACTTCCAACAAAAGAAAACTATATTGCAGATTTGATTATGCCATTTAAAAACTTGACGGCACTTGGTCTTAATGAACTTGTGTTTGACAATATTACAACGGCACTTGGCTCCCTTGGCGGAGAGAATGCATTCATCGACCTTTCTGGTGTGGATGGAAGTGACGATGCTTGGAAGACGACCTTTGCAAGTTTAGAAAAATTGCTTGAAACTTTAAATGACCCAAATCATTTGATTGAAGACAAAACTTACATCAAATATCTTCTCTCAATTGGGCAAGACACAGACAAAATGGAAAACCTTGTGTTTGACATGGATGAAACTGTAAGAGAAAGCCTTGTTACACAAGTTTTTGAAAGTGACATCTTTAAACCATTTGTAAAAACCGTGTTCTCAACAATGGATTCTTTGATTGGAAACTTGACAGGATTTGCTCCAACAACAGACATTGCCACAGACGACAAGAAGGTAGTGTATGAAAAACAAAAGGCTCAACTTGCAGAAACAATCAACAGCATTATGAAAGTTGCACTCAATGGCGACACACTTTCCATCTCACAAATGGGAGAACTTTTGGACATCATAAAAGAAAACGCATATAATGACGGAACGAAAGACGGCGTGTTGAATGAAATTTTTGCAAATGTAATTTGGTATATAACAGGCGACAATCTCACAGAAAACGAACAATACAACAACCCACCAACAAACGACTTCTATAAAGATGCAAAGGCATACATTAAAGGCGGCAAGGATTCTGTGGACTACTATCAGGAAGTTGAATTTAAAACAATCATGAAAGAGATTGAAGATGCAGTAAACCTTGCAAAAACGATGACAGATAGGTTAAGCAGGTTCAATGAAGGCATAACGGCGGAAAATGCACAAGATTGTGTCGATGCAATCAAGGATGTTGTTGACACACTTACACAAGAAAAGAG
>CANRCQ010000024.1 GCA_947629145.1 uncultured Clostridia bacterium
TTGGATGAGAATTATAAAAAGTGTTTGAAGAAAAGTTTGGTTTTTGCATATCCGCTTATGAGAGCAGTGTTCTTTTCAAGAACAATAAGAAAACATAATAAAAACAAAAAATAACGCGAAAATGCGTTATTTTTTCAAAATTTTAATGTTTTTTTGTGAAATTTGCTTTGTTTTTCCATCATCGATGTATTGTTTGTAAGTAGTTCCATTTCCAAGTAAGGTGACTTTTTTAAGATTTATTTTCTGTGTGTTTTGTGCATCAGTGGTGACAGGCACAAGGCATTTATCTTTTATGAAAAACACAACTTCATCCAGTTCGCAATGGATTTTGTGATTGCCACTTTCCAAGGTTTCACATTTGAAATTTTTTCCATCAAACACAACTTTTGTCATTTTTTCAGGGAGATAGACATCTCTTTCAACAGTGTTTTCTTCCACAATTGGTGCAATCATAATGGACTGTCCAACAAAAAGTTGGTCTTGAATATTTCGTGCTTGTTTGTCTTTTGGATAGACAAAAGCAAGCGGCTTTAAATACAAATCGCAAGTCGTTGCTGACTTTACAAACTCAGCATAAATATATGGCAACAGTCTGTATCTAAGTGAAAGAATTTTTCTAAATTTGTCATTTTGTCCAAAACTGTAACATTCCTGTGGAGATGAACTTACATCGCTGTGTATTCTTAAAAGTGGGGTGAAGACTGAAACAGCAAGCCATCTTAAAAGAAGCTCTGCGCTGCAATTTCCGGCAAAGCCACCTGTGTCAGCACCGGAGAATATAAGCCCACACATATTCATTGAACAAAGCATAGGAAGGCTTTCTTTAAGGTTTTGCCAAGAAGAGAAGTTATCTCCTGTCCACACACCGCCATATCTGTGAGAGCCAATAAAACTGCTGCGTGAAAATAGCAAATATCTTTCATCAAGTATTTTAAGTTCGCTTGAACTTGCCATTGTCATAAGGTGGCCATAGATGTTGTGAACATCACTGTGATTTATTGTTTTCCCATTTAAATTGTGATAAAACGCATTGTAATCTTCGGTTTTTTGAAAAATTTGTTTCTTTTGTTTCTGTGCATCAAAGAAATCCATATTGAAAATTGCAGGCTCGTTCATGTCATTCCAAAACCCTGTGAAGCCACATTCAAGCAAACCTTTATATTGTTTTCCAAACCATGCGCGTGCTTTTGGCTGCAAAAAGTCCACAAAATGCGTCTTGCCAGGCCAAACATATGCTTCAAAATTGTTTCCATTTTTATCTTTGCAGAAAAAGTTGTTTTTCACACCTTCGTCATATGTTTTGTTGCCTTTTTCAACCTTTATGCCTGCATCGATGATTGGCACAAGGTTGACACCTTTCTTTTTGCAATCACCAACAAATTTTTTCATATTTGGGAAAGAGTTTTTGTTGATTGTAAAATCGATGTATCTGTCCATATAATCTATGTCCATGCAAACATAGTCCAGGGGCAGTTTGTTTTTTTGATAGCCGTTTATTACTTTTTCAAAATCCTGCTGTGTTCTGTAGCCCCATCTGCTTTGTCCAAGCCCAAAAGCCCACAGTGGTGGAACAAAACTTTTGCCGATTATCTTCAAAAACTGTCTGTTGGTGTCATAGGCATTTTTGCCAGTGACGACATAAACGTTAAGATTTTTATTTTCACAAATGACTTTAATTTTCCCACTTTGATTGTAATCAATTTCAAAGGTTGTCTTTGCAGGGGTGTCAAAAAACACACCAAAACATTCCTTCCCATCCACAATCAAAAAATTGTGGCTTGCATAAATAGATGGGGCATTTTCGCTGAAATAATAGTTGTCTGTGTTGAAATTCACGCATCTAAAACCGCGTTTATTCAAATTCCCATGTGCTTCACCAAGCCCAAAAACAATGTCGTCTTTTTTGAGTTTATATTCAAAAATAATCTCATTTTTCTTTTCATTTACAGAAAAAAAGTCGAGTTTTTCACTTTCAGCGACTTTTTTTACAACCGAAAAAGTTTCTATCGGCTCTCCAAATTTTACTTTATACACCATAAATTACCCCTATCTTTTGCTCATTCCAGGAATTAGTGTTTGCATATTTTTCCATCTTTAATATAATTTTTATAACTTTTCTCACAATCAAGAATTTCAAGATTTTCACAATGATTATGTCTTTCGCTTTCAGGTGGCGGAGTGATATAGTTTTTCCCATACAAAGCTTTTAAAAAAGTGTCTGTGTCTTCTACAGACATAAATTTATGCCCTTCAAGTTCAATTTCTTTGTAATGCTCAAAAACTGAGAAGGGGATGAAACGTCTTTTTCCAAAAAAGTGAGAACAAGCATATTTGCCTTTGTTGTGTTCTTTGCTGTATGTATCCATCATTTCATTGATTTTTGTGTAACCAACTTTCTTCGCATAATGTATGTAAGGAAGATACCAAAATTTTATAAATTTTGGAGAAGGCAATTTTAAAAAGTATTCTCTCGCAATAGAATATTTTGTGCATCTAAGTATGGACATAATTCGAGAGAAATGCCCTTTAAATCTGTCAACTGGGAATATATCCAGCCAAATTCCAAAACTTAAATCATAATCTACAATAGTTTCTGGTTTTTCAATCCATGTTGTGTTTTCATTTATAAATTTTGCCCAAAAAATAGTAGATTTTGTAGGCATTCTGTAATGTTGAAGAGTGTAACCTTCAACTTTTCCGCCATTAGCAAAATAATCTACAAGTTTTTCATAGTCTTCGCGTGGCATTCTAACATCGACATCATCATCCCAGGGAATGATTTTTCCATTTCTAACAGCCCCTAAAAGGGTTCCATCCGAAAGTGTGTAGCGCAGATTTAGTTTTTTACAAAGCTCATCAAACTTTACAAGAAGGTCAATACAAACCTTATGTATATCATGCAAATTTTTTTCTGTAAGTTCCATAAATTTTCTCCTTTGATTTTTTTCATTATATCATAAAAAATTTTTGTGGCAAAATGATTTTCAAAATTGTTAATGTCTCAAATAAAAGAGTTTTTATTTAATTATTAAAGTTTTTTGTGTTATACTATATATATGAACAGAAGTGGAAGGGTGTATTTTGTTGTAGATATGAAGTCGTTTTTCGCATCGGTTGAATGTGCGGAAAGGGGGCTTGATGCGCTTACAACAAAACTGGTTGTTGCGGATGAAGGCAGAACGGAAAAGACAATTTGCCTTGCCGTGTCACCAGCGTTGAAGGCGCTTGGTGTAAGAAACAGGTGCAGGTTGTTTGAAATTCCAAAGGGGATAGAATATATAATTGCGCCACCACGCATGAAAAAATATATAGAATATGCTGCGGAGATTTATGGAATTTATCTTAAATACATGGACAAAAACGACATTCATGTTTATTCGATTGACGAATGTTTTTTGGATGTGACGGACTATTTAAGTCTTTACAAGATGCGAGCGAAGGAGTTTGCACAAAAACTGATGGATGAAATTCTTGAACAATGTCATATTCCATCCAGTGTGGGAATAGGAACGAATTTATATCTTGCAAAGATTGCTTTGGACATCACGGCAAAGCACGCGAAAGACAGAATTGGCTGGCTTGACGAAGAGAAGTTTAAAAGAACGCTTTGGAATCACACTCCACTTGCGGATTTTTGGGGAATATCGACAGGCACGATAAACCGCCTTGCAAAGTTTGGAATTTATGATATGGAAGGCATTGCAAAGGCGAACGAAGACCTTTTGTATGATGAATTTGGCATAAATGCGGAACTTTTGATTGACCATGCATGGGGCAGAGAAACTTGCCTTATGGAAGATATAAAAAACTACAAAAGCAAGGGGCGCTCCATGTCGCAGTCACAGATTTTGCCAAAAGATTACAATTTCAAGGATGCAAAACTTGTCATGCGCGAGATGATTCAAAACGGATGTTACAATCTTTATCGACAGGGCTTTGTGACGCAGCACATTCATATCTTTGTGGGTTATTCAGGTCATGTTGGCGACAAGGGAAGTGTGAGAATGAATGTCACAACAAACTTGTATTCGATAATCGGCAAATATGCGGATGAACTTTTTGATAAGGTTGTGGACAAAAACAAGATGATAAGAAAACTTGGCTATGACTTTGCTGATTTGCAAGATATGGACAAGGAACAATATGATATGTTTACAGATTTAAAAGAGATTGAAAAAGAAAAACGGCTTGTTGAAAGTGTTTTGAAACTTCAAGATAAGTATGGCAAAAATTCCATTTTAAAGGGAATTGATTATGAGAAAAATGCCACACAACGCGAAAGAAATGTTCAAATAGGGGGACACAAAAGTGGAGAGAGTTAAAATGCCAAGAATAGAACGCGCCAAACAGTTTGCGCCGTTTGATGCACTTAAAGGCTTGCAAAAAGCCCTTCGCGAAAAGGAAGCGGAAGCGGAAAGAAATGCGGACAAGCGAATCAATATTCCAGAAGAAGATGTTTAAAAAACACATTTTTTGTCAAAAAAACAGAAAAATCGCGAAAAAATAATTGTTTTTTTGAAAAAAGTATTGACTTTTTAAGAAAATATGATATAATAGAAATATCAAGTTGATAAAAACTTGTTTAACAGGCTCATAGGTAAATCCAAAGGATTTAGGCTAGGGAGCACCTGCCCTGAAAATCTGGGCATTGAGTAGGGTGGATTAATCCCTACTTTTTTTATTGCCTTTTTTGTGGGATTGTGATATATTTAAAATATGAAAACAAAGATATTTGACATTTCATATGAAGGGGCAGGGGTTGGCCAAGTTGACGGAAAAATTGTGTTTGTGCCAAAGACCTTGCCAGATGAAGAAGTTGAGATTTGTCTTAAAAAACAGACAAATTCTTTTGCTGTGGGGGAAGCGGAAAAGATTATAAAAGAAAATCCACACAGAGTAAAAAGCGAATGCCCTTATTTTGTCGAATGTGGCGGATGTGATTTTTTGCACTGTGACTATGAATATGAAAAAAGTTTAAAGACAAAAATTCTTGCAAGCGAACTTGCAAAGGTTGGCTTTGATGGAAAGATTGAATATCAGCCAAGTGACAAAAGGCTTTTTTATCGCAACAAAGTGAAGTTTGAAATCAGGGACAACAAACTTGGATTTTTCAAAGCCAAATCAAATGAATTTTTGGAAGTGAAAAAGTGTTTGCTTGCAAGTGAAAGAATTGAAAATGCAGCAAATCTTGTGCGCAATTTTTTGCAAGAATTTGGCATGAAAGAAGCAAAAAGTGTTTACATAAAAGAGTTTAATGAAACTGTTACGATTTGCTTTTTATTTGAGAAAAATGTCAAAAATTGGCAAAAAATAGCAAAAAAATTGAGTTTTTTTGGCAATTTTAGTGTGTTTTTTGCGTTTGGAAAGATTTTGGAGAGCGACAAAACGCAAATTGTTTGCGCCTACAATCCACAGATTTTAAACAAAACTTTTATGGGTGTGAAGGCACAATCCAGCATCAGCGCGTTCAATCAAATCAATGACAATGTGGCTGAAAAACTTTACAATTTTGTGGTGGAAAAGGCAAGGGGCAAAAGGGTTGTGAATGCCTATTCTGGGCAGGGGCTTTTGACTTATCTTCTTTCAAAAGAATGTAAATTTGTCTATGGAATTGAATACCAAAAGAGTGCGCACGAGAGCGCCGAAAAGCTTGCTGACGCACAGAACATAAAAAACATTTGTGGGAAAGTTGAAGAACAATTGCCACAAATTCTTTTGACGGATGAGATTTCTTGCATTGTGCTTGACCCTGCAAGGGAAGGCTGCGACAAGGCAGTTTTAAAATGCATTGTTGACGGAAAAATTCCAGAGATTTTCTATATATCGTGCAACTTTTCTACTTTAAGACGAGATATAGTGTTTTTGCGTGAACTTTATGATATTGAAAGTGTGAAAATTTTTGATATGTTTCCTTGCACAGCGAGTCTGGAAACCGCTTGTATTTTACGAATAAAAAGCCAAATTTGACAAAACAATTTTTGCCCAGTTTTATTTGAAAAATTTCTTGCATAAAATATTTAAAAAAATTTAACTAATTTTAATTGACTTTCGCCGAGGATTATGTTATTCTATACACTGATTAACGTGACCGATTGATTTTACGAAATTTTATTGAATTTGAGGTTGTCTGTGACAATTAACTATAAAAAAATTATATCTATGCTTGTGGTTTTTGCTGTTGCACTTGTGACAGGTTTTACTATTGGAAGAATCTATTTAAGCAGCAACACCATGCCAGAAGGCTCAACCAAAACATATGAAGAAGTTGTTGCTTCAAACGAAGAGATTTTGGCACTTTACAATCGTTCTCTCACAGAGAATGTTTCTTCATTTAATGGGATTGAACTTTGGCAGATTGCAAACTACAATCTCTCAAACCTTTCATATTTCAAAAAAATTATGACTGGAAATGTCAACTCCACAGGGCAGAACTTGATTTTGAAAGCAGTTAAGGAAAAGAAAGACAAATCCTTAACTTACACAAAACTCAGCCCTTCTGCAACTGTTCCATTCATTGGCATTAAAACGCCAGAAGTTTGTTCTAAATTCACATATAATTATGACACTCAAAACACAAATATTGTATATGGAAAGTTTGATGTAAGTGGGCCAGCCCCAGAAAATTTGGCGGCAACTTTTCCAACAACTGGCGGACAAAATTACACAAAAGACAACTATATTGCAGAATTTAAAGCAACCCCAGACAATGCAATTATGCCTTATGCAATTTCAAACAAGGTTATTCCAGAAAATGCCGTTTCCGCATTGACTGAGAATGAAGACGGCACTTATTCATTTACAATTTCACTTAGTGGACATGATGCCATCAAAGACACAGCTCTTTATTACACAGAAGAAATCTTCTTCTCTTGCGGTTATAAATCTCCAAAACTTAAATGGCAAGATGTAAATATTACTGTCAATGTTGATGAAAATTTTATGTTTAAATCGATTAAATATCATGAAGTTTATAGTTTAGACAGCCCAAGTATCCCTATCTTGGCAACCATTACAGACGACTTTGAAGACGCGTTCTTCTTTGAGGAGGTGTGATATGGTTCATCCACTCAAAGCGGTCGGCAAAGCCTTTCCAACTATGTTTAAATATTTCAGTTTCTTTATCATAGTTGCACTATGTTCATTTTTCAGTTGCATTCAGTTTATGAAGCCATCCGCTCCAACTGGCGAAGGCAGCGCCTATGTTTCAACTCCGTTTGAAGAATTTGTCATGAACATGATGAGTTTTTCTAATATAGACACTGATTTTTCACTTGGCTTCAACAATCCAGAAACTGCTCTTTCGGCACAAGGCAATGTTGTGTATGACACGGAAGGAAAGATGTCGGTTGATGTTGATTTTATCTACAACGACCAATCATTCAACTTGGATGTTAAATATTTGTCGCCATATCTTTATATGTCAGTGACTCCACAGGGCAGCGAAGTGACAACTTATAAATTTGACCTTACTTCTCAAGAAATGTCTAATGGCGGGACCATGGATTTTTCTGGACTTGTGAACTTTATAAAGGGCAATCTTAATTTTGACACAAGTTCTATAGACCAATTTATTGGCTCAATCGGCTTTGCAAATGACAACAACAATGGTGAGTTTGAACTTGAAGACCTTTTAATGAAACAGGCAGAACGTCGTGATGGCGGCTATGAGTTTATTTTGGGACTGACGATTGCTGACAAAACCATTTCCATTCAACTTCTGTGTGATGAAGACTATAATATAGAAAGCATAACCCTTAGAAATGCGTCAATCTATCACACGGCAATTTCCTTTGGAGCAACAGTCAACAATATGAACAATGACCGTGTGGATGTTGACTACAAAGAAACTGGGGATGAAGTGAACATGACTGGGCTTACAACCTTTGCTGGCTATGCAACAAATCTTTTTGATGGGCATATGGTTGAAGGCAACATGACATTAAGCCTTACACAAAGTGAACAAGAAAAACGTTATGACGCACAACTTTACACAGACAACAACAGATTTAAACTTGTCACAAATATTGAAGGAATTGCGCTTGAACTTGCATATGAAGACGAAATGATTTTCCTTGCCGCTGATGAACTTAAAATCAAGTTTAATGTCAATGACTATGAAGAATGGAAAGGCAAGATAAACTATCTTTTACAAGAATATGCTGGCAAGGACATTGGGGAAATATTGCAAGGGGCGATTGACAAGTTTGTTGACGAACACAACCTTGAAAATGCCGACTTGGGTGCAAAGATTTTGGAATTGTTGCATGGTGGATTTGAAAATGTGGATGCGGTCAATGAATTTTTGCCAAACACAGCACAATTTAACAGTGACGGCACAACTTATTCAATGCAGTGGACTGACGGCACAACGGCTGTTTTGACACAAGAAAACGAAATGCTTAAAAACATTGACATAAACAACGAAAAATTCGATTTTGTTGCAAACTTTGCTGTTGTGGAAGAAACATATTCACTTGAAAGGGAAGGCTATTTCAATCTTTCAACTCTATTGCCACTTGCAGATGTTGTTGACAAATTTATGCAAAATGGACAGGTGGGCGGAAATATCACAATTTCCTATAAAGACGCACCTTTCTATGGAAGTTATGTGATTGATTTCAGTGAAAATGTTGTCGCAAAAATTCACATGAACACACTTGGCGAAAATGTTGAAATGTATGTGACAGAAAATCAAATCACACTTCAAATTGGACAGATTGTAATCAGCGGAAGTGTGGAAGAAATCCAAACTTACTTGCAAAGAATTGACACAATTTTTGGAACTGAATACGCAACACTATTGGATGAAACAAAGGCAAAAGACACTCAAAAAATTATTGCGCTTTTAAGTGACACACTTAAAAAGTTGTCGATTTCTGCTGGCGAAGAGAGTTTGGCAGTGATAAGTTATCTTTCCATGATTGCAAATATTGATATTGTGGGTGACGATGTGATTTTGACATTCACAAGCGGTGATGTGGACATGACAGTTACACTTTCTTCCACAAATGAAAGTGTGGAATTGCCACAAACGGAAAACAACATTGATTCACTTTTAAACAAGATTGAAAATGTAATGGCTTATTTAAACAGCGGCAGTTTTGCATTTACATTAAACGGAAATTATAAAGACGAACAATTCAATGGCTTTGTGCAAGTTGAAACCCAGGACAAACAAATTAAAAATGTTAAAGTTGTGTTAAACGACAATATTGAAATTATCTATGTAAATGAAACCGCTTACATCAAATTCAATTCAAGCAAAATTCAAGTTAAATCCGCAAGCATCAAGCAAATTGCAGATATTGTAAAGAAAATCGCAATCGCAAACGGCTATCAACAAGGCGACATGGATTACAGCGAAATTCTTGGAAAACTTTTAGATGTTGAAGACCTTACAATAGGCGAACTGTTAAAGAAAATTACACTTGACGTTAAAGGCGATTTGCAAAACCCTAATATATATGTAGAGATTGCCGCTGAAAACGAATTGTCACTTGGCGCAAGTGTTGTGTTTGAAAATGACGACATTAAAGGTGCTTCTATAAGCATTCCAGACGGCGAAATTGAACTTGAAATTGCAGATACACAAGAAATTTCTGTCAATGAAAATGAATATTACAACTTAACTTCAAAGCAGGCGGGGACTGTCACCTTGACTTACACTCAGGGCGAAGAAGATGTTGAGATTTATTTGAATTTCCAAATTGATTTAACAGACAAAGTTTATGTTCATTTAGATACAATTTTGTTTGGACAGAAGATGGAAGTTGTGCTTTTAAATGATAAGGCATCTATCAAAATTGGCGGAGTTTACTTTAAAGCCAACTTAAATGATGTGAAGGGGCTTTATGAAACTGTAACACAAATCTTTGGGCTTGATTTTAAAGACACAACACTTGACACAGACAGTTTAATGGGGCTTAGTGATAAGATTAGTTTCTTCTTTGCAGGAATCCAGGCAAGAATAACCATGAATGTAAGCGACAATTTCAAAGTTTCTGTTGTTATGAAGGACGAACAAACTTTTGAAAATGTGCAGCCACATGATGGCGAAGACCTTGTTGATATTGTCCCTGTGGCAAAGAATATTGCGGACTATGTTTTAAACAAAGTTTTTGCTTTTGAGTTCTATTTCACTTACAACAAAATTCAACTTAATGGCGTTGTCAATATTGACATGAAAAATCAAGTTTATGATATATCAGGGCTTGTTGTTGGCGGACAAAACTTGGCAATCAGGTATCAAAATTCATATCTGTTTGTTGCACTTGGAGAAAACAAGTTTAAATTTAAGGCAGAAAGTGTAAGTGAAATTTACAAAGTTCTTAACACAATTATAAGCGCAAATGAATTTGAATCAACAAACATCTTCCAAGAAATATTTGGACAGGACATAACAAAATTTGGCTTGAAAGATTGGCTTAGAAAAATTGTGCTTACAGTAAACGGCGATTTGAATAAAATCAAATTCAGCGGCAATTTGGACACAGTTAAGCCGGCATCTTACAATGTGACGGTTGGACTTGAAAATCAAAACATCAAAAAAGTAAATGTTATGATTTCAAATTCTTTGCAGTTAAACGCAAACTTACTTGAATATAATGTCACAGAAATTGACGAAACAGAATTTTTGGATATGACATCAACATTCTCTGGAAAGGTTGATGTTGAATACACAATAAAGGCACAAAACGAAGAAGAACAAGACAAAACAATTAAACTTTCATTTGACCTTCTTTTAGACCTTGTTGATAAAATTTATGTAAACATTTCAACAACAATCCTTGACACCAAGATAGAACTTGTTGTGCTTGATGACAACCTTTATCTCACAATCGGCGGCATCACACTGACACAGTCCTTTAACAGCACAAAAGAGATATATGATTATGTAATTGAGTTGTTTGAAATTGTGCTTGAAGAAAAAGACGGCGGACTTTTGGACACACTCAAAACATTTGACTTAAATTCATTTGAAATTGCAAATATTGTGGAACTTGTTGCCACAGACAGCACACTTCATGTTGGCTATGAAAACGAAACACTTCTTATAAATGCCGACATTAAACATGACGCAGTTGAAGAATATGTTGTGCCAGAAAAATGCGAATATCTTGCATCATTCTTGCCAAAGATTAAAAATGTTATGAACCTTGCAGAAAGCAAGCAATATTCATTTGGCTTCACATTCAACTACACAACAGATGGAAAAGTTATCGAAGGGTTAAACAAATCTCTTGCATCATTTGCCCTTAATGGAAGTGTGTCAATCGACCTAAACGCAGGGGTATACGCAGTTTATATTGACAATCTTGCTGGCAGCAACTTTGCCGCAATATATAAAGATGATGTTGTTTATATAGATTATCTAAACAGCAAGATTAAGTTGCAAAAGGCGACTTTGAGCAATTTGATTCCTGTTGTGCAAAAACTTATTGCTGTAAACAAAGCAAAAGCCGACGTAGAAAGCATTGATATTGGCGAAAAACTTATTGAAATTTTTGGCGAAGATTTAAGCAAACTTTCACTTGAAGAGATTATTAAGAAATTCTCAATCACACTTTCTGGAAACACACAAGAACTTCTGTTTAATCTTGTGTTCAACACGGAAAAACCAAAGAGTGTAGATGTTTCTGTTACATTTGGGCAAGAAGGCACAGTTGCATCATGGAATCCACACAACTTTGACATCACAACTGAAAACAAACGCGTTGGCGACAACCTGGCAGGAATTTCCCTTTCATTTGAAAACTACGCATTGATACTTGATATGAAGCAATTCGAAGAAATTGCGGTGAGTGGCGACTACTATGATTTGACGACATCACACAGCGGAAATGTTGTGATTTCAATCGGCTTTGAAGGCGAAGAAGATGTTGAATACATTGATATAAATGCAAAAGTTGACGTTGACCTTACTGACAAAATTTATTTAAAGATTTCTGGAAGTGTGCTTAATGAAGACTTTGAACTTGTTGTCGTTTTGGCACAACTTAAAGAAGAAGTGGAAGAATCTGTGCTTTATGGCGGCATTTATGTGAAGTTTGGGGAGATTACACTCAGTGAAAAACTCGACAACCTTTATGAGTTATATCAACAATTCAGTTCAATGCTGACGAAACAAAAAGAAAGCGAAGTTTTGGATTTGGGCGCAATCAACATTGTGGAAAAACTCAAAGCTCTTGGCTTGACACTTTCTATAAACGGACAAAAACAGACTGACAGCGAAATCATTCCGGCACAAATTTCGATTTCTTACACCAAAGGCAAGATTTCTGTGGGCGAAAACCAGGAGAAAGATAAATTCATTGTAAATGCAAAACTCACAAACGCAGATGTTGCCATAGACGACAAATTCAGTGAAGACCTTGCGGCAAGCGAAAGCATTTGCGCCGTTATGCCAAAAGTGAAAAACATCTATTCTTACACACAAAACACAGATTTTGGATTTGACTTTGCATTTGCTTACAATGACGGCTTTGATATTTCTGGAACTTTGAAACTCAACAAAATGACTGAAAAACATGAAGATGGCAAAGTTGAACAGTGGACAGAAGTTGAAATTTCTGGACTGAAAATATTTGGAACAGAAGCATATTTGAGAGTTCACAAAAACGACCTTTACTTTGCTTATTCAAACACAAAAATTCATGTTACACTTGAAAAGAACAAAGATAAAAAGCCTGTTGACCTTGTCGCACAACTGAAAAAGATTATGGGCAAAGACTTTGATGTAGAACTTAAATTTGGCGTGTTTGAAGACATTTTGAACATGATTATCGAATGTGAAAAGTCAGTTCCGGCATATTATTCAAGACTTTCACTTCTCGCTTCTGGAAACACGGACAATATTGCAGTTTCATTTATTAAAGACAAAGTTCTTGCAAATGTTCTTCTTTCCGCAAATGTTATATTCAAAGATAATGCACTTTCAACAGTGACGGCAAATCTTCGTGATAAAGTGGATGTGACGGCAACAGTTCTTACTGAAAACACCAAGATAAGTGATTTTGCAGAAGGCGACAGCAATGGAACGAATTTTGCAGATTATACAACCGATTATTTGGATGCTATCACAAAGAGTTTGCAACTTTACAAGGATGCGAGTGTTTACTCATTCACAAGTCATATGGCAGTGAGATATGTTCAAACACTGATTGAAGGCGACTTGACAATACTTCTTCTTGACACAAACACCCAAAACGCAAAGGGCATGAAAATTTACAAACCTATGCTTGCTCTCTCAACCGAAGCCATGAATTTGGCAGTGAGAATTTATCTTGTTGACGGAACTGTTTATGTAGATGCGGATGGACTTTTAATTAAGGCGGATGTCACGCTTGAAAATGTTAAGAACATATTAAGTTTTGTAAATTCAAGATTCTTGGCGGCAGACAAACAGATTGTGATTGAAGATTCATTCTTGCAAAAGATTGTGGATGCAGTCAACAACCTTGTGTTTGACTTTGAAGAAGTGAAAGACGAAAGCGGAGAAGTTAAATTTAGGCCAGTTATGCCAAGTTTCGACTCATTTACAGGGCAGTGGACTGAAGACGGCGCAGGCATTATTGTTGGCACAACAGAAGAATTGAGATATAAAGAAAATGCCAAATTTACAGACCTTGTTTTGAAACTTCTTGTTAAAACAGACGAAAATGGCACAATTTTGCCTACAAAAGTTGTGTTTGGCGCAAATATTGACGATGAAAACACAAATTCTCATGTAGATGAAGAAACAAAAGAAGAGATTGAAGAAAAGTTCTTGCCATGTGAAGAGCCACT
>CANRCQ010000025.1 GCA_947629145.1 uncultured Clostridia bacterium
CGAAGTGGGTTTTGACTATCTTCGTGACAACATGGCTGCAACGAAGGAAGGCAGGGTGCAACGCGGACACAACTTTGCCATTGTGGATGAAGTGGACTCCATTTTGATTGATGAAGCGAGAACTCCGCTTATCATCTCTGGACGCGGAATGAAGAGCAGTGACAATTATATTCAAGCGCAGAAATTTGCAAAGTCATTAAAAAGCACCGACTATGAAAAGGATGAAAAGACAAAACAACTCAACCTTACAGAAAGCGGTGTGACAAAGGCAGAGAGATTTTATCACACTGACAACCTTTCGGACATTGACAACATTGAACTCAACCACTATATCAACAACGCATTAAAGGCGAACTTTGTCATGAACAAAGACGAAAATTATATTGTCAAAGATGGCGAAGTTATGATTGTCGATGAATTTACTGGGCGACTTATGCCAGGCAGACGTTTTTCAGATGGGCTTCATCAGGCGATTGAAGCGAAAGAAGGGGTTGAAATTAAAGACGAAAACAAGACACTTGCAACCATCACTTTCCAAAATTATTTTAGAATTTACAAGAAACTTTCCGGAATGACAGGAACTGCCAAAACCGAAGAAGGCGAATTTAGAGCAATCTACAAACTTGACGTTGTCACAATTCCAACAAACAGGCCAAATATTCGCATTGACGAACCAGACATTGTTTTCACAACCGAAGCCGGCAAAATCAAGGCTATTGTAGAAGAAATTAAGCGCAGACACGAATGGGGACAACCTATTCTTATCGGCACAATCACGATTGACAAGAGTGAACTTTTGTCAAAGGCACTTAAACAAAACAAGATTAAACACACCGTTTTGAATGCTAAAAATCACGAACAAGAAAGCCAAATTGTTGCACAAGCAGGGCGCAAAGGGGCTGTAACTATTGCAACAAACATGGCTGGTCGTGGAACGGATATTTTATTGGGCGGAAACCCAGAGTTTATGGCGAAAAAGCAGATGCAGGATGAAGGCTTTAATGAAGAACAAATCTCCTACGCAACCGCTTTTAACACCACTGATGACGAAGAAATGAACAAGGCAAGGGCGCGCTATCATCAACTTTATGAAGATTTTAAAAAGGTGACGGATGCGGAAAAGAGCGAAGTTATTGCCGCCGGCGGACTTCATATTGTAGGAACTGAGCGCCACGAATCAAGACGTATTGACAACCAGTTGCGTGGGCGTGCATCTCGTCAAGGTGACCCAGGTTCAAGTGTGTTTTTCTTGTCGCTTGAAGACGACCTTATAAGGCGTTTTGGTGGCGAAAAATTAAAGAAAATTGCACAATTTTTTAAACTTGAAGAAGGCACTCCTATCCAACTTAAAATCCTTTCAAAACAGATTGAAAGTGCGCAGAAAAAGATTGAAATTCAAAACTTTGGCATAAGAAAAACCATTTTGCAATTTGACGATGTTATGAACGCACAAAGAGAGATAATCTACGGCGAGCGCAACAAAATTCTTGATGGAATTGATGTGCATGAGCAGGTTATGGGGATGTATCCAGGTGTGATTCATGATATTCTTTCAAAGTGTGTGGATGAAGACAAGCCTTATTTTGACTGGGATTTTGCAAAGATAAATCAAGAACTTGAACGCGACCTTTTGGAAAAGGGCAAAAATGTCATAACCGAAGAATTTTGCGAAGGCTTTGATTTGCAGGATTTGGAAGATGCAGTTTTGAAACTTGTAAATCAAAGATACAGCCACTGCGTGATGGAAGCGGCAAAGTATGGCATTGACTATGAAGCAGTTGAAAAGATTGTGCTTTTAAGGGTTGTTGACTCCAACTGGATGAACCATATTGACGATATGCAAATTATGAAAAATGAAATCATATCACGCGGATTTGGAAATCAAGACCCTGTGCTTGCCTACAAAAAAGATGGCTATGCAATGTTTGACGAGATGATTGAAAAAATTCGTTCAACAACTTGCAAAGTGCTTTTAAATACAAGCATTGAAGTTAAAAAACCACAGCAGCCACAGTATCAAGAAACAAGAGTTTACAATGCTCCACAACAGATGACAACAAATGCACCAGAAGAAAAAAAGACGGTTGTCAATTCTGGAAAGAAAATCGGCAGAAACGAGCCTTGTCCATGTGGCAGCGGAAAGAAGTATAAAAACTGCCACGGCAGATTTGAAAATTAAAAAATTTGCATTTTTTGGCAAAAAAATTGAAAAAAGCATCAAAAACGATGCTTTTTTTGTTTTTTAGAGATATTTTCTTACATTGTCAAAAAGGCGAATAAAGAAAAAGTATCGGCAAAAAGTTCGTTTTTATTCTTTGAAAAACAGAATTTGTGTGCTATAATGTTCGCATGAAAAAGCAAATTTTACACTATGTTGTTGTTCCTTTTATTTCCGCTGGCATAAGTTTTGGACTGGGTGCAATTTTTCATGATTACATTTTTGGGCCACTATGTTTGTGGTTTGGTTTTCTCAATTCTTATTACATGGCACTTGGGCTTGTTGCAAATTACATTATGGGGCTTGGCTTTGCGGCGGTGTATGGATACATAGGTTTTTCAAGTGGGCTTTATGGGCTTGCAATATTTATGATTATAATCACAACTCCCATGCAAATCTATGGCATTGTAAACTGGATTAAACATAGGGGCGAAGATGCGGTTTTGGTGAAAAGTTTAAATCTTAAAAATTCGATTATTGTCACTATTTCGGTGATTGCCGGAAGCGCGCTTTTGGGCTATCTTTTAAGTTTAATTCCAACGCAAAATTTCGCTTTTTTGGACAGCACAAGTCAAATTATCAATGTATGTGGCGTTTTGATGATGATGTTAAGATATCGTGAAAGTTGGTATGTTTGGCTTGTTAACAATGTGATTGACCTTGTGATTTGGATACTTTTTGTTGCAAGGGGTGGAATGTATGCTGAACTTACACTTATCACTTCGATTATGTATCTTGTCATGAACATAATCGGCATTATTGCGTGGGTTAGAATTGAAAGAAAGCAAAAAACACCTAAAAATTAGCACATTTATACTTGACAAAACTTTCTTTTTATGATAAATTTAAAAAAGCAGTTTATTTTTAATATACTGTCCTTGCCCTTGAAGAAAGGGCCATTAGTCCAAAAGGAGGTAAAGCATGAACAAGTATGAACTTATGTTTATCGTTGCAGGTGACGTGCCAGAAGAAAAGCGTGAAGAACTCATCGCAAAGCAAAAAGCGTATGTAGAAGCGCACAAAGGCACTGTTGAAGGCATCGAAAAACTCGGCATGAAAAAGTTTGCATACCCAATCAACTTCAAGAATGAAGGCTTTTATGTTTTAATGAACATTGTCTTCTCTCCAGCAGAAGTTGATGCTATGAACAAACTTATGACAATCACCGATGGCATTGTAAGACAGATGTTTGTCAAGAAGATTTAAGGAGAAAAATTATGAACAAAGTTGTTTTAATTGGAAATTTAACAAGAGACCCAGAACTTCAAACCACAAACAGTGGTGTTTCAGTGTGCAGATTTTCGCTTGCAGTTTCAAGAAGATTTGCAAACAATGATGGCGAAAGAGATACAGATTTTATCAACATTGTTGTTTGGAGAAATCAAGCAGAGAACTGCCATAAATATTTGAAGAAGGGCTCTAAATGTGCCGTTATTGGAAGAATCCAAACATCAAGTTATGATGCACAAGACGGCTCAAAACGTTACACAACAGATGTTGTTGCAGACGAAGTTGAATTTATCAGCACAAACAGAAACAGCGAAGATGGAGCATCTTATTCCGCTCCAGCAGAAAACAAGCCTAAGAAAGAAACTGCCGAACTTGAAGAAATCGATGACGACAGCCTTCCATTCTAGTGCTTTAAGATTTTAAAAGGAGATATTATGAGCGAAGCTATCAAGACCGAAGAAAAGGTCGTTAAAAAATATCGCAAGCCTGCAAAAAAGAAAGTTTGTGCTTTCTGCGTGGCTGGCGAAAAGACAATTGACTATAAAGATGTAGCAAAAATCAAAAAATACATCACTGAAAAAGGCAAAATTTTGCCAAGACGCCAAACAGGAGTTTGCTCTTATCATCAAAGAGAACTTGCAAACGCAATCAAAAGAGCAAGAAATATGGCACTTCTTCCATATGTTGGAGATTAAAAGGGGAACAAAATGAAAGAACAAATACATCCAGACTATCATGAAGTGACTGTCGTTTGTGCTTGTGGAAACACTTTCAAAACAGGTTCTTGCGTAAAAGGTGACACAATCAAAATTGATATTTGCAACAAGTGCCATCCATTCTACACAGGCAAGAAGAAAGTTGTTGACGCAACAGGAAACGTTGAAAACTTCAAGAAAAAATATGGTTTAAACTAAAAAAACAATAAAAAAACAGCAAATTTGCTGTTTTTTTTTATTAAAGTTTAATAGCGTCTACTTCAGCATCCTGTTTTGAAGTTCTTACGTGCCAGCCAAGGGTGTCAGCTCTGTAACTTGAATATGCATCACGAAGATTTTTTGGAACATAGTCTTCAAATTTATTTTGTTCAATCAAGTCATTGACATTTTTTTTCATAAGTTCAACCATTGTTGTCATATATTCTTCATTAGTAGCAAGTTCATAAGGTGTCAAATAGAAAAAATTTCTTACTTGTTCATCAAAAGAAAGATTGTTTTTTGCAACATTTTCGATAATTTTTGTGTCATCTTCCAAAGTTTTAAGCATATATGCTTCCGCAAGGGCTTGTTGTGAAACAACTAGTTGTCCTTGCATAGGTTTGCAACTAAACTCAACGCGGAAATCAGGAAAATCCTTTGAAATATTGTAAATTTTTCTGTCGTGGTCAAATACAATATTGTAACCTTTAAATGGTCCATTTTTAATTTTGTTCTTTGAATCATAACGAACTTCAACTTCACTTGCATTTATAATTTTATTCATAATTTCCTCCTTAAAGATAAAATTGTTATATCATAAAACAGCAAAAAAGTCAATATTAATCACAGTTTTTGTTTGTTTTTTTAGGTTTTTGGCAAAAATTTTTGCATGAATTACTATATTTTTCCAACTGCAAATGCTGTTGTGGTGCATTTTCAAGATAAAAAAGTCTTTTCCGCGATAAACTGTGATGGGCAGAAAAAACTCTTTTCTTACATGGAAAAGAATAAGATAATTTTTTGGCATTTTTCCTTTATTCGTGGACTGCAATATTTTTTCTGTGGCATAGTAGCGCTTTTGAATGCGTTTTTACTTTCGTTTGATGTTTGCAGTGCAAAAAAGACGAAAAAAGAAGAAGAAAAGCCATTTTTAATCAAAAATTTGTTGATCTTAATCGCAGTTTTCGGTTTTGCCGTGTTTTATTCGGCGATGATTTTGGGCTATCTTCCGGCAAGGTTTGGCTTTTTGCTTGTCGGCTTTAAGGCGAGAGCAATTTACAGGAATTTGGTTGTTTTGGCATTTAGAATTTTGTTTTTCTATTTGACAATTTTGCTTTTAAGAATTGTGCCTGGTGTGTGCGAATTTTTGCGTTTTAATCGTGCAAGTTGCGAAAAAAAACAAATTTTTGCATTAAATTTCTTAAATTTTTTGGTTTTTGTTTTCATTTTGGACATGATTGTGCTAACATTAGTTGGGATAGGTTTTGGCTTTTGGTTTAATTTGGCTTTTCATTTTGCTATTTTGCTTGTCTGCATTGGTGTGGGCTTTGAGATTTTGTTTGTCTTAGACAAAGTGAAATTTTTGCAAAATCTTGCCTATATCACAATTTGGACAGTATTTTGCAAGCCGACCACAACTCACATTGAAACTGTGCAAATTGCATTAGGGGAGATGAATTTGCTTATGTCACAAAAGGGGAGAGAACTTATGAATGAAGAAAATTTGGCATTTTCCGTTGTGTATAACGAAGTCAAAAACAGACTTTCTGCCGCTGGCGTGAACGACAAAAGCGAAGCAGATTGGCTTATTGCAACTGTGCTTGGCAAAAATCGTGCGGAAATCAAACTTATCTCTTCCGTGACGGAAAAACAATATCAAGAGATTATGAAGGCCACAACGCGCCGTGCAAAGGGTGAAAGCATTGACAACATATTTGGCTACACAGAATTTTATGGGCTGAGATTTGATGTCAACAAAAAAGTTTTAACTCCGCGAATGGAAACAGAGATTTTGGTTGAACAGGTGATTAAGGCAAGTTTGGACTACAAACAGCCACAAATTTTGGACTTAGGCACAGGCTCTGGGGCGATTGCCATTGCGATTGCAAAAAACACAAATGCCGATGTGACCGCTGTGGACATAAGCAAGGCGGCACTTCTTACGGCACAGGCAAATGCAAAGAAAAACGATGTAAAAGTGGAGTTTTTTCATTCAAATTTGTTTGACGGCTTGAAAAGAAAGAAAAAATTTGATATAATAGTGTCAAATCCGCCATATATTCCAACTGACGATATTAAAAAGTTGGACAAAAATGTGCGCGAATGTGACCCACTTTTGGCACTTGACGGTGGGGCTGACGGCTTGGAGTTTTATCGAAACATCATTCCGCTTTCAACAAAACGTTTAAATCCTGGTGGAATGCTTTGGTTTGAAGTCGGCAAAGGACAGGCTGCGGCAGTTAGGAAAATGCTTCGAGAAAACGGTTTTGAAAGCATTAAGACAATAAAAGACTATAATAAAATTGAAAGGATTGTTTGTGGAAAATTTAGGTAGAGATTATTTAACAAAAACAGAGAAATCAAAGGCCAGATATGACGAACTGACCGATTTAATCATGCGCCCTGAAATAATTGCGGACAATCGCGAGTGGAAAAAACTTGTAAAAGAAAGAAACGCGATTGAAGATATTGCAAATGCACATGAAGAACTTAAAAATCTTGTAGAAAATTTAGAAAGTTGTGAAAGTGATTTAAAAGGCGAAACTGACAAAGAAATGCGTGCGCTTTTTGAAAGTGAAATCGAAGAGTTGCAAGAAAAAGTTGAAAAAAAGGTTGAAGATATAAAGATTTTGCTTCTTCCAAAAGACGAAAATGATGACAGCAATGCTATTGTGGAAATTCGTTCGGCAGCAGGTGGCGAAGAAAGCGCGCTTTTTGCACTTGAACTTTGCAGAATGTATAGCCACTATGCCGAGAAGAAAAATTGGAAAGTGGAATATATCGACATGGCAGAAACTGAAATCGGCGGAGTGAAAGAAGCGACAATAATGGTGCGTGGAAAGGGCGCGTTTTCAAGGCTAAAATATGAAAGTGGTGTGCATCGTGTTCAACGCGTTCCAGAAACAGAAAGTCAGGGGCGCATTCACACTTCAACGGCAACAGTTGCTGTTTTGCCGGAAGTTGAAGATGTTGATTTTGAAATTTTGGACAAAGACCTTCGAATTGATACATATCATTCAGGTGGGGCAGGTGGACAGAATGTCAACAAGGTTGAAACGGCAATTCGCATAACATATTTGCCACTTAACATTGTTGTCACTTGTCAAGACGAGAGAAGCCAACTTAAAAACAAAGAAAAAGCATTCAACATTTTAAAAGCGAAACTGTATGATTATTATCAAGAACAGAAGATGAGTGAATATGATGCCAACAGAAAAAGCCAGGTTGGTCGCGGCAATAGAAATGAAAGAATAAGAACTTACAACTATCCACAAGGCCGCGTCACCGACCACCGAACAAATCTTTCTTCATATGATTTAAACGGTGTTTTGAATGGCAATTTGGACGAATTTATCGATGCAATGATTTTGAAGGAAAGAGAAGAATTGTTGCAAAACTATAATTAACGGCAAAACCTGCATTTTGGCTTGTTTTTGCCACTACATGGCAAAAAGCGGCGCTTTTACATTTGGTTTTGCCTTCTTAGCGACCAAACGCAAGTCGCAGCGATGCTTGGCGACTTGGTCGCTACTACTGTGGAACATTTTGAAAAGTGTAAGAAAAACCACGAAGCAAGAGATTCTTCGCGTTGCTCAGAATGACGGTGAGGGTAAGATGTCATCCTGAGTGAAACGAAGGATCTTGAGTTCAAAATGACGAGTGAGAGTGTTGAAAATAATAGGAAAGTGAATTTTAAATGACGAAAATCGTCAAAAAAGCAACTTAAAAAATTTTAACTATTTTGTTTATTGATTTGACATTGTTTTTTTGAAAGTGTTACAATCGGTTCATGGAACGAAAGAGAGTTTTACTGACATACATAGAGTCTGGAATGGGGCATATCACATCCATTCGCTCTATATCAGATAATTTAAAGAAATATTATGGCGACAAATTTGAGATTTTGGACACCTATATTATGAACGAGGACAAAAATCTCAAGCGCTGGGAAAAGTTTATCATAAAACAGACCAAAAACACCAATCGCATTTGGGGCTTTGGAAGTTTTATTTTTTGGTTTTTGCACTTTATGGGTGGACTGAAGTTTATGAGATTTATTCATCGAACTGTTTTTGCAGGCCACACAAAGCACTGTTTAAAAGCATTCAAAAAATACAATCCAGATGTCATTGTAAGCACACATTATTTTCTTACTTTTGCTGGGCTTGAATATCGCAAAAAAGTCAATCCAAATTGCAAGATTATCACTTACAATCCAGACAACAACGTGCATCTTTGGTGGGACAATCGCGAACACCTTTTTCTTGTCAACAACCAAGCAGCATTTGACGAAGCAGTTGGCATAAGAAAGTTTAATCCGTCAAGTGTTGAAAAGGTTTCTTTTATTGCGCGTGACCAGATTGTGAATGCCAATCTTTCAAGAGAAGAATATCGAAAGAAATTCAATCTTCCAGAACAATTTACCGTTGTTATTGCAGACGGCGTTTATGCCTGTGGAAAAGCGGAAAAGGTTTTAAAACAACTTTTAAAAATAAATGCGCCAATTACAATTATTTTTGTTGCAGGCAAAAACGAAAAATTGTTAAAAAAATATCAAAAAGTTGCGCAAAACAGGAAAAATCTTGTTGTGCTTCCTTTTATGCAGAACATAAACGAATATTACAAGGCGGCGGATGTGTTTATCACAAAGGCTGGGCCAAATGCTGTTTTGGATTCTGTTTTCATGGGCACACCTGTTTTGATTGACCTTTACGCACATCCTATTGAAAAGGCGACAACCAAACTCTTTACAGAAAATCTTGGGGCTGGAAAGGCGATTTACAAACCTAAGAAAATCAAGGAACAGGTTGAAGTTTGGATTAAAGACAACAGCGAACTTTTAAAGTTTGAAGAAAACTGCAAAAAGATAGACAAATTTGAAAGTGGTGGGAAACTTTCCGCTGATGTGATTTACAATTATGTTCAGCAGCCACAGGTCACTGAGTTTAAAAGCGATTATAAAAACCGCTTGTATGAGTGCGCTTTGCAAGACAATTTGAATGTTTTGACAACACCTTACAATGTGAAAACACAAAAAGAAAATGTCAATTATGACAAAATTGTAAACCTAAGTTTTGGCGAAAAGATTTTGAGAGTTGTTGTAAAAAGTGTTGTTGCCACATTTGGCAGTATGTTAAACTTCTTTGGCTTTGGGCTTAAAGTGATTGGAAGAGAAAACTTAAAGGGCATAAAATCCGCAGTTGTGGTTGCAAATCACGTGCATTATGTGGACTGCCTTTGGAGTTTGCGTGTTTTTAAAGGGAAACAACTTTATATTACTGGCGCGCCACATAACTGGAAAAAGGGCTTTGGTGGAAAGATTTTAAAGACCGGCGGAATTGTGCCAATGCCAACTTCCTTTTCACAAGGGAAGGCATTTTTAGACACAACCAAAAAACTTTTAGACAAACCTGCATTTGTGCAGTTCAATCCAGAACAATCCCTTTGGATTAGATATGAACAATCTCGCCCTTTCAAAAAAGGTGCTTTTATTTGCGCTGCGGAAAACAATGTCCCAGTTGTTCCTGTGATTTACACTTTCAAAAAGACACATTTTAGAAGAAAGAAAAAGGTTGTTGCACATATTGGAAAACCTATTTATGCGCCGGACAACCTTTCAAAGGCACAGGCTTGCGAATATCTTAAACAAAAATCCCAAGAATTTTATGATAACACCATAATCGACTTTTATGGCTATGACAAACAAACCTACGCAATGAACAAAATAAATTATCCTAAAAAATAAAACCGCAAACCGCGGTTTTTTATTTTTCAAACATATTTATGATATGTTTCTTCTTTTGTTTGGCATATTTATAGGCGAGTGCAGTTCCACTTTGTGAAAAATCTTTTGAATTTCTTTCTGGAACATAATTTTCATCAAAATAAAATATACAAAAATCGCTTTTATCTATCATAGCCCTGTTTCTTTGAATATAACTTGTCTTTCCTGCACAATATTTGTTTTTAAATTCCCACTCTTCTTCAAAACCTTGCAAATGAACTTCTTTTTTCAAAACACTGGAAAATATTTTTTCGGTGTTTTTTCTTTCGTTTTCCATAATGCAAACTTCACTTTTGCAAGTTATACAAACTCTTTTAATAACAGGATATTCTTTTTTTATTGCAGTTACTATTTGATAACACAAATCATTGAATACACTTTTGCTGCCAAAAACAAAGGATAAAACATTCTCTTCACATATCAACATTTCAACTATTCTTCTTATAGAACATTTCAGCTCATCCGTGATTTTAATTTTTCTATGACCAATAAAACAACAAACTTTATGTATCTCCATACTCAAAACACCCCTAAAATGTATTTATGAACACTCACAATACACATTATAACATAATTTTATGTTTATGTGTATTCATTTTTATATTTTAGTTAAAAATTTATGTTGCAGAGTTATTAAAGCCAATTCATTTATCAATTATAATTTTATTGATATAAATTTAGGGGGGCTAAAATGGAAATAAAAGAAATTTTAAATAGAATTGGCTATGTGAGAAATACAAAAAATTTATCTGCAAGAGAAGTGAGTTTAAGAATAGGCATGAGTCCACAATATGTGGCACAAGTTGAAAGTGGGAGAATTGTTTTGACTGTGGAAAAACTTTTGCAAATTCTTGAAGTTTGCGATTTTCCATTAGAAAGATTTTTTAGCCCAAACATCGTAGATTATAACGAAGACCAAGAATTGAAAAATTTAATTGAAAGCCTTCCATCCAATAAAAAGAAAAATATTATAGAACTTTTGACTAAGTGAAGGGGATTGAATGAATTTAGATGATGCAATTAGAAAAAGAATAAAAGAAATCGTTGAAGAAAATAAAACGACTCTCACGGCGTTATGTTTAAATTCAAACTTAACACCTTCAACTGTTTTTGATTTTATGTATGGAAAAAGTAAATGCCCTAAAGTTATTACAATAAAGAAACTGTGTCTGGGCGCAAATATAACATTGCAAGAATTTTTCGCAAAAGACTATTTTAATGATATAGATGATTTGAATATTTGATTTTCAAGGGGTGGTTATGAATTTAAACAAGGCGTTTGCTATGAGATTGAGCAAATTATTACATGAAAAGGGGATGTCTAAATATAGGCTTGAAAAAGAAACAGGGCTAACTCACTCCGCTTTGAGATATATCTTTAATGAAGTTAACAATGATGTTTACTTTTCAACTATTGTAAAAGTTTGTTCTGCATTAAATATGACTTTGGTTGAATTTTTTGACGATGACCTTTTCCGTCTTGAAAATTTGGATGTGTAAAGTGGAATGAAATTTACTTGACAAATGCCACTCAAATGAACTATAATATTAACATCAATTGAATAACACATAAAGACTGAACTGAGAGAGCCTCTCGATGAAGTTCGACCAACCTGCATGAATGTAAGGTGGTAATGGGGAATTGGCAATATGCCAAGACTATGTGGTTTTAAGTATTAGAGTATTAACTCCACATAGGAATATGTGGAGTTATTTTTTTGTCAAATTAAAAGGAGAAACAATGGTATCAAGAGAAACAAGCAGCATCACAGAAATAAACCAGAAAGGTGTTTATAGTGGGTTTATTGGCAGAAGATTGTTTAAAATTATTAGATACGACAAAGCCAAAGAGTTGTTAAGTGCATCGCAACAAAATATTGGATTTAAAAATACTGATGGTGGAATTATCGTCTTTCCTGAACTTTCTTCAACTGAAATGGCAAATTGGCTGAAACAAAAAGAGATGTTTAATTGGACAATAGGAAATTATCTTGATGGCAAATACAAATCTAATTTTGGTGTAAGGTTTGATGAAACAAGCCTATGTGTTCAAATCAATAACATTACTTCAACTAAGTTAAAGGACATTGCTCTGAAGATGTGCAAAGATTTAAGGCAAGGAAGTGTTTTAGTAAAAGATTTCTCAACAAATAAAATATGGGGAGTGTAAATATGAGAGCAAGGGAAAGCAAAAGATTTTTTGCAAGTGTTGATGGAAACTATGATAAGACCAAACTACAAACAAAGTTAAAGCATTTAGGTTTAGAATATCAAGACTTCTCAGTTGGCTTAGATGAAACACCAGAGAACTTTTTAATGATTTGGAACACTGCCTACACCTATGAACAATTTGAGCAAATCATATTGAGTTTAAACAAAGCAATCAAAAATGGAACTGTTTGGCTTGGAAGAAAAGTTGATGGAAATTACCAGATAAATGTTTGGAAGATTGATAGCAAAGGCAATTCAAAACATCAAGAAACAAAAATTATTGATGCAGCCACATTGGCTATCGATGCTTCAAATGTGGAGTTTGGAGAGTTCCAAGACAATATATGTGCAGCATCAGCAGAGTGTATGATAGGTTGTTATGCAAGAAGACGATTGTTAAAAGAACTCAAATCAAATTATAAAGGAGATGAAAAATAATGATATTTGAAAAGAAAAAACTTGAAACAGAAAAAGGCAAGGGGGAATTTATTCCAAATGATGCTGCACTTAGTGACATAGAAATAAACATGATAGCACAAGCAATACACAATGCAACTATTATTCCTTTCAGCACGAAAAATTCCATTATGAATAAGTTGAAATATATGGCAAGTGACGACTTATGTAACTTTTTTGATAAACATCTTTTTATATCAAAAGAAGAAAAACAAAAAGAATTATATACTCAATTTGCTGAAGATATGATAAAAATATTAACAGAACAAAGGCCGATGATTATAGAAATAGAGAAATCAAATAAGCAAGAAACAATAGAATTTAACACCTATCATGTCTTTTCTAATGGTAGAAATTATAAACTTGTAGGGGCAGAAAAAGACAGCGACAAGGCAACTATTATATATTTCTATCAAATAAAATCCTATAAGATATTGGAAAATAAAACATTTAAGAAAAGAAAATTAAAAGTTGATAAACTTTATTTTGTAGAAAATGTATTGCAAGAACTAAAGGCTATGTTTCCAAAAACATTTGTGATAAAATAAAAATTAAACTGGGCGGCTGTTTGCTTGCATAGGCAAGCAGTGTGCGATGCACACAACCGCAAGGGGCAATAAAAAACCTTGACCGAAGTCAAGGCGATTTTTTTGGCTCCTCAGGTAGGATTTG
>CANRCQ010000026.1 GCA_947629145.1 uncultured Clostridia bacterium
CCATCATCATCCCCTGTCGTCATGTTGAGCGCAAGCGAAACATCTCTTGAGATTCTTCGCCTTCGGCTCAGAATGACAGCTTCGAAGCCCCACCATCATCATCCCCTGTCGTCATGTTGAGCGCAAGCGAAACATCTCTTGAGATTCTTCGCCTTCGGCTCAGAATGACGGAATAAAAGTATTAAAATGACAAAATAAGTGTATTAAAATGACGGAATAAAAGTGTTAAAATGGCAAAATAAGTGATTAAAAAAATAGCGTTTTTTAGAATGACGGCTTCGAAGCACCACCCACATCATCCCCCTATCGTCATCCCCCTATCGTCATCCCCCTATCGTCATCCTGAGCAACGCGAAGGATCTCAGGCAAAACCTGCATTTTGACTTGTTTTTGCCACTACATGACAAAAAGCGACGCTTTTACATTTGGTTTTGCCTTCTCTCGCGCCAAACGAAAACCGCAGCAATGCTTGGCGGTTTTGCGCGACTACTGTAGTTTATTTATATGAGTAAGCAAAATCTTTGAAGTCTTGAGATTCTTCGCCTTCGTCTCAGAATGACGGAATAAAAGTATTAAAATGACGGAATAAGTGTGTTTAAAGTTTAAAATAACGAAATATAAGTATTAGAATGACAAAATAAGTGTTTTTATAGTGACGAAATAGGAATGTTTAAGTAACAAAAAATGTTTGCAAAAAAATTGCAAGTGTGTTATACTTATTCCATGTTCCAGTAGCTCAGCAGGATAGAGCAGCGGTTTCCTAAACCGAAGACCGGAGGTTCAAATCCTCTCTGGAACACCAAAAGTTGTTAAAATCGTTTTGCAAATACGATTTTTTTTGTTATAATGCAAGCATGATAACTTTCACATGGTATGGCACAGCAAGTGTGCTTTTGGACATAAATGGCGAAAAGTTGTTGTTTGACCCATTTTTTAGAATGAATGACAAACTGAAAAAGCCCAATATAAAAGAGTTCAGCGAAGTGGACTTTATTTTCAACACGCACCCTCATTTTGACCACCTATGCGACTTACCAAAGATTTTGCAAGTTTCAAAGGCAAAGTTCTACGGCACACCAACGGCATATTTAAGGTTGGAAACGCAAGGGGTTGATGTTGAAAATCGTGTTGAGATTTTATGCCCACACGACCACATTAAAACAAAAAATGCAGAGATTTTCGTTCACCGCACAAAGCACGTAAAAAACGATATATGGCTTGTTTTACGCACTGCACTTAGGATTTTATCGAAATTTCAGTTTAAAAAAGCACTGTCCGTTTTGAAAACTCACAAACAGTTTTTGATGGGTGGAGATATTGTTGCTTTTGAAATAAGGGCTGAAGGGAAAACAATCGTCATTTTTGGCTCTGCAGGATTTGACGAGCGCGCAAAACTTCCAAAAGAAATCGACTTTCTTATTTGGCCATTTCAAGGCAGAAGCAACATGAATGGCTATTCAAAAAAAATCGTGTCGCAAATCAATCCAAAAAATGTGATTTTAGACCATTTCGACAATGCCTTTCCGCCGATTACAAACACGATAAAAACAACAAAATTTGCAAAAATAATGAAAAAAGAGTGCAAAAATATGAAAATTATCACTCCAAAATACAAAAAACCTGTTGTATTACAATAAAAAGCCTTTGCTTGTTTGCAAAGGTTTTTTTAACAAAAAAAAGTGAGATAATCTCACTTTTATCCTCTTTTTCTTGCGCGTTTTCTTGCTTGCTCACTTTTTTTCTTTCTGGCAACGCTTGGCTTGTCATATGCTTCTTTTTTTCTAATATCGCCAATAATTCCATCTTTTTGACACTTTCTTTTAAAGCGTTTAAGAGCATTTTCAAGAGTTTCGTTTTCGCCAACCTTGATAGTTGTCACTGTTTTCACCACCTTTTCAGTCAAAATTCCTTGCTATTTTAACACGACAACACCAATTTGTCAAGCAAAAACACAAAAATCAATCAAACCAAATTGATTTTTCTTTTTCTAATGACGGACTTTGCATATAATAGTTAAAATCTAAAACAAACTCAACAAGCGCTTTCTCTCTCAAAGAAAATGCGTCTTCAAATTCATTTTTGCATTGCCCAAAAACAAGCAGCTGATTTTTCGACATACTATTTAAAAGGTCTTTTTCAGCATTTGAAACTTTTCCAATTATCGCATTTCCCTGCACACGCCTAAATTCGCTTAGAATAATTCTTTCCACATCACTTCTGTTCACAGCTTTCTCCTAATAAATAATTATGGTTTACACACACTATTATAGCGTTGCGTTAGTCTTAAAGTCAAGTAAATAATTCACATAATTTCTTAGAATTAAAATAGGAGCGAAAATTGACAAATTATTTTGAACTATTTGCGGATGTTTTAAAAGAAAAAGGCATTACTATTGACGACTTAACAAAACACAATGTTGTCAAAAAGAATGTCTTTTATGAATTTTCAAGATACTGTCCGTCACTTGCAAATGGCATTAAATTTGCAAATTTTGTCGAAGTATCTTTGGACTATATCTTTGAAATCACAAATGAAAATAATTTCAAAAAATACAAAATCTCTCAAACTAATTTTTACAACAATCTTGAAATGGTGCTGGCTCAAATGAATATAAAACGCGTGCAACTTTGCAAAAACTTGGGCTTGTCAAGGTCAACTTTCTTGCGTTGGAAAAATGGAGCAGTCCCAAAACTTTCAATAGTTGTGGATATTGCTAAGTTTATCGGCTGTCATATAGATGATTTGCTGGAAACAGAAAAATAGGTGATTTGGATGGGATGCCGCATCTTTGCAAAAGATGCGTGCCTTACGGCACGAAAAATGCTCGCCTTTTTCAGCATCCCCCACCCCACAATCGAAGAAATATCAAAAAAATATTGCAAAATCAAAGCAAATATGATAAAATATAAATATCAGTTGGTCAGATGGTCGCTGTAAGGCTGTTATGGTCTTAGAGAGGAAAGTCCGAGCATCAAAAGAACAGAGTGCCAGTTAACGGCTGGTGAAGGTGACTTTAAGGAAAGTGCAACAGAGATAGACTGCCCCGCCCATGCGGAGCGATGATGGAAAGGTGGAGTAAGAGCCCACCGAGCGGTTGGTAACAATCGCTGCAATGTAAACCCCACTCGATGCAAGGTTAAGATTGGGCAAATGTGCGTTCTTTCACGCCCAACAAAAACACCGCTGGAACTTGTTGGCGACAGCAAGTCTGGATAGATGACCATCCAAAACAGAACTCGGCTTATAGACCAACTGAAAACAAAAAATAAAGACAGCGTTTGCTGTCTTTTTTAAACGTTGAAAATTTGTTTAACTTTTCCGTGATTGTCAACACTGAAACCCTGCATAACCCCATCTTGAGAAACTTTGATTGCAACGCCATATTTAGCCATGGTTGTGGTTGCGGCAAGTCTTCCGCCGCCAGAACTTCCTGCTTCAATTTTGATAATAGCCCCCACCGCGATAATTGTTCCGTCATAGTCAACAATAGTTGCTCCATCGACAGACGACATTTCTTCAATCATTTTTCTGTCAAGTTCAAAAAGTTTTTTGCCGTTGACAAGTTTTCTAATTGCCATAGTTTTTGTATATTGGTTTTTGTCCAAAAATTCTTCATAACTCATGGAAAACTTTTCGATGATTTTGGTTGCATTGCCGATGTTGTAAAGTTTTTCTGCTTCTTCAAGTTCAAGTTGTTTTTTCATGTTGAAATGTTCTTCGGAAATAATATCCGCCGCATCAATATGCGTAAGTGCTTCCAAAGTTTTGTCCTTGTTGATGTAAGCAATGCACGCCCCACGATATGAGAAAGAACAATCCAGCGCCGTGTTGTAAATTGCACGTCTTATGGTTTTTGCCGTGTAAGAAACATTGTTTTGAAGCAAGCGAATTATCTCTTCATGGGAATAAACTCCCCAGGTTCCACTGCGTTTTGCAAAGACAAGTTGTCTTGCGTAAAAGATAAGCACATCGCCCTTTGTTGTCAGCACAATTCCAACTCTTTTGTCGTTGCAAGCTGCGGCAACTTTTTCAAATATGTTTGGGGCAATTGTTTGCACAGAAGCCATTCGTTTAAGGCTGACATAGCCCATAAGTTTTCCGGCTTTATCAAACTCAAAGAAAGAATCTTGTCCGTCTGTGAAAAGGGCAAAGAAGTCGCTGTTTATTACATCGTTGTAAGACACATTATTTTCGCTGACAGCGGAAAGATTAACCATAATTCCAAGTTTAACAGGCGAGCCTTCATATGTTCTTGCAGCCCATGTTTCCAGTCCATGAATTATGCCAAGAATTGTTTCCAAGCCAGTTTCACTTAAAGTTAAACTTTCAATAAGCGCCTTTTCAAGCGCCATATTTTGCAGATTTTCAAGATACATACGGTCTGCAATGTTCATGGAGTAAATTTCGTTGATTTCGCTTATGATAGAGCGAATCAAGGTCAATTCAAAGGATTTAAAAGGCTGACCGCGTTTTACAATAAGACGATAGTCTTCCCCTTTTGATGGCTTTAAAAGAACAGTGTTGCCCTTTCCGAGCGCCACTTCTAAATCGCGTGATGTAGATTCAGTCTCCCCAACAAGACGAGAACCCGTAAAAAGAGGAATGATAAGTTTGCCAACAATGTCATAAAACTCCAATTTTTCCATGCGCACACCCACACTTTAAACAAAGAAACCTTGTTAATTTAATAATAAAAAAAGCAAAAAAATCTGTCAAGTAAATTTAAATAATTTTTTTAATTTTTGCAATTTTTTTCTGGATTTTGAACTTTACTAAGTTCATTTTGAATTATATTAAGCGATTTATTTTCAATTCGCGAAATATAACTGCGTGAAATTCCCAAAATATCCGCCACTTCATTTTGCGTCAAGGCGCGCTTGCAATCTATGCCATATCTAAGTTTCACAACCGTCTGTTCGCGCTTTGAAAGTTTTTGAGAAATGATTTTCTTTATCTGTTGCATAAGCATATTATTTTCAACCTGTTCAAAAATCTCTTCATCATTTGAAGCAAGCATATCGATAAGTTCCAAATCCTTGTCATCATCGCCGCCTGTTGCAAGCGAATTTATTGAAACAACATTTTTGTGTTTCTTGTTAGAACGAATCAACATCAAAATCTCGTTGTTTATGCACCTTGCAGCATAGGTTGAAAGTTGAACCTTTTTTGAATAATCAAAGCTGTCAACCGCCTTTATAAGCCCAATTGTGCCAACGGAAAGCAAATCGTCTGCTTCCAGTGAATTTGTGTATTTTTTGACTATATGTGCCACAAGCCTTAGATTGTGACTTATAAGTTTTTCGCGCGCATCCTTGTCCCCTTTCTTCATCTTTTCAAACAGTTCTTTTTCTTCCTTAACAGAAAGTGGCTTTGGGAAACCTTGCGCTGTGTTGACAAAATTGGAGAACATACAAATGCGACTGAAAAAATAAGCAAAACTTTCAAAAATCATAAAAATAACTCCTACAAAAATACATATGTAGAAATTTGTCATTTTTTGACATTTTTTATAAAATTTCTGTTGACATTTTTCTTTGATTGTGATTAAATATAAAACACAAACAAAGGAGAAAAAAATGGTAATAAAAAACATAAGAGATTCAGATTATTTTCACAGCAAATTAAGAGAAGTTACAAACAACAATTTGGAAAAATATTTATCTTTAATCAGCATCACGGAAGAACATCTTAAAAACACCAAAGTGGATATAATCATCAAAAGCAAAGGCGGCGCATACATGACAGTTAAAACGCCACGCATTGTTGACAAAAAGACAAGAAAACTTGTTGAAGAAGAAATAAAATCCTATTTGAACTTTGAAAGAAAATATCGCGAAGATGTCAGCGAACAAATCTTATTAAGAAAATTGTTAGAAACATTTTCACAAGCCATGGAAGACAAGAAACAACTCAAACAAAACGAAGTGTTAACCTGCACAAACAAGTTTGATTTGGGAGATGAAAAATTCCTTGTTGATTATGCTGCAAGCATTGGAAAACCAATGAAACTTCATGAAAGTAAATTTGCTGTTTTGTTTGAACCTAAAAAAATCCCAAAAGTTAAAGAAAAATAAAAAGATGCTGAACTCAGCATCTTTTTTATTGCATATCACACTATATATTGTGTATTATGCATTGCATACTACACCAAATTTAGAAAAGTCCATCTACAAAATCTTTGGAATCAAACATATCTAAATCATCAATAGTTTCCCCTGTTCCAACAAAAACAACAGGAAGTTTATATTCTTTTTCAATCGCCACAACAACTCCACCCTTTGCCGTTCCATCAAGTTTTGTCAAGATTATTCCGTTTATATTTGCATACTCAGCAAAGGCATTTATTTGAACAAGTGCATTCTGCCCTGTTGTTGCATCAAGCACAATAAAATTGTATTTATGTGCGTCTGGATATTCACGATTTATAATTTTTTCAATCTTTTGAAGTTCTGCCATAAGGTTTGTTTTTGTGTGTAAACGGCCAGCTGTGTCCACAAGCAAAACATCCGTTCCGTTTGCCTTTGCACTTGCAATTCCGTCAAACACAACCGCCGCTGCATCCGCCCCTTCTGCCTGCTTTATTATTCTTGTTTTTGTTCGCTCTGCCCACTGATTAAGTTGCGCTGAAGCCGCTGCACGAAAGGTGTCGCCTGCAACAAGTGTGACAGATTTTTTTTGCCCTTTAAAGTAATTTGCAAGTTTTCCTATTGTGGTGGTTTTTCCCACTCCGTTCACACCTATTATTGTGATAATTGCAGGATATTCAATTTCAATCTTTGGAGCATTTTCAAAAAGATTTGTTATAATTTCCTTTAAAACAGCTTTTACATCTTCCGCCTTTCTAATCTTTCTTTTGTGGCACTCATCCCTAAGTTCTTCTACAATTTCAAGTGAAGTGTTCACCCCAATATCACATGAAATCAAAATGTCCGTCAAATCATCAAAAAGTTCGTCATCCACTTCGCCATGACTTAAAAGTGCATCAATCTTTCTACTGAATGCGTCTTTGGTCTTTTTTAATGCATTTCCAATTTTTTTAAAAAGCCCCATATTATGCCCCCTGTTCTGCTTGTTTGATTGCATCTGCAAGTTTAACAGAAACAATCTTTGACACACCTTTCTCTTCCATAGTCACACCATACAAGCAGTCCGCAAGTTCCATTGTTGGCTTTCTGTGCGTGATGACAATAAACTGTGTTGTCTGTGAAAGTTTTTTAAGATACATCGCAAATCTTTCAATGTTTGCATCGTCAAGCGCCGCTTCAATTTCGTCTAAAAGTGAGAATGGCAATGGCTTTAATCTTAAAATCGCAAACAAAAGTGCAATTGCTGTCAATGTTTTCTCTCCGCCGGAAAGGAGTGAAAGTTTGTTCGCAGCCTTTCCTGGAAGTTGAACCATGATTTCCACACCTGCTTCAAGTGGGTCTTCCGCTTCTGTCAGTTCAAGCCTTGCATTTCCGCCACCAAACAGTTCTCTAAACACAACCTTGAAACTGTCATTAATTTTTTGAAATTCGTCATTAAATTTGGTCAGCATTTCGCCAGAAAGGTCTTTTATTATCTTAACCAAATCTTCTTCGGCTTTTCTAAGGTCATCCGCCTGTGTTGTCATGTCGTTGTAACGTTCCAAAAGTGTTGAAACGTCTTCAATTGCGTGAACGTTGACATAGCCAAGTGCGGAGATTTCTTTCTTTAATTTGTTGATGTTGATAAGCGCTTCCTTAATTTCAAAATCTGGTCGTCTAAACTCCAAGCAGCCGCTGTAAGTAAGGCTGTATTCTTCATAAATACGCTCTTGCATAACTTCCAAATCATTGTCAACCTTTGAAAGATTTGCTTCTTCACGATAGCGTTTGTCATTGACTTTTGCAAGTTCTTCCATTGTGACAGTCTTTTTCTCGTCAAGTTGTTTGATATTATTGGAAACAGTGATTTTGTCCTGTTCCATCTCTTCGCGCTGCGCCCTAATTCTGTTTAAATTATCCTTAGCCTGAGATGGCTTTGCATTTTCAATCTGTTGTCTAATAAGCTCGTTTGCCGTTTCAATAAGTTTATTGTTATCTTCTAGGTGCGCTTCAAGAGATTTCACATTTGAATATTGTTTGTCTTTTTCAATTGAAATGCGTTCCAATTCGTCTGTGAGCGCCTGTAACTTCTGCTCGCAAGATGCAATATCAACCTTGACTGTTGTCATATTTGCAACAATCTCATCTCTCTGCGCACGGATTTTGTTGTAACGCTCTTGTTTTTGCTTAACCAAAAGGTCGGCATCTTCCTTGTTGCCACTCAAAGCATTCTGCACAAGACTTGATTGCGACAAGTCTTCTTCAATCAGTTTAAGTTTGTTTTCAACGGTCGTTTTTTCCATTTCAAAGGTCTTTTGTTCGTCTAAAAGTTCGTTTTCGTCCTTTTTAGAAGCCTGCAATTTTTCAGTTTCCTTTGCAAGCACAACTTCAAGCTCGTTTTTCTTTGCAAGAAGTTGTGTTTCGTTGTTTTTCGAGCCGTTTAAATCAACTTTCAAATAGTCAATTTTGTTTTTGAGTTCATATTCTCTAATCCCAAGTTTCTCAATCTCTTCCGTCAAGGTTTCAATCTCGCGTTGACGCGAAATAAGATTGACGGCTTCACTCTTTTTGCTTCCGCCAGTCATTGAACCTTGTGTGCTGACAACATCCCCTTCAAGCGTGACAATCTTAAATGAAAATTTGTTGTCGCGCGCCAGGTCAACCGCAGTTGCAAGTGTGTCCACAACAACTGTTCCACCCAAAAGATTGGAAATAACATTGTCAATTTGCTTGTCATATGAGATAAGTTTGCTTGCAACCCCAAACACACCCTTCTTCCCAGAGATTGTGCGTTCATCCATGTCGCGCCTACGCATACTTGAAATAGGAAGGAATGTTGCACGCCCAAATTGATTTTGTTTCAAAAATGAAATCAAATCTTTTGCGCCATCTTCATTGTAAGTGACAATGTTTTGCACGGCTGCACCAAGTGCCACTTCAATGGCTGTTTCAAACTTTGCAGGAACAGTGATAAGTGATGCCAAAACACCCACCATCTTGCTTTTAACCGCAGAATTTTTCTCACTTTCCTTCAAGATTTTACGCACACTGTTGGCATAGCCTTCATATTCAGCCTGCATTTCACTTAAAAGTTTTTTGCGGTTTTCATACACTTTAACTTGTGTTGTAAGGTTTGCCCTTTCAGTTTCAAGTTCTCCCACATCCTTTGTTGCAACAAAAATTCTGCCAGAAATATCTTCAAGTTCGGCCTTTATAGCGGTGTAATCCTTGTTTGCAGCAGCAATTTGCTTTTCGCTGTCTGCTATCATCTCTTTTAAAACATTGATTTTGTCTTTTGTGTCAGCAATATTCTTAACAAGATTTTCTCTGCTTTCAAGCAAAAGTGCTTTCTCTGCGCTAAGACGCGACACACTGCTTTTAACATCCGAAAGTGAACCCAAAGTTTCAATAATTTTCTGTTGACTTTGTCCTGCTTCCGTTTCACTTAAACTCATTTCATCCACAATCTTCAAATGCTGATTTGAAAGATTTTCATAAGACGAGTTGAGCATTCCCAAGCGCTGCTGCAAACCTTCTTTTTCCGCAGTTTTTGCCGCTTCTTGTTCAATGCAATTTTCAATGACAATCTTGGCATTTGTAATGTCCAAATTTATGCGGTCATTTTCCTTTTGTGCAAAGTTGATGCGCTCTCTTGTGACCTTTGTTTCCCCTTCCTGTTTTTCAAGTTCAACAGTAAGTTTCAAAAGTTCTTCGTTTAAAGATGCAATCTGTTTGTCATATTGTGAAAGTTTGTCCATCTGTGCCGCATAGTCCTTTGTGATGTTGTCAAGGTCTGTTTGGCGCGCAAATGCTTCTTCATCTATTGCTTGAAGTTTTGCCTGAATTTGTGCCTTCGCAGTGTTTGCATTTTCATATTGAAAAACATAGGCATTAACTTCCAAATCTTTGAGTTGCCCCTTGTATTCCAAATATTTCTTCGCGTCTTCCGCCTGTTTTTTAAGTGGACCCATTTGACGGTCTATTTCGGTTCTTATATCGTCAATTCTCACCAAATTTTCACGCGTTCTTTCAAGTTTGCGTTCGGCTTCGTCTTTTCTTGCCTTAAACTTGGCAATTCCTGCAGCTTCTTCAAACATAGTTCTGCGTTCTTCTGGCTTTTCATCCACAATTTCACTGACCTTGCCCTGCCCAATAACCGAATATCCATTTTTGCCTATTCCGCTGTCAAACAAGATGTCAGTGATGTCACGCAAACGGCAAGTGTTTTTGTTGATTAAGTATTCACTTTCACCAGAACGATAAAGTTTTCTTGTGATGGAAAGTTCGTCATATGCAATGTTGAAAAATCTGTCCGTGTTGTCAAAAGTAAGTGTCACTTCGCAATAAGAAAGGCTTTTTCGCTTTTCCGTGCCTTTAAAAATGACATCTTGCATATTGTCGCCACGCAAACTCTTGGCGCTCTGTTCCCCAAGCACCCACCTAATTGCATCGCTGACGTTGCTCTTTCCGCAACCATTTGGCCCAACAATCGCAGTGAAACCACCGTTAAACTCAATAACGGTTCTGTCCGCAAACGATTTAAAGCCTATCATTTCAATTTTTTTAAAATACATAATTTCACCTTAGTAGTTATTTTAATATAACTTTATTCTTCAAATAACTTTCTTAATGCCACATAGGCACAGTTCTGTTCTGCCTTTGTTTTGTCTTTGCCATAGCCGGTTGCGATAAGGTCATCATCCATGTAAAACTTAGCTTCAAAGTTGTCATCAACCTTTTCTGTCACATATTTTATCGAACACTTGAAGTTCGCCTGCACAAGTTCTTGAAGTTGAGATTTATAGTTGTCATCTTTGGCGTTTTTAAAATCTTCAATATGCAACTTGTTTTTAATAAACTCCGTGGCTTTGTCAAGTCCGCCGTCAAGATAAATTGCCGCGATAATCGACTCCACAATGTCGCCCTTTATGGCAGGAGTGAGTTCTTGTTTCAAACTTTTGCCAGTAATCACATCGCTTGACAGCCCCATTTCATCAAAACATTCACAAAGATGGTTTTCTGCAACAAAGTGTGCACGTAAAACAGTAAGTTCGCCTTCTTGTTTGTCGCTGTGTTTAAACAGATATTCCCCAACAACAAAGTTTAAAATGCTGTCCCCCAAAAACTCCAAACGTTGATAGTTTTCTTTTGATTTTGATGGGTGTGTAAGCGCCCTGGTCAAAAGTTTTTTATCACTGAAAGTGTAATCAATCTTTTCGTCAATCATTTGCACTCTCCGTCATCTGTCCAACCATGCTTTCAATCTTTTCAATAAGTTTGTTTTCATGAAGTTTGACAACTTGTAAAATGGTGTTTCTAATCACATCTCGCTTTGCAGTGCCATGTGTTTTTACAACAATTTTCTTGCAGCCCAAGAATGGTGCTCCGCCATATTTGTTGACATCCATTTTGTTGCGGATTCCCTTAAATTTTTTCATCATAAGTGCGCCAAGCATGGTAAAAATGTTTTTCTTCGCTTCTTTTTCAAGCATTTTGCCCATGCCACTTGCAACCCCTTCAACGGTTTTTAAAAGCACATTTCCAGCAAAACCGTCCGCAACAATAACATCCACTTCGCCAAGCATTGCATCGCGCGCCTCGATATTTCCAACAAAGTTTACAGGAATTGTTTTCATAAGCGGATAGGTGGATTTTGTAAGTTCGTTTCCTTTATGTTCTTCCGCACCATTGTTCAAAAGTGCAACGGCAGGTTTTTCAATGCCATTTACGATTGAAGAATATGCCGATGCCATGATTGCAAAGTGAAGAAGATGTTCGCTTTTACAGTCCACATTTGCGCCACTGTCACAAATAATAACCGTTTTATCTGGCTTAATTGTTGGCAAAATAGGGCAAAGCGCCGGCCTTGAAATGCCTTTAATTCTTCCTATTTTCATAATTGCACCTGCAAGCACCGCACCAGTGCTGCCAGCGGACACAAGCCCAACAACATCTTCTTGGTCTTTCAAAACATCAAAAGCGCGTGCAAGAGAGGAATCTTTTTTCTGGCGAATTGCCACAGTTGGTGTGTCGTCATTTGTGATAACTTCGCTTGCGTTTACTATTTCAATCTGCTGAGTTCTGCCGTTTAAAATATTTTTAATTTTGCTTTCGTCACCAACAAGCACAACCTTTAAATCTTTGTTTTCTTTTGCTGCAAGAATTGCCCCTTCAACAACTTCATCTGGCGCATAATCTCCGCCAAAAGCATCAACAACAACTTTCATGTGTTTTCTCCTTGAAAAGAATATATTTCCTAATTAACTATATCAAAAAACACACATAAAAGTCAAAAGAATAAAGGCAAAAACGCGATTTTTTTGAAAAATAAAAAAAGACTGAAAATCCAGCCTTATTTTGTTTTCTTTTCTTTTTTATTTTCAACAACAGTCTTGTTTTTATATGTGCCACAATTTTTGCAAACTGTATGTGGTTTTTTCAGTTCGTGACATTTTGGACACTCAACAAGAGTTGGAGTCTCTGCCTTAAAATTAGCAGAGTTTCTTGTATTTCTTCTCTGTTTTGAAACTTTACCCTTTGGAACTGCCATTTTTCAACTCTCCTTTTATGCTTCATTTAATAATGCTTTGCCTATAATAACAAAATTTTCGACTTTTGTCAAGCAAATTTGCAAATTCTTTTATTTTTTAAGGTTTTTAACGATGTTTTGAGTGTCGCGCGCCATCATAAGCTCTTCGTTTGTTGGGATGACGTAAATTTTAACCTTGCTTTCTGGCTTGGAAATAAGTTCGATTTCGCCGCGTTTGAAATTTTTGTTCTTTTTCTTGTCAATAACAATGCCGATGTTGTCCATGCCAGTTAAAACCTTTTCGCGCGTGTCATCACGATTTTCGCCAATTCCGCCTGTGAAAATAATGGCATCAACGCGTGGAAGAACAGCCATATAACTGCCGATATGCTTTCTAACAGAATAAGCAAGCATATCAAGTGCAAGTTGCGCCCTGTGATTTCCTTCATTTGCCTTTGCAATAACTTCTCTTTGGTCACTGGAAACGCCAGAAACTCCCAAAAGTCCGCACTGTTTGTTGAGATAATTGATTGCATCGTCAACAGACATCTTTTTGTTGTTGCAAAGATATTGCACAACAGTTGGGTCTATATCCCCAGAACGTGTGCCCATAACAACACCTTGAAGTGGAGTGAGCCCCATTGTTGTGTCCACACTCTTGCCGTTTTCAACTGCGGTCAAAGAAGAGCCATTCCGAAGGTGGCAGATGA
>CANRCQ010000027.1 GCA_947629145.1 uncultured Clostridia bacterium
CCTTAAATCAGCCGGAACAATATCGCCTGCTTCCAAAAGCACAATGTCCCCAACAACAAGTTCTTCGGTTTTGATTTTAAGAGAGCGCCCATTACGCATAACTTTGCAATAAGGCTTTGTCATGTTTTTTAAGGCTTCCATCGCCCTTTCACTTTTTCGCTCTTGAATATATCCAATAATCGCATTTATGATAACCACGCAAAAAATAATGCCTGCATCAATAAACTCATCAACAGACTTTTCCACTGCCCCCAAAACAACACTTATAATTGCGCTTACAATCAAAACAGCAATTAAAACATCTTTAAACTGTGCCAAAAATTTCAAAATGGCAGGGGTTTTCTTTTTTTGAGTCAAAACATTTTTGCCATCACGCTCCAAGCGCTTTTTAGCTTCTGCATGGGAAAGCCCTTGTGCGGTTGTTTCAAAATGCTTAAAATTAAACTCTGTGTCGTGTGCGTAACTTTCCATGTTTTTATTATAACAAATAAAAAAAATAAAACAAACAAAAAAACAAAAAAAATTGAAATTGGGTATTGATTTTTGCTGTGATTTATAGTATTATAGGGCTATAAGGAAAAGGAGTGGATATGGAAGAGTTGATTTCACAATTCAAAGAATTGGTCGAACAAGATTTTCAAAATTTGTCGAAAGAAGAACAAATTGAATTCTATCAAAAAAGCATTGAAGACTTAGACAAAATTATGGACACTAAAAACATCGATTTAGACATCTATGAAAAGCTATTAGAAATTAAAAAAATGCTGTTATCAAAAATTTACATATTAAAGGAATAAACAAATGAAAAAAACACCATCTATAATTATAAATTCAAATACTGAAACTAAAAAATTTTTAAGAGCCAATAAAAAACAAAAATTTCCTGTTCAACACACCACAGAACGCGAACTCGTTTATGTCGCCCCAGACGCCTGCATTTGGATTGATTTGGAATGGATAGGAAGGGGTCGTTCCAACAAAGCAATTCAAGAATATATGTCAAACCTTAATCTTCTTTTAAGATTTTCAAAAGCGCGTAACGGAGAAAAGTTTGCAAAAGGGCTGGTTGTCATGATGCTTATGCCTGCAACAAGAGAAGAACTGTCAACCTATCAAGGAAAATATCACGATGTTATTGAAAGAATATTAAGAAAGTATGCATTCGTTGTTGAAATTGACGAACAATATGAACAACAATTCAAACAACTTGAAAGCCAACTTGTAAAAGCATATATGGAAAAAGAACTTTTCACACCAACGCAAGCGATGGATGCAAAACTTGTAGCACAAGCATCAATTTTCAACATTCCAGTAGTATCACGAGATAATCATATTGTTGGCAAAGAAAACAGCAAAATAGAAAAAATCAAAGAAATAAACAAAGAAATTCTTGGGACTTACGAACATCAAGCATTTCCAATCAAAATAAAAACTTTTGTTTCCAGAGTTGCAAAACACAATCCATCCCCTGCGCCAGACAATTTTGTATATTTGACGAAAGGAAATCAAAAAGAACTGAAATCAATGAACAATGGAAAAGTTAAAATAAGTTATCATTATGATGAAGACAAAAAAATTCGCAGAAAGGAAAAAGATAAAGTAGCAGTAGAAGTCAAAGGCGATAAAATAACAGTCAAGGTCGAAAACAAAGAAGTTAAAAATGAAGATAAGATAGAAGAAAAAAACCGTGCATAACAACACGGTTTTTTATTTGAATAATTAGTATTATTTTAATAAACTATCTTAAATACATATAATTTCTATACCAAATGTTAAAGCGCCGCTTTTTGCCAGACAGTGGCAAAAACAAGCCAAAAATGCAGGTTTTGCCGGTGTCATCCTGAGTGAAACGAAGGATCTAGATTCTTCGCCTTCGGCTCAGAATGACGACATAAAAGCATAAAAAAAATCCGCAAAATTGCGGATTTTTATTAGTCTTGGTCTTCTTCAAGTTTTGCGATTTCACTCTTGTAGTAAGCGATGTCTGCTTTAAGTTCGTCATTTCTTTGAGAGAGAACACCATACATTCTTTGAAGGAGTGGGTATCTTTCTTCGTTTTCCTTCATAACTTCTTCGCAGTGTTGAACAGAAAGTTTAAGTCCGTCAAGAAGGTCAAGGTCTTCAGCCAATTTCTTAGCCTTTTCTTCGTCAATATCAGCGTAGTTGTTAACTCCATAAAGAATAACTTTTTGTTTAGCAACAAGAGCTTCTTTTCTTCTAAGTTTCTTCTCATCTCTTTCATGAGTTTTCCAAATTCTATGAAGTGGGATATATTCTTTTTTGCATTGTTTAAATTCTTTTTCAGTTGTCTTTAAGCGTTCTTCAGCGTCAGCAAGTCTTGCTTTAAGTTCATCCAAAGAAAGCACGCCGTTTGTAACAACAGTTGTTGTAACAACCTTTTCTTGTGCAAGCGCCTGTTTTGCAGCTTCAAGTTCTTTAACCATTGTTTCGTATCTTTCTTTTTCAGCTTGAAGAGCGGCTCTTTCTTCGTCAAGATTGTCATCTTCCTCAACTTCTTCTTTAGCAGGTTCTTCAACAGGTTGTTCTTCAGGTTGAGCTTCTTCATCCTGCTCTTCATCCTGTTCTTCTTCGTCGTTGTCGTCCATTTCAGCCTGCATTCTTGCAATAAGTTCTTGACGTCTTGCTTCCAAATAAGCGCGTCTTTCAGCATTAGCGCGTTCTTCTTCAGTCATTTCATCTTCGGCTTCAGCTTTTTCTTCTTCAGCCTTTTCTTCGTCAACTTCAACCATATTGCTTTCATCAAGCACTTCTTTTGTTTCTTCTTGGTCGAGAGAATAGTTTTCTACTGCAGTCTCGGTTTTTTCTTCCTTAGGGCCAAAGTCTGGCTCTTTAATAGAAGATTCTTTTTTGTCTTTGTTTGCCATTGAAGAAACAACTTCCCAAACAAAATAGACAATCAAAGCCCCTGCGATAACAACGCCAAGTATGATAAAAATATCCAAGATTAAAGAATCGATACTAACGTTGCTTGCATTTAAAAGAGAATTAAACATAGCAAATTACCTTCCTTTTATTGGTTTTTTGAAAATTAAGTCAAGCAAGTTTCAAATTTAGTTTGGTGGAGGCGGAGGGAATTGAACCCTCGTCCAGAAACCTTTCAAGATATTTTTCTACATGTTTAGTTTATGCTTAAATTCGTTTTTAATTAACCCATAAACAAGTTTTAAAAACTATTCCTTAGGATTTTTTGCATCTACAAGGACAACTTGATGCAAAGTTTTGCCAAATTTGATGCTCAACACTTTGCCTGGCAAAAGCAGAAGGTGAACAGATTGAAAAGTTCAATCAGGTCGTTGCTTTCTTAGGCAGCATATGCATAAGAAGAAACAACATTTTCATTTCTGTCTGCGTTTATTTGCAGTGCTCTTGTTTAAGGTGTCAGGGCTCCACCACATGCTTTGTATATCTTGCCCAAATTCCTGTCGAAACCAAAATCGTCCCCAAAACTTAAGAAAGCCGTTGCAAGTCTTTTTTTATTTGTTTTTCCTTAAGCGTTGCTCGCTTGTCGTAAAGTTTCTTTCCTTTTGCAAGCCCAATTTCAACTTTCACCTTTCCCCTATCGTTTATATAGAGTTTAGTGGCGACAAGTGTGAAACCTTTTTCCTTTGCCAATCTTTGAAGTTTAAGAATTTCACTTTTGTTCAAAAGCAATTTTCTGTCGCGTCTTTCGTCTGGCTTAAAGGAAGTGGTCTTGTCGTAAGTGGCGATGTAAGCATTTTTCAAAACAGCTTCTCCGTTTTTGATAACTACAAAACTGTCAATCAAACTTGCGCCGCCGTTTCGGATGGATTTAACTTCACAACCTTCCAAAACAATTCCAGCCTCAACTAAGTTTGAAACGAAGTAGTCAAAGAATACTTTTTTATTGTTTGAGATAACCTTCATTTCCTCTCCTATTATAACACTATGTTTTCAATATTTCAATACCTTTTTTCAAAAAAAAGGTAAAATTTTAAGTTTTTTTTGATTTTTTTGGCAAAAAAAGGGCATTTTTGGTAAAAATGGCAAAAACTAAGCAATTTTAAAATCAAGGTTTCTGGTGTGTAAATTCACGTTTGTAAGCACAACCTTAATCTTGTCGCCTATCGAATAAGTGTGTGACGAGCCTTTAAGTTTAAGTTGTTTTTCCAAAAATAGATATGCATCATCCGGCAAATCTTCCACTTTAACAAGCCCTTCAACAGTGTTGTCAAGTGCCACAAAAATGCCAAAATTTGTGACTGATGAAATGGTTGCATCAAACTCTTGTCCAACCCTGTCACGCATCAAATATGCTTTCCAAAGGTCGTCAACATCTCGCTCCGCATAGTCTGCATTTCTTTCACAAGCCGAAGATTGTTGCGCAGATTCAAAAGCAAATTCATCAAGTTCTGCCTTTCTACTTTCACTAATTTTGCCATTTTTTCTCAGCCATTCTTTGATAATTCTGTGAATAGTTAAATCTGGATAGCGGCGAATTGGCGAAGTGAAGTGACAATAATCCACAAGCGCCAATCCAAAGTGACCCAAATCTTTGTTGGAATAAACTGCCTTTTGCATAGAACGCAAAACAATCTTGTTTACAACATCTTTTGTTGAAAGATTTTCAACAGAGTCCAAAATTTCTTGGAAATATTCTGGCTTAATTTGGTCTGGAATTGCAGGATATTTCACCCCAATCCCCTTCAAAAAGTCACAAACAGACACAACTTTTTCTGTTGTTGGGGCTTCATGCACACGATAGACAAAAGGAATTTGATGTTTATGGAAATGCCTTGCCACAGTTTCATTTGCAAGCACCATAAAATCTTCAATAAGCCTGTGTGCTTCATTTCTTTCTCTTCGTGTCAAATCCACTGCCATGCCGTTTTCATCAAACACAAATTGCACTTCTGGCAAGTCCAAATCCAGTGCCCCACGTTTTTGTGTGTTTTCTTCCAAAATATCGCAAAGTTCGCGCATAAGAAGGAAATTTTTTTGCAATTTTGATGTTTTTTCGTTTAAATTGCGATTATTAAGTGCATCATACACTTCTGTGTAAGTCAGCCTTGCAACGCTTTTTATCACACTTTCGCAAATTTTATAATCGACAACTTTTCCAGAAAAATCCACTTTCATAATGCAAGAAAGTGTCAATCTTTCCACCCCTTCATTCAACGAACAAATGCCGTTTGACAGCGACTTTGGAAGCATTGGCAAAACGGAAGTAGGAAAATACACACTTGTGCCGCGTTTAAATGCTTCTTGGTCAATCACACTGTCTTGCACAACATATTCGCCAACATCCGCGATATGCACCCCAAGTTCATAAAATTTATCAAACTTTTTGATGCTGACGGCATCATCAAGGTCCTTCGCATCCGCCCCATCAATTGTGAAAATTGTCTCTTTTGTAAGGTCAAGTCTTCCTTTTTTCTGCTTTTCAGTCACATTTTTTGGAACTTTTTTCTCCGCTTCCACAACTTGCGAAGGGAAGGTTTCAAAAAGGTTGTGATCACGAATAATAGAAAGTTCAAGCGCCTTCACGTCATCTTGCATTCCAAGCATTTCCACGACATTACACTTTATCTTGCCTTTTTCTGTGCGAACAATCTTCGCCAAAACTTTCATTTTTTCTTTGATTTTCAGCCCTGTTTTGATGATAGGAATGTCAAACGCAATCTTGGCATTGTCTGGACTTAAAAAGTAATTTCCGCATGAAACAGTGACCATTCCAACAATATTTTCAAGTTCTTTATAGATGCTGACAACTTCGCCATCAATGCCGTCTGCGGACTGGCTTAAAATTTTTACAACAACAAACTCGCCGTCAAGCGCCCCCATCGTCTTGTTTGCAGGGATAAAAACATCGTCTAAAAAGCCGTCAACCTTAACAAATCCAAAGCCCTTTGCAGTGCCAAAAAACTCGCCCTTAACATAACCGCGCGATGGAATTGTTATGTATTTGCCCTTTCTTATTTCAAAAACATCACCATTTGAAACAAGAGAATAAAAAACACTTTTCACCCTGTCAAGTGGCATTGAAAGTGCATTAGATAGAAATAAAAATAGTTTGTCAGTATTTGAATAAGTCAAACTATTTTTATCTAAAATTTCTAAAATTTTCTTCTTTTCACCCATGTTTATGCCTTTTTACATTGGAAGTGCTGGGTAAATCAATCTGAGAATTAAATAAAGAACAACACAAACTACAGCAATAATAGAAACAATAATTGTGATAAGTTTCAGTTTTGCGTCCTTAGATCCACCCTTGTTTTTTGAATAATAACTTTCTTGTTGTCCGGTTATCACATCGCCGCCTTCACTATCAGAGTGTTGAAGAAGAGTTGTGACAATCAAAATAATTGCACAAACTACAACCAAGCAAAATAGAACAATTCTAATAATTGGGAATGATTGTGAAACCCAAACTGGAATAAGTCTATCATCAAGTAACATTTTAAACATTATAAAAAACTCCTTTTAAACTAAGCAAATCTCGCAGCAAGCACAATAGCCATCAATCCAAACATCAAAATCGCCACAATAAGAGTGCTCCATTTAAAAGGCTTTTTGTCTTTATTATATTTTGGACCTTTGACGAATGAAACTAATGCAAATCCACCAAGCAGTGCAAAAATGCAAACTATGAGGATAAAAACCAAATAAGACCATTCCACAGTAACCCAGTATGAGAATTTATTCCAAAGGTCACTGAAAACGTCACAAAGCATTGATGGCATATCAAACTCCTTTACCTTTTATATTCTAACATACTTTTTTAACAAAAACAACTCTTTTACAATAATTTTTTAAATATAATGTCAAATAATTTGATTTTCTGGGTGTAAATTTGATAAAATCTACATATAAAGGAAGGTGAAAAATGAACAAGACAAAAATTGTATGTTCAATAGGGCCTGCAAGCAACAACTTAAAGACACTTGAAAAAATGATTGATGCAGGGATGAATGTTGCCCGCTTCAACATGAGTCACGGAACTCACGATTCTCATAAAGAGATGATTGACCTTGTAAAACTTGCGCGTGCAAACAAACAGGCATCTGTGGGCATAATGATTGACACAAAAGGCCCAGAGATAAGAATAAAGCAGTTTGAAAAAGGCAAAGTTTTCTTGGAAAACGGCAAGGAGTTTACACTCACAACAGAAGACTGCGTTGGAAATATTGAAAGAGTGAGTGTGACCTATTCAAAACTTCCAAAAATACTGAAAAAAGACACAAAAATTCTGCTAAATGACGGAAATATCGAACTTAAAGTGAAAAAAGTCAGCGGAAAGAATATTTTGTGCGAAGTTGTAAACGGCGGAGAACTTTCAAACAACAAAAGCATAAACATCCCTGGTGTTAAAACAGAGATGCCATATCTCAGCGAACTGGACAAAAGCGACCTGTTGTTTGCAAAACATATGAATGCAGACTTCCTTGCAATTTCCTTTGTAAATTGCGTTGATGATGTTTTGCAAGTGAAAAACTATTTAAAATCCATCAATTTTAGAGATGTTAAGATTATCTCAAAGATTGAAAGCGAAGAAGGTGTAAACAATTTTGACGGCATCTTGCGTGTAAGTGACGGCATTATGGTTGCGCGCGGAGATTTAGGTGTTGAGATTGATTTTGAACGCATTCCTATTTTGCAAAAATATTTTATAAGCGAATGTAATCGATGTGGCAAGATTGTTGTCACCGCAACTCAAATGCTTGAAAGCATGATAACAAACCCACGCCCAACCCGTGCTGAGATTTCGGATGTGGCAAACGCCGTTTTTGACGGCACAACTGCCATCATGCTTTCTGGTGAAACTGCTTCCGGAAAACACCCTGTTGAAAGTGTTCAAACCATGAGAAGAATTGCCTTGGAAAGTGAAAATTATGCACAAAACGCAAACTATCTTTTTGAAACAAAAAACACATCCAAAGGCCTTGGATATGCAGTGTATGCATTAAGCCAAACACGCGGAGTTGAAGCAATTGTTGCCGTGACAAAAACTGGCACAACCACAGAAAACATAAGCCGCTTCCGTCCACGCGTGCCTATCATTGCTTGCACCCCAAGTGAAAGAGTGTTCCATAAAATGAGTATTTTGTATGGAGTTCTTCCTATTTTAGATAAAAATTACGATAATATGGAAAAAATCAATCAAAGTTCGCTGGAAAAAGCGCTTGAAACAAAACTTGTTGAAGGCGGACAAAAAGTTGTGCTTGTAAGTGGCCCTAAGGCAGGAAAACGCGGCACCAACACCCTTGTAATCAAAAAATTGTAGGAGTTAAACTATGCTGGTTGTGCTTGTTTGCTTAACAGTGGCTGGAATTGGCATTTATTGCAGTTTCCCCTTGGCAGAAAAATATTACATACCAAAGTGGCAGATACCTGTGGATTTCTTTTCCGCACTAATCTATTGCGGACTTGTCTGCGCCGCATTTTTGTTTTTGTTTAGATTTCTAACTAAGTTATACTTCAATCCAGAAAGCAAACTTTTAAATGTTCCTAAATATGAAACAAAACTCTACAACTGTTTGAAAGTCAAAAAGTGGCATAAGTTCATCCCTGACTGGGGGGGGTTGGTTGGGTTCAAAAAAAATCTTAATTCCAACACCAACTATTCTGGCGGAGAGAAAAATTCCAAATTTTATCACAGATTTTTGTATGAAAACGTAAATGCCGAATGCCTGCATGGCTTCACAATCTTGGCAAGTCCAGTGTTGTTTGCTTTCATAAATCCACACTTTTATGCTTCAATCGGCACAAGCGTGATGATAATCGTGATAATTGTCAATCTTGTTCCAGTGATTTTGCAAAGATACAACAGACCGCGACTTATTTCGCTGTATAAAAAGACAAAAAAGAAAGAAGAACAAACTCAAACAGCAATCGTTATAGAATAAAAAAAGAAGGTTATTTACCTTCTTTTTTATTATTTTTTACTCTTTTTTTCAGTTTTATTGATGTTTTTGTCCCCTTTTACAACTTCCGTCATGCTTGTCAAAAGCCCAGAAACATCTTGAATGTCACTTGGCACAATAATTTTTGTGGACTGCCCATCAGCCAAAGTTTTAAGTGCTTCAAAGCCCTGCAAAGTGATGTAAGCCGCATTTGGATTTGCACTGTTGATAAGGTTAATTGCCTTGCTTTCACCTTCCGCCTTTGCAATGGTTGCTGCCTTTTCGGCTTCCGCTTGTAAAATCTTTGTCTGTTTGTCGGCTTCCGCACGAAGAATTTGCGCTTGCTTTTCACCTTCCGCAACAAGAATACTTGACTTCTTTTCCCCTTCTGCCTTCAAGATTTGTTCACGGCGTTCGCGTTCTGCACGCATCTGCTTTTCCATTGCTTCTTGAATGTCGCGTGGTGGCAAAATGTTTTTAAGTTCCACACGGTTGATTTTAATCCCCCATGGGTCAGTTGCATCATCCAAAATTTGGCGCATTTTTGTGTTTACTGTATCGCGAGAAGTGAGTGTTTCATCAAGTTCAAGTTCGCCGACAATGTTTCTCAGTGTCGTTGCAGTCAAATTTTCAATCGCGCGAATTGGGCTGTCAACACCATATGTGAAAAGTTTTGGGTCAGTCACTTGAAAATACACAACTGTGTCAATTTGCATTGTAACATTATCTTTTGTGATAACTGGCTGTGGCTTAAAGTCCGCAACAATCTCTTTCAAAGAAATCGGCCTTGAACATCTGTCAAAGAATGGAATGACCATATGCACACCTGTGTCAAGTGTCTTGTGATATTTCCCAAGTCTTTCAACCACAACTGCTGTGGCCTGTCTAACAATTCTAATGGAAGCAACAAGTGTAACTAATATTAAAACCCCTAATACTCCCAAAACAATTCCTGTAACTACCATAACTAACTCCTTTTATTTGCGGCACTTTTTGTCGCGTTTTTTGTGTTTTTTGTTGATTTAGATGTCGTTTTTGATTTAGAACTCGTTTTTGTAGATGTTTTCTTAGTTGTCGTAGCCTTTTTCTTTGTCTCTTCCACTTTACTTTTTGCAGGCTTCTTTGTTGAAACTTTCTTCTCAACCTTCTCAGTGTCATTTTCAGTTGCTGCAATCTTTTTCTTTGGCTCTTTTGTTTTGCTTTTTGAAGGTTTCTTTGCTGGAACCTTCTTTTTCTCAACCTTCTCGGCATCTTTTTCAGTGTTCTCAGCTTCTTTCTCTGTCACTACTTTTTCAGCACTATTTTCGGCTGCCACTTCATTTGTTTTGCGTTTTGGCTCTTTTTTCTCGCTTTTTTTGCGCGCTGGCTTCTTTTCTTCTTCAACAACTTCAGGTTCTTCTTTTTTCACAACAAGTTTGTTTCCTTGAACACTTAAAATTGTCACAATTTCATCTTTTTCAATCGTCTGCTGCGAAAATCCAATCGCACTCCAAACAACATCGTTTATCTTCACACTTCCAACCGTCTCAAAATCTGTGCGAGAGAGCATCCTAACCTTCTGTCCAATAAGCGAATCGACATTTGTTTTTTCATTGGAGTTTTTAAGCAAAAATCTTTTCGTCACACTTCTAAGACAAACTATCATAATCGCCGACAACACAACAAAAATCACAACTTGCCAAATCCAATTCACAGCCCCTGTCGCCGCTAAAATAAATGGAATAACTGCCCCAATCGTAAACCATATGGACACAACTTCCATTGTCGCAAATTCAACTATGGCTGTGACAATAATCACTCCAAGCCAAACCCAAAACATAACATCCATAAAAGACTCCTTTTGCACCTTGATAAGGCATTTGCCACTCTTTTACATAAATATAATATCAAAATATATGCCAAAAAGTCAAATAATTGTAAATATGTGCAAAAAAAATTCCATTAAAGTTGACTTTAAAATCAAAATATGTTATATTAAACATGCTTGCAAATGCCTAAACATACTCCCCCAACAAATATGCTGATGTGGCTCAGGGGTAGAGCACCACCTTGGTAAAACAAAAATGTGGCAAATCCAAACACCAAAAACTCAACAAAAATTTCATATGCTTATGTGGCGCAGCAGGTAGCGCACAGCCTTGGTAAGGCTGAGGTCATGGGTTCGAATCCCATCATAAGCTCCACTTTTCAAAATCGCTAAACACCCGAAAATAAAAGGGATTTAGCGATTTTTTGTTTCCATAAATTTTCACACAATTTTGGCACTGAAAAATATTTGGTGTCAAATTGGATACATTTAGGTGTCAAAAAAATCATAAAAAATAGACCGAAAGTTAAATCATCAACTTTCGGTCTAAATTCATCTAAAACTGCCCAAATCCATTCCAAATGGTGTCATATGGTGTCAAAAAAAGAGCATGCTCATCACACATGCTCTTATCCCAATATTTTTTTACTGCCCTTTGCATCTTCAAAAGATTTTTCACTTCAATGTTGCTATACTCCTCGCATAGCGGGCCCCACATTGCAGTTCCCAACGCATTGAGCGTAGGAGTCCCTATTCTCCATAGATCCACCTACTTTCTACAAACAGTTTGATGAGTCCCGTTTCTTCAAGGTGTCTTCCTTTGCGTAGTTATTGTTCTACGTGAAAAAATGTTGCCCTTTAGCTCAGACAATTAAGCAGAACGGGCAAGTTCAAAAATTGTGTCATAAAAACACCACCTTTTAATTGCCCAATTGGCTTTTTTATGTTAGCATACTTTATATAAAAAGTCAAGCAATTTTTCTTTAGTCTTAACTTCGTTTGTAAAAAGTATATTTCACATCTCAAAATCTTTTTGTTTTTCTTTTCGTTTTTGCCTGCGGATAAGTTCGAGTTGTAGTTCCAATTCTTCGTCAGACATCTCTTCAAAATGATTTTGTTCTTCTTTTTCTGTTTCTTGTTGCGTGCTTTTGATTTTATCGTTTAGTTTATCGGTGGCTTCTCGCACATATTCGCTGTTGACGGAATTATAAACAGTGATTGTGGTTTTGACATCTTTGTGTCCAAGAAGCTGTTGGATAACTTTTGGATTCTCGTTCATTTCAAACAACATGTTTGAAAAGGTGTGCCTTAACGAATGGAAGTGAATTCCGCATTTATCAAGCCCATTTCTGCGTTTAAATCGGTCAAAAATTTGTCTTGTTCCAGAATATGTGCGCACACTTCCGTCATCGTTTGCAAAAATAAAAGAAGTCGGTGCGATTAAGTTCGCTGTGACTTCTTTATTTGTTAGTTGTCTTTCAAATTGTTTTGTTCGCCATTCTTTAAGCGTTTGCACAACAATGTCTGTAATTGGTATTTCTCGAACAGAGCAGGTGGTCTTTGTATCGCCCACAACTGTCACTCTTGAAATAATATTTCCGTTGCTATCAAATTTGGGGACTTGTGTTATCGACCGTTCAATCTTCAATGTCTTGTTTTGCTCATCAAAGTTTTTCCACTTCAAAGCAATCACTTCGCCAATGCGCAGTCCTGCAAACATCATACAAAAGCAAAGTGGCTTAATAAAGTTTGCCTCGTCTTCGTTTAAAGCCGCTATAAATTTATCTCTTATCTCCGGCGGCAGCGCTTTGTAATTTTCGTCTTCGTCATAGACTTTTCTGTCCTTTTTTGAAATTTTAATTCTTGCAACGGGATTTGTTTGCACCCATTTGTTGTCAATCGCATAATCGAAAAATTGACTTATAAGATGTTTGTTTTTCTTGATAGTGTCCACTGAATATTCGTCTTCAATCATTTTATTTATCAAGCTTTGAACAGTGTAGGTGTCAATCTCATAAACTTTCATCTTACCAATGATTGGCGCGATGTGTAATTTGAAATTTCTGATGTTGCCTTCAAAAGTTCGCGGACTGACGCCACTCTTTTTGAATGTCAAAAGCCATTCAAGCATAAGTTCTTCAAAATTTTTCGTTTCAACAAGTTCATAAGA
>CANRCQ010000028.1 GCA_947629145.1 uncultured Clostridia bacterium
TCACCCACACCAGAAACAACAAAAGAAAACTTGCTTCCAAGCCTTAAAGTTTGGGCATTTTGATTTGCCATTTTAAGCGCATCCGCAAGGGATTTGGATGCTTCAATCAGCCCTTCTTCGTTTTTAGAATTTGTGATAACCACAGAAAATCTGTCGCCAATTTTGATTCCATCAAAGTCCGCAAAATCGCTTGAAGGAATAAATGCATCATTTTTGCCACCGATGTTGAAAATAACTCCGTCATCGCGCTTTAAAACCACAACTCCATCAAACGCCTGCCCTTTTTTATAGGATGTAAAAGTTTTGTCAATCAAATCTAAATTAAATTTTTCGCTCATAATAAAAGTCCTTTAAACACACATTATTGGACTTATTTTAGCAAAAAACACAAGCATTGTCAAATAAAAACAATCAATCTTTCTTTTTATGCTTCTTTTCCGCCTTTTCTTTAAGATATTCGTCTTTCACAGACAGCATCTTTTGGCGAACAAACTCGTTCGCTTCATTTAAAATATCTTCGTCAAGTTTCATTCCATAAAACTGTGAAAGTTCAAAAGGCTTTCCTATATAATACACACTTCTTCTAAAAAGTTTTGGCGCTCTGTCAATCCAAAGTGGCACAATAGGTGTTTTTGTTTTGATAGCAATCATGGCAAGTCCGCTTTTTGTTTCGCCCATTCCATCTCCATGATGGCGCGTGCCTTCTGGAAAAATAAACAGTCTTTTTTCGTCTTTAATCGCCTTCATGCAAAGTTTGATTGCGTTTATGTCGTTTCCATCTCGGTCAATTTCAATTCCCCCAAAATTACGCAAGATTGCCCCCAAAAACTTGTTTTTAAAAAGTTCTTTCTTAGCCAAAACCTTGTTCTTTTTTGCCGTATTTAAGCCAAAAAGAACATAGTCCCAATTGCTTCTGTGATTGCAAGCAATGATAACTTTCTTTTTCGGCAAATTTTTTCGCCCCTTAATCGATGTTGGATGCATAATGTTAAGTGGCACCCACAAAAGTATTTTGCAAATTTGATAAAACATATCTCTCTCCTAACTGAAATTTTTTGCACACATAAAACTCTCTGCCCACGCAAGTTGAAGATTAAATCCGCCGGTCAGGGCATCCACATCCAAAACTTCCCCAACAAAGTAAAGCCCCTTTTGAAGTTTGCTTTCAAATGTTTTGGGGTTGATTTCATTTAAGTCAACCCCACCGCTTGTGACAATGCCAGCATCCAAATCATACAGTCCGCCATATTCAAGTGGAAAGTTTTTCAAAAATTTGATTATGTCATTTCGCTGCAACTTTGTGATTGTGTTCACATTTTGCGAGCCGTCAATTTTCACAACACTTTCAAAAACCTGCGCAACAGCCTTTGGCAAAAGCCCACGAAAAACTGTTTTAATTTCGCTGTTTTTGTTTTCTTCAAAATCTCGCAGCAGCCTTGCATCCAACTGTTTCTCGTTTAAAGCAGGCTTAAAGTCAATGGCAAGCGACACATCTTTTTCGCGATTGATAAAACTTGAAAGTGACAGCACAATCGGCCCTGAAATCCCATCGTCTGTGAAAAGCATCTCTCCAAAAAACTCTTTTTTCTTGTCCCCAAAACTGCATTTTAAAGTGACGTTTTTAAGCGAAACTCCTTGAAGAGTTTTCACAAATTTGTCTTTAATTTTGATTGGGCAGAGCGCCGGCACACACTCCACAACCTTATGCCCAAACATTTTTGCAAACTTAAAGCCATCTCCGTCACTGCCAGTTGAACGATAACTTTTTCCGCCAGTTGCGACAATCACTCTGTCAAAAAGTTCTTTTTTGCCGTCAAAGTGCAAAACAAAGCCTTCTTCTGTTTTTGATATGCTGTCAATCTTTGTATTGAAACAAAAATTCACATTTTTACAATGCTTTTCTTTTAAAACTTTGATAACATCACTTGATTTGTCGCTTTTTGGAAAAACTCTGTTGCCACGCTCAACCTTTGTTTCAAGCCCCAAATTTTCAAAAAACTCAACCGCATCACTGCTTGTAAAATTGTAAATTGCACTTTTTACAAACTTCTCTCCACGCACCACATTTTTTAAAAACTCATCTGGTGAGCAGAGATTTGTCAAATTACAACGTCCTTTGCCAGAGATATACAACTTCTTGCCCACTTTTTCATTCCTGTCAAAAACAAAAACATCATGCCCTGAATTTGCCAAAAATCCAGACACCATAAGCCCAGAAGCCCCAGCCCCAACAACCGCCACTTTCATTTGTCACCCCTAAACGAAGATATTTCTTCGGCGGTTAATGGTTTTGTTTTTCCACGCGACAATCCCCCAAGTGTGACAGAGCCAATTCTCACGCGCTTTAAAAGGCGGATTTCTCTGCCGATGGCTTCAAACATACGCCTAACCTGATGATTTTGCCCCTCGTTTATCACAACGGAAATTTTTGTGATATTGCCATCAAAAGAAAGGGCTTTAACCTTGGCTGGCGGCATACGTTTTCCATCCACAACCGCGCCTTTTCTTAAAACAGCAAGTTCGCTTTCCTTCACAGCACCTTCAACCAACACATGATATTCCTTTTCAAAATGGAATTTTGGATGAATAACAAGATTTGCAAATTCGCCATCATTAGTAAGGAAAATCAGCCCTTCTGTGTCATAGTCAAGCCTTCCAACACTGAAAAGCCGCACATCGCTTTTAACCAGCTCAAAGATTGTTTTTCTTCCCTTTTCGTCACTTGCCGTGCAGGCATAACCCTTTGGCTTGTTGAGTTTTAAATACACAAATTCGCCAGGAAGTTTCACTTGAATGCCGTCAACACACACAACATCTTTTTTCTCATTTACATCGGTTGACAACACATCAACAACAGCGCCATTTATCGTCACTCTTTTTGCAAGAATAATTTCTTCGCACTTTCTTCTGGATGCCACACCCGAGGCACTTAAATATTTGTTAATTCTCATAAAAAATCCCCTTTTTCTTTCAAGGGGATTTTCTTCACCAATTCGCAAAAAATTCTTTCACCCTTTGAAGAACAGACTTTGGCTTTATATCTTCTATTGTAAAGATTTTTTGTGAAAATAGCAAGTTATTATCTAAAAATATTTCAGTTTTTCCAATCTCAGTGCCTTTTTCAAGTGGGGCTTGTAGATTTTGTGGAAGAGTATATGCAAATTTCAATCTTTCAAGTTCGCCCTGTGAAAGCGGATAAACAAACTGTCCACTCACACCGATTTTAGCAGTGTTTTTTCTGCCATCAACAATTTCAATTTCCCTTTTAAAATCATATAAGTCAGTTAAATTTACAAGTTTGTAATTATCTAAACACTCAGTCAAAAGGTCGGCACTTTCTGGGAACATAGGCCCACAGTTTAACACCACACAAACAACTCTCATTCCATCCTTTTCCGCTGCTGAAACAAGGCATCTTCCAGCATCGTCAGTAAAGCCAGTTTTAACCCCAATGCAGCCATCAAGTGTAAAAAGAAGTTTATTCTTATTTTTCAAATATCTATGTTCTCCGTCAGCCTTTGTAATGCGAGTGTTTTTTGTGGAAACAATCTCCCTGAAAATGTCGTTTTCAAGTGCATAAGAAGTGATAAGCGCAAGGTCATATGCTGTTGTGTAATGACCGTCTGCATCCAGTCCGTGAGTGTTTGCAAAATGAGAATTTGTTGCGCCAATCTTTCTAGAAAGGTCATTCATCATAGTCACAAATTCACTTGTCGAGCCAGCGATATGTTCGGCAATAGCAACAGATGCGTCATTGCCAGAGATAAGCATAAGTGCATACAACAAATCGCGTGTGCTGTAAGTGTCCCCTTTTCTTAGATAAAGCGAAGTTCCAGGCACACCCACCGCCTTTGGAGAAACTTCAAATTTTTCATCCAAATCCTTGCAGTTTTCAATCGCAGTGATTGCCGTCATAATTTTGGTTGTGCTTGCCATAGGAAGTTTTTTGTTTTCGTTCTGGGCAAAAAGTTTTCTTTTTGTGGTCGTTTCAATCACGCACGCACCCTTTGCCGTTGAGTAAAAAGCATATAAAGATTTGGGCTGAGCGCAAAAAATTCCAATCACGGCAAAGACAACTGCCAACAAAACAAGCACAATTGAAACAGAAAATTTTTTAATTGTCATTATCTTTGTCCTTTTCTAACTTCTGTAAAAGTGAGTTAAACATATTCAAAACAGTTTGATACAAAGTTTTGTTTTCAACATTCACAAAGTCAACTTCGCCATCAGTTTGAATAATCAAAAACCCCACAGGAGAAACGCTCATCCCACCACTGCTGCCACCACTCATAGGAAAGTGATTCGCAACGCGCCTTGCAGAAAGGTCGGCATATTCTCCGCCGCCAACAACAAATCCAACAGTCACTTTGCTTATAGGAATAATAGTCACTCCGTCTGGTGTTTTCAAACTTTCACCAACGATTGTGGAACTGTCCATAATGTTTTTAAGTTTGTCCATTGCGTTTGTGATAAGGTCACATAATTTTGTTTCGTTTGTGTAAGTTTTCATAAATCCCCCTTCTTGCATACTACACAAAACAAAGTGTAGTCTGCAACATAATACACCATATATTGTGTAAAAAAACAATATAAAATATGTATAAGAAAATCATTTTCTTTGTCTTTTTTGCACGATAAAAGAGTAAACAAAAGAATATAGAACATCAAAAAGCGTTATGCTTGCACTTATTCGCCCAGCGATTTCACACACCGCCTTGTTGTAAGAAACTGTGTCATAAACACAAAAAGATGCAGTCGGCTTTTTGCTTTTCAAATACAAAAATAAGTAGGTCAAAATTTGATTTATAAAACCACAAACAAGCGCCCCCGAAAATGCATCGCCACTTCCTATGTTGTAAAAAACATACATCTTTTTAAGCCTTACTTTGTCTTTAATCTGTCGCATAAATTCCTCCATAAACAAAAACTGCGGACTGGAAAATTCAAGTTTTTGCATCTTTGTTTGCTTTTCATTTTGAAGTTCCACTGCATCCCCTTTAAGCGAAACTATGTAATAAAAAATCTTCTTTCCAAACACGAAAAGCGCCACCACCCCACGATTGTAACTTGGATTTACACTCACCCTTATCTCTGTGAAAATTGGAAAGACCAATATCAAAATCACAAAGGCAGGAATTAGATAATATAACGAAGTCATGTAAATATGATGGTTTTAAAATTTAAAATCATACATTCAACAATATCAAAAAAATTTAAAAATTCTTAAAATCATTTTGAAAAAAAGTTGTTGTATGATAAACTTTTAATAAAGGAGAAATTTATGAAATACATTTCTTTTTGCGTGCCTTGTTATAACATGGCAAATTATATGAGAAAATGCATTGATTCTTTGCTTGTATGCGGCGAAGATGCAGAAATTATAATTGTTGATGACGGCTCAACAAAGGACAACACTCCAGAAATTGCCGATGAATATGGGAAAAATTATCCAAACATTGTAAAAGTTGTTCATCAAGAAAATGGTGGGCATGGCGAAGGTGTAAATCAGGGAATAAAAAATGCCACAGGGCTTTATTTCAAAATCGTGGATGCAGACGACTGGGCTGACAAAGAAGCCCTTTTAAAACTTCTTGAAACAATCAAGAAATTGCACGAAGAAAAACATCTCATTGATATGTTGATTTGCAATTATGTGTATGAATACACCGATGGCACAAAATGCAGAGTGATTGATTATAAAAATGTTTTTCCAGTTGAAAAAGAATTCACTTTTACAGAAACTAAGAAATTCAAAAAATCGCAATTTATCACCATGCATTCGGCATTTTATAGAACAAAAATTCTACAAGACATCAATCTCACTTTGCCAAAACACACTTTTTATGTTGACAACATTTTTGTCTATACTCCCCTTCCATATGTAAAAAGTTTTTATTATATTGATGCTGATTTATACAGATATTTTGTTGGGCGTGCCGACCAATCCATAAATGAAGATGTGATTATGAAACGCATTGACCAGCACATCAAAATCACTAAAATTTGTATTGATGCACATAATGTTCAAGAGATTGCAAGTAAAAATAAAAAGTTGGCAAAATATATGACTGATTTTATTTCAATTTTAATGGCAATCACATCAATATATCTTATCAAAATTGGTGATGAAAATGCTTTGAACAAAAAGAAAGAACTTTGGGAATATTTGAAATCAAAAGACAAAAAACTATGGGCTGATTGCAAGCATCATGCCGAAGGACTCGTTGCTACAAATTCAAAACTGGGTATGAATTTTTGCAAACTGGTATATAAAATTGCAAGAAAAATCATCAAATTTAATTGAAAAAAGGTAAAAATATGGAAAATTTTGATTATCTAATAGTTGGCGCTGGGCTTTTTGGAGCGGTTTGCGCACATGAACTTTCAAAAAAAGGAAAAAAATGCATTGTAATTGACAAGCGTAATCACATTGGTGGCAACATCTACTGTGACAAAATTGAAGGCATCAATGTTCACAAATATGGCGCACATATCTTTCATACAAGCAACAAAACAATTTGGCAATATGTCAATCAATTTGCCGAATTTAACAATTTTGTCAACTCCCCTATGGCAAGATATAAAGATGAAATTTACAACTTGCCATTCAACATGAACACCTTCAGTAGATTGTGGGGAATTAAAACTCCACAAGAAGCCCAAAAAATCATTGAACAACAAAGACAAACTCATTTCAGCGAAAATCCAAAAAACTTAGAAGAACAAGCCATAAATTTGGTTGGAATTGATGTCTATGAAAAACTAATTAAGGGCTATACAGAAAAACAATGGGGAAGAGATTGTAAAGATTTGCCTAGTTTTATAATAAAAAGGTTGCCACTTAGATTTACATATAACAACAATTATTTCAATGACATATATCAAGGAATCCCAATTGGCGGATATAATAAAATTATCGAACAGCTTTTAAGCAAAAGTGTTGTGAAACTTGAAATCGACTTTAAAGAATTTACTAAAAAATTCAAGGGCATCAGTTATAAAAAGATTATTTACACAGGTGCAATTGATGAATTCTTTGATTATAAATTTGGTCACCTAGAATACAGGACAGTTTCATTTGAAACAGAAGTTCTTGACACAGATAATTATCAAGGATGTGCTGTTGTGAATTATACAGAAAGAGAAATTCCTTTCACACGCATAATTGAACACAAGCATTTTGAATTTGGCTCGCAGCCTAAAACAGTAATTTCAAAAGAATATCCAACTGAATGGAAACCTGGTTTAGAGCCTTATTATCCAATCAATGATGATAAAAACACCCAATTACTTATAAAATATCAAAATGAAGCAAAAAAATTAGATAATGTTTACTTTGGTGGACGTTTGGGACAATATAAGTATTTTGATATGGACAAAACAATAGAAAGTGCGCTTGAATTAACAAATAAAATTATGTAGGAGAGAAAAAATGAAAGAAAAAAAATGCTTTGACAATGATTTGTATTTAAAACTACAAAGCGAAAACATCAACAAAAGGATTAAAAAGTTCAACAACAAACTTTATTTGGAGTTTGGCGGAAAGATTTTTGATGACCTTCATGCCGCACGCGTATTGCCTGGCTTTGACCCAAACATCAAAATCAAGCTTCTTCAAAAGATGAAAGACAAAGCGGAAATTATCTTCTGCATAAGTTCCAACGACATTGAAAAGAACAAAATCCGTGCCGATTTAGGGCTTAGTTATGACAACGAAGTTTTGCGCCTTGTGGACAATATGCGCGAACTTGGGCTTTACGTTTCCGCCTTTGTAATCACGTTGTATAAAGGTCAGCCAAGTGCGACAAAGTTTGGCAAAAAACTTGAACAGCGCGGCGAACGCGTTTATTTCCACAACTACACAAAGGGCTATCCAAACGAAGTGAACACAATTGTGTCGGATGAAGGCTATGGTGCAAATCCATTTGTGGAAACCACTCGCCCACTTGTTGTAGTCACCGCCCCAGGCCCATCCAGCGGCAAACTTGCAACCTGCCTTTCACAACTCTATCACGAATATAAACGCGGCGTTAAAGCAGGCTATGCAAAGTTTGAAACTTTCCCAGTTTGGAACTTGCCACTTAAACACCCAGTAAACATCGCATATGAAGCGGCAACCGCCGACCTTTATGATGTAAATCAAATTGACCCATTCCACTTCAATGCATATGGCACACTTGCAATAAACTACAATCGCGACATAGCAGTTTTTCCAATCTTACAAAATATTTTGACAAAAATTACTGGCAAGGAAATTTACAAATCCCCAACTGATATGGGTGTGAACATGATTGCATCCGCCATTGTCGATGATAAAGCGGCAAGGAAAGCGGCCAAAAAGGAAATTTTAAGAAGATATTATCGCGCTGAATGTGACTACAAACGCGGCCAATGCACCTTTGAAACCCTTGAACGCAACAAATCACTTGCAAGCGAAGCCGGCGCAACAGACGACCTTTTGAAAGTTGTGGATGTGGCAAAAGACACCGCCAAAGAAAGCAACTATCCTTGCGTTGCACTTGAACTTCCAAATGGCAAGATTGTCACAGGAAAAACAAAGAAGATTGTTTCCGCAAGTGCAGCGGTGGTTTTGAACGCACTTCGCACCCTTGCAGGACTTGGCGATGATTTTGATATAATCACAGACGATGTGCTTTTGCCAATCGTGGATTATCGCACAAACATTTTGAAATCAAATTGCAGTGTATTAACCTTGGATGATGTGCTTGTCGCCCTTTCAATCAGCACAAGCAAAAACGACAAAGCCAAGAAAGCAATGGCGCAAATCTCAAATCTTGCTGGCTGTGAAGCCCACGCAACATACATCTTGCCAACCGCAGAAGAACAAACACTTAAAAAACTTGGCATAAACATCACTTGCGAACCTGTGTTTGTTGGAGCAAAACTTTTTGAAGAATAAAATAAAAAAACGGCTTTTAATAAGTCGTTTTTTTAATCTTCTGCTTTTTCAATTTGCTCTGCAATATGAACTTTTTTAAATTCTTCGTCTTGTTTAACCAACACTTTTTCAAGTTTAATAAGGCTCAACCCATAGAAGATATACATAACGCAAACAAAGCCAATTCCAATGCTTAAAAAGATGATGGAGTTGTTGCCGACAAGCATATCAAAAAGCCCTGCAAAAAGGATTGCAAATGACGAAACAACCCTGCCCACAGCAAGTGAAGTTTCTCTCACAGCGCTGTATTCCAAAATATGTGAATGAAGTGACAACATTCTCACAACCCCAGAGCGGCGTGAATCCGAAACTGACATTAAAATGACATTCAAGATTGCATACACTGCATAGAAAACAATGATTACAACCTGCCCTGCAGTGCCAAAGATTTGCCCTGCAATAATTGTTCCAAGAATGGCAATTATAGAAGCAGTAACAAGTGTTATTGTCGGCAAAATAAAGCCTTTTGCGCGCTTTTTTCGATAGAACTTCAAATAAAAGAACATTGTCACAAGTGAACAAGCCGTGAAGATTGACTGAAATGTGCCAAGTTTTGTTGTGGAATTAAATGCAAACATAACCAAAATTGTGATGAGTGTTGTGAAACTGTCATATGATGCACCGCGGAAAAAATCCGTCACCATAACCCACAAAATCGGCTTAACTTCGCTTTTATGTTCTTTTAGATAAGAGATAAATTTGACAGGTTGAAAGGTCTGTTTATAGGATGTTTTTGGACGAATAAGGAAAGAAAATACAATAAGCGCAACACAGACGATAAGCATCACAAGAGCCATGCCTTTAAACTGCATAGCGCTGATTATGTAGCCGATTGAGATTGGTGCAACAATATATGTCACCTGAAACATTATGCGCTTTACCGCAAAGAAACGCACCTGATGTTTGCTGCTTATAGTTTCCGCAGTGAGATTGCTGTATCCAGAAGAGAAGAAGCCAAAGCCGATTCCGTAACAAATTGCAATAAGTGGCACTGTAAAATAAGGAATTGTGTTTAAAAAATACACCAAAAATATCACAACAGTCAAAAACACAGAGCCTATTGTCACAAAGATGGATTTGTTCACCTTTTTCATAAGGTTCCCCCAAATCCAATATTGCGCCACCAAAACAACATAATAGACAACATAGAAAAGCCCAATAAAGATGATGTTCATGGATGCCGAACCATCGCTTTTTGTCAACAGTTGTGAAATGAAGAAGGAATCCATGAAGATGCAAATAATTGCTTGCAAACAATCACAGGCTATGATTGAAATCGCACTTAAATTGAAGATTTTATTTTTCATTTTTCCTTCCTTTTAAGCACTGCGCGCGTGATAAGTTTTACAATTTCAAAGAAAGGAATAATCAAAAGCGAAGTTCCAATGGCGATAAGCCACAGTTGCCACGAGATGGCTGTGATGCCCATAACCTTGTCAATAGGGCCAAGTGGAACGGCAACCAAAAGTGCCGTCAAACCAAACGAAACCACAAACGCAAGGTTCATCAGTTTATTGTCAAAAGGATTTTTGCTGAAAAGTGATTTGTTTATGCTTTTTAAATTGAACGTATGAAGTTGCTCAGTTAGGCAAATAAACAAGAAACAAACAGTTGTCACTTCCGCTGTTGAAAGTTTTAAAACAAGGGTCAAAATGCAGTATAAAACAACAGCAACAACTGAAACATAGATTGCACAAATCAAAATTTGAATTCCAACATTTCCCTTAAATAGATTGCCTTTGTTTTTGATAGGTTTTCGTTTCATAATATCAGGTTCTTCTTTTTCAAAGCCAAGTGAAAGCCCCATAAATGTGTCCGAAACAAAGTTAATCCAAAGTAAAAGTGCTGGTGTAAAGAAGTTCTGGTCTAAGAAAATAAGGTTTATCATTGTCAGCAAAAATAGTTCTGCAATAGACGAGCCAAGTTGGAAGATTAAGATGCGCAAAATTGTGTCATAAATGCGCCTGCCTTCCTTAACCGCCCCAACGATTGTTGCAAAGTTATCATCCGTCAAAATCAAATCAGCCGCTTCTTTTGTGACATCTGTGCCAGTAATTCCCATGCCAACACCAATGTCCGCAGCCTTTATGCTTGGTGCATCATTCACCCCATCCCCTGTCATGGCAACAATTTTGTCCTTAGATTTGATTGCATTTACAATTTTAACTTTGTGTTCTGGGCTGACACGTGCATAGACGCGATATTTTTCAACAACCTTTTCAAATTCCTTGTTGTCAAATTCGTCAAGTTCCTTGCCTGTGATAACTTGTTCTTCGCTTGTGCAAATTCCAAGTTCTTTTGCAATTGCAAAAGCCGTGTCTTTGTGGTCACCAGTTATCATGATGGTTGTAATTCCTGCTTGTTTGCAAGTTTTAATAGCGTCTTTCACTTCTTCGCGCGGTGGGTCAATCATTCCCACAAGCCCCAAAAAGCAAAGGTCATTTTCTGTATTTTCGCTTGTTGGCCTGCCGATTTTCTCCACAGTTTTACAAGCAAATGCCAAATTTCTCAATGCATCCCCTGCAAAAACTTTGTTTTGCGATGAAATCAGTTCTTTGTCCTTAACGGTCAGCCTTCTCACCTTGCCGTTGTCCAAAATCTTTGTGCAACGCGACAGAATGCTGTCAATCGCACCCTTTGTGTAAACAATAATTTTCCCATCAAAATCATTAAACACACTCATCATTTTGCGATTGCTGTCAAATGGGATTTCATTCAGCCTTTTATGTTTTCCGTCTAAAAATTCTTTGTTGCGCCCCATTTTATAGCCATAATGCACAAGGGCTATCTCCGTTGGGTCACCAATGGATTCCAATTTGTCATTTTCAAATCTAACCTTTGTGTCATTGCACAAAAGCATACAATTCAAAAGTTGCGAAAAGTTTTTGTCATCTTTGAATGCTTCCTGTCTAACTTCGTCAAGGGTCATAAAACTGTCAACTGCGTTTCCGTCAACCTTTTCTTCAAGTTGCATATTGTTTATACTTTCGCAGTTTTCACCCATAAAGAAAATCTTTTTAACGGTCATTTTGTTGAGTGTAAGAGTTCCGGTTTTGTCACTGCAAATAACTTCTGTGCTTCCCAAAGTTTCCACGGAAGGAAGGGTTTTTACAATGGCTCGTTGGTCGCTCATGCGCTTTACACCCATTGAAAGAGTGACCGTGTTGCACGCAGGCAGCCCTTCTGGAATGGCACATACAGCAATGGCTATTGCCATAGAAAACGCGCCAAAGATATTCCTTTGCATGATAACTTGCACCAAAAATACAGCGATACAAACTGCAATCACCACAAAAGTGATAATTAAACTTGTTGATTTAAGACGTTTTGTAAGTGGAGTTGTGGTGTTGTCCATTTCGTTGAGTGCAGATGCAATCTTGCCCATTTCAGTGTTCATGCCAGTTGCGACAACCACTCCGCTTCCGCGCCCATATGTAACAATGCCGCTCATAAATGCCATGTTAATTCTGTCCCCAAGCACACAATTTGTGTCTAACACTGCATTTGCATCCTTCTCCACAGCAATACTTTCCCCCGTGAGAGCGCTTTCTTCGATTTTAAGAGAGTTTGCTTCAATAAGCCTTAAATCAGCCGGAACAATGTCGCCTGCTTCCAAAAGCACAATGTCCCCAACAACAAGTTCTTCGGTTTTGATTTTAAGAGAGCGCCCATTACGCA
>CANRCQ010000029.1 GCA_947629145.1 uncultured Clostridia bacterium
CTTATCAGGGTGGTGCTCTAACCGACTGAGCTACAAGCCATTATTAAATTTTGCGTGTTTTTTACGGACTTTGCACCTGTCCAGATAAGGTTTTCCACCTTATATTTGCTGGTCGAAGAAGTAAGTGTGCAAATGGCGTTCGCTTCGCTCGGCAGTAGGGTGGTGCGATTGTCCCTGAGCTACAAGCCATCGTATTAAATTGTCATGACGAGCTTAAATTCAAACTTGCTTGCAGGGGTTTGCTTATAAACGTCTTTGACATTTTTGCATTATACTGGCAGGTTGGGTTGGCAGGTCATCAAATGTAATGCTTTTCTATTATAACTATAAAAATTGTTGGTGTCAAGCGTTTTGCAATAAATTTTTTTAAAAAAAATTCGACAATTTTCGTCAAATATTTGACTTTAAGATTATGGCTGATTTACAATTATGTTGTGAGGTGAGAAAATGTTACTTGAAATAAATTGGTCAAACATTTGGAGTGACATAGTCAACTTTTTTAAAGCGAATGTTTGGAATATTGTAATATTTTTTGCGATATTGATTGTTGGCATAATTTTAATCAAAATCATTATGTTTGCAACGCGCAAAATCTTATCAAAGACGAAAATGGAGAAGATTGCGCAACAATTTATATGCACGATACTGAAATTTGTGTTGTGGCTTGTGTTGATATTGTTGTTGTTATCTCAAGTTGGAGTGGAAATAACCGGTATATTGACGGCTTGCAGTGCGGTTATATTGGCCGTAGGTATGGCTTTGCAGAATGCGATTGCCAACGTTGCGAACGGAATTATCATCATTTCCAGCCATATGTTCAAGAAAGGCGACTACATTGTAGTTGGCGGAGTTGAAGGGAAGATAACCGACATCAACTTTATGTTTACAACACTTATTACAAACGACAACAAGAAAATCACATTGCCAAACGCGAACATTGTCAACAGCGAAGTTACCAACCTTGGTGCATATCCAGTAAGAAGGGTTGATTTAACATTCTGTGTTGCGTATGAAAGCGATGTTGAACTTGTAAAGAAAGTTGTAACAGACGTTATGAAGGCTGATGGGCGAGTGCTTTTAGACCCAGCGCCATTCTGCAGGCTTAAAGTTTTAAACGGAAGCAGCATTGATTTCTTTGCAAACTGCTGGTGTGACAATGGAGATTATTGGGATGTTTACTATGATTTAATGGAAAACATTTACAATGAATTTAAACGTCACAACATTTCAATTCCTTACAATCAACTTGAAGTTCGTGAACGCAAGGACAAGGTTAAAATGCCAGTTATCAATAAAAAACTTGTTCGTGTTGAAAAGGAACGTCCACCTGAAAAGGAAACTGAACTTGAACACATCAAAGACAAACTTTTAGGAAAGGGCAAAAAGAACCCAGACGAATCTGCAAAAGATAAAAAGAAAGCAGAGAAGGCGGAAAAGAAACAAGTAAAAGAAGAAAAAGCAAAGTCAAAAAAGGCAGAGAAAGAAGAGAAAAAAGAGAAAAAACAAAAAAGTGCCAAATAAAGGTGCTTTTTTTATGCGTTTTTATCATAAAAATGAGATCCTTCGCGTTGCTCAGGATGACGGAACAGGAGTAGCTTATCGTCATGTTGAGCGTTTTTTGTCATCCTTTTTCCGTCATTCTGAGTGCAACGAAGAATCTCTTAAAAATTTTTTTTGATTTTTTTGAAAATAAGTTGACAAATCCCCCCCCCATGATATTATGGGATTGAAAAGTGAAAACTTTTCTATGAAAGGAGAAGAAAATGAAAAAGACATTTACAGTGCTCTTGACAATTTACTTGACCATTGCAACTGTGGCTGCTGTTGTTTTTGGCTGGCTTTATTTTGGCGGTTTAAAAAATGAAGGCTTTAGTTTCAATGCAAAGGCGTTGGTTGAAAGAGTTTACAATGACCTTGGATTTAACAAGGCTGTTTTAAACACAGGCTCAACTTCTGCGGATAGTTTGGACTACGAAGATTTTACAAGTGGGGATTTGATGGAAGAATCATGGGGCAATGCCGAAGTTGCAAGCATATATCATCCAATTACTGCAAAATTGCATTTAAGCATGGTTAAATCTGTGCTTGGCTGTGTTCCAACAGATTTTGACCAAAATGCAATCTACAAATCTCAAATTACATATGTTCTAGATGAAAATGATTATCACAGAGATACTTATTATGCAAAAATAACAGTCACAGAAGACAGTGTGCTTGCTAGCATTGCGATTGATACAGCAAATGCAAGTGATGCACAAAGTTTCCCAGAAGCAAAAAAACCTACACCTTTTAATACTTGGCACATTAAAGTTCAACAGACTTCTAAACTTGGATGGAAACTTTCTTCTTATGTATATTATAAAGCAGACCCAGACAATTATTCTTATACTGGTGGAAGTGGATATGTAATGTCAGTAAATGAATTTACCGCTGCCGCTGACGAAAACGGAAAACTTTATCAAATGGGAATGGTGTCAATTGGCTATACAAACCCAACAGAAGAAATTAAAGAACCAAAAGTTGAAGGACAAACAATCTTAAATGGATTTGTATTTGTGGATGCTAACACTCAAACAAAGAAAAAAATTAAAGTGCAGGAAACTGAAAATGTAACTGACCCAGAGATAGTTGCAACGGCAGAAACAAGGGCTAATGAAATTATTTCAGCGGTTGCTGTTATGCCAGACCTTGGAGAACAAAGCGAAACAGTAGAAAAAGATTTTGCAAACAAGATTTTTGAAGAATGCTGGATAGGCGAAGGCATTAATGCTGAAAAATTATCTTAAAAATTAACAAAAACTGCAAGAAATTGCAGTTTTTTTGTTGCCTTGTTTTAAATTTAACACAATTTTTAAACGGACATATATTGTTAATGGGTGCACCTAAGGAGAAAGATTATGCCAAGATTTAATTGTTGCGTATTCAATCATCCTTGTCCTATATTTTGTCCATTTGTGAACTTGCAATGTTCAAACGAAGTGCTTAATCCTGTGATTTCAACTGGATTTGCGTTTTTGACCAATACTGGTGGAAGTTTTGTGGCTGGCGGAGTCATTCCGCTGACACTGACTTCTGGCGCAATAATGCAGGCTTCTGGCGGAGTGCAACTTGGCGCAGGAACTTATGAAATCAACTATTTTGCTGGTGGAACAATCCCAGGAAATGGAGTTTTGAGTATAGCGCTTTCAGTGAATGGAACTGTTGATACACAATCTGTTGTAAGTGTTTCTGGAACAGCAGGAAATTTTGCAAATTTACAAAGAACGATTGTGATAACCGTGCCACAAAACAGTATTTTGACACTTGTGAACAATTCAAGTTCTGCTGTGACATTTTCGCAGACAAGTATGTTTGTAAGACAACTTTAATCTTTATGTGCCAAATATTTTTTTGGCACATACATAACTTTCTTTAAAAATTGTTTGATTTTTTAAAATCTGCTTGCTAAAATGATAATATAAAGAATACAAATAAAGTTCTTGCGCACAATATCTTAAAAAGGGGGCATTTATGGCAGAAAAGAAAAAAGCAAAACAACCTACAATAGAAGACGCACTTTTTGAATTGTTCTGTTTTGATGGTGACATTGTGCCACTTATGGTTAGAAATGAGATGCGCAAGGAGAAGATGGAAGAAAAAGGACGCACTCTTTAATGGCAGAAAAAATTCAAGGAATTGTTTTAAAATCAAACGACAGGAAAGAGAAGGATGTGAATATTCTTCTTTTTTCTCTTGAAAAAGGCAAGATTTGGGCGACACTTAGGGGTGTGAAATCTCCAAAAGCAAAGATGAAAATTGCGCAAAATATGTTTTCATATGGAAATTTTATTATTGAAGAAGGCAAGGGTGGATTTGTTGTTACAAATTATGAAAGCATAGAAAACTTCCACGAACTTGCGGAAGATATTGACAAGTATTTTGAAGCGGCCGCTGTTTTAGAACTTGTGGAAAAGATTGACTTTTCAAGTGCTGGCGAAAGGGCGCAGGCTTTTGTTTTGACACTAAAAACACTTAAAAATATATGTTTTTCAAATATTGCAAGATTGTATTGTTTGGACAAATTTTTGATTGAACTTTTTAAAATCACAGGAAGCGGCCTTTACACAGACAAATGTTCCGCTTGTGGAAACAAGGATTTTGATAATTTGTATATAAACTATGCTGTTGGCGAACTTGTGTGTGTGGCGTGCAAGAATGAAACGGCACAAATGCTTTCGCGCACAGTTTATATGGCGCTTAAAATTTTAGATAGTACGGATTTTGAAAGGTTGCAAACTGTCAAACTTGCGCAGGACAGCGAACTTGAACTTTTGAAAATTTTATGTAAAAACTTTGAAGCGCTTTTTAGTGTCAAAGTTAAAATGATGGGCATTTTATAACGCATCCACCGTGATGTCACAAACTTTGTCATCTTGCATACAAAAGGTGACAAATTTTTTTTCTTTGCTGGACAAAGTGATAAATTCGGTTGTGGAAACTGGCAAAAAAGATGTAAAATTTCCAAAAAAATCGCTTAATTTTGTTTCATCCACCTTCTGTTTAAGGGGTTCAGCAAGCAAGTTTATGGCAAAGGCATAGTCCTTTGCTTTCACACTTTCCAAAAGTTTGTAAGGGACAAGTTCTTTTATTGTCTTTTTTTCTTCGCGAGAAATGTTTTCATTTTCCAATTCGATGTTCTCCTTTAAAATATATTTGGCAGTTTTTATGCGACATAAACTGTCGTGAAAGTTTTTTGTCACACTTAAAACATTTCCAGAAAGCGAATTTTGTCCACTGAAATGGGAAAGTTTGTTGTTTTTTATGTTGTAGGCGAAAAAGTCATCATCTGTTTGCACGCAGGCAAAATTATTTAATTTAAAGATTTTTCTATCGTCATTTTTGCAGTTGATTTCAATACACTTATTGTTTATTTCAAAAGAGAGCCTGTTTGAAAAAGATTTCACTTTGCAAATCTTTCCATTGAAATTCAAGTTTTCTGTTTCCACAATTTGAATGGATGGTGGAGCGGAAAAAACGATGTAATTTTGCCCATTATATGAAAAAGAATGATAAAAATCACTTTTTTTGCCGTCAAAAACCACCTTAAACGGAATTAAGCCGCTCTCAAAAGGATAGACAAAAAGAAATGGCTCATCTGTGACGACAAGCGAATTTTCTTCTTCAAGTTCAATTTCCTGCCTGGCAGTTTTGACAAGGCATGAGTATGGGCTTTTGACTATTGTTTTCATGTTTTATTGTATGCACGGCAAATTTATATAATTCAACAGACAAAAATTGACATTATATGTTTGTTTAAAATTTTGTTTCTTGGAAAATATCTCTGTATGGGGGATTTATGAAAATTTGGGAAAATGAAGAAGTAAAATCACTATTTTTTGAAGTTGAACAGTGCAAAAAGCAGCAAAAAGCACTGAAAAATGCGTTTATTATTCACGCAAAAAAGTTTAACAGAAAGCCAAACAGTGTGAGAAACTATTATTATCACGAAGTTGACAACCTTTTAAATGACAAGGCTCGCACGCAAACTTTGGGAGTGAACTTGCAGGAACATCAAAAGACGCACTTTGACGCATTTGAAAAAGAAAGCGAAGAAGAGTTGTTTGAAAAGATTGAAAGTCTTGTAAAAAATGGCAAGTCTGTGAGATGCGCTTGCCTTTCGCTTAGTGGCGGAGATTTAAACCTTATGACGCGCTATCAAAACAAATATCAAAACATGAAAAGAAAAATTCAGCGTAACAACATAATTCCTTTTAGAAAAAACACCCACACTTTAAGTGACGAAGATATAAACAGTCTGTTTATGGGGCTGGTTAGGCTTATCAAACGGTCGGCACTGGAAGAAGTGAACAGCAAAAATCCTGTTTTAGAAAAGGCATTTTTGGACTTAAACAAAAAGGACAGGGAACTTTGCGCACTTAAAAGTGAATTTGAAGAGTTAAAAAAGCAAAATGCTGATTTGATTGCTCGTTTAAACAGGTCTAAAAAACAAGCGCTCTTTGCAAAACTCGACAAAAATTCAGGGAGCAATGTGGAGAAAAGTATTTGATTTTATGTGCTGATTATGTTATCATATAATCATGCAAGTGAAGATTGTCACAGGCGCTACAACCTTTGAAGCCGCCGTGAACACAATTAAAAAAATTGATGCGCAAAATCTGGAATACAGCAACTTGGTTGTTGTGCCAGATGCGTTTTCCATGCAGGCGGAAAACTTGCTGTTTAAAACACTTGATATTTCATCCACTTTCAACATTGAAGTTGTGGGAATTTCTAGGCTTGCAGCCAAAATTTTGCGTTCCAACAACATTTCATGCAAGCGAATAAGTGCGCTTGAAGAGATTTTCAACATCTACAAAGCAGTCAAATCTTGTGAAAGTGAATTTACATATTTTTCACATTGTGGAGTGGAGTTTTGCATAAAAATTTTGCAAATAATCAAGCAGTTTAAGGGTTGCAAAATTTCTCCAAATGCAATTAAAACAATCGGCGATGACCTTTTGGACAGAAAAATGCACGACTTGAAACTTGTGTATATCAAATATGAAAGTTTGATGCAAGACAAGATGGACTTGTCCAAACTTTTAGAATTTTTCATCGAAAATGCACAAAACACGCTTGATTTATCTAAAATCAACCTTTATTTCGTGAATTTTGACAGTTTTTCACTTGAAGTGAACAGTTTCATTTGCAATTTGGCAAAGTATGTTGCAAGTGTTCATATCGGCATGGCAAAACCTCACAGTCCAAGAAATGCCTTTATTTTTGAAGACGACATTTTAAGAAAGACAACTCAAATTGCAAAGCAAAACAACATCACTGTGGAAGTGGAAAATCCGCCTTGCACGTTACCAGATAACAAACTTAAAATGGCGGAAAATTTATTTGCATTTGATGTTGAGAAGGGCGACAACGATTATTTTTTGAATGTTTTGGCAAAAAATGCAATTGACGAAGTGGATTTTGTTGCAAAATACATAAAACGCGAAGTTGTAAAAGGCGGCGCTTTTAAAGACTTTGCGATTGCGTGCGCAGATAAAAAATATTTTTCGCTTTTAAAAGACACTTTTGAGAAGTTTAAGATAAGTATGTATTGTGACGATGCAGTGGATTTAAGCCAAACAATTTTGGGCAGATTTTTGTTTAAAATGCTGGACATCGCAAAACAAGGCTTTTCTTATGAAGACTTTGAATATCTCTCGTCCACTCCACTTCTCTCACACAAGGGGGATGAACTTTTCGAGATTTTCAGGCTTCAAATTGACGATAAAAACACTTTTTTACAGCATTTTCCACAATATAAGCCGATTTGCGACTGTATTTTAAATTTGAAAAAATGCAAAACACTTAGACAATTTGAAATTGTTCTTAAAGAAATTTTGCAGATAATTGAAAATAATTACAACAATTTTATCTTGCAAATGGAAGACGAAAGATATTTCAAAAAACAAAGCGAAAATCAACAGTCACAAGAACTTGTTTTAAAGGTTCTTGAAAAACTTACACTTCTTGGAGAAGATGAAGAATTTGATATTTTCGACTTTGAAAATCTCCTTAAACTTGCGTTTAAAAGTGTGAAGGTTGAAACAATTCCTACATATATCGATGCGGTGTATGTTGGTGATGCAACGGACAGTTATTTTGAAGATGTTAAAACACTTTTTGTGCTTGGCGGAAATTCGCTTCCGCGTCAGCATGGTGACACCGGCATAATTGATGACGATGATATTAAAAAACTTAGAATAAATTTTGCACTTGAGCCAGAAATCAAAGTTTTAAATCGCAGAAACAGACTTAAACTTTTTGAATGTTTGCAGCACGCAAATCAAAGGCTTGTTGTGACTTGTCCAATGGCTGAAAATGGAAAACAGGCGCAAAGGGCGGAGTTTGTTGACAATCTTTTGACGATGTTTGGAAACAACATTTTACACACTGTTTCCATGGAAGAATTTCCAGAAAAAATCCTTTCTTGTGAAGAGAATGTGGAAAGGCTTTTGTTTGCAGTAGGTTGCAAGGAAAATTTGTCGCAAAATTTTTATAAACTCAAATTAAAATTGCCTTCATATCTTGAAAATGCACTTGAAAACATGATTGAAGACAAGGCATTTTCAAACGAGATTGAATACATTAAAACAAAGAAAACAAACAGAATTTCCGCAAGTGAACTTGAATGTTATTTTGCTTGCCCTTTTAAACACTTTTTGCAATACACATTAAATGTTAAGCCACGCGAGAATGCCCTTCCAAACAAGCGCTCTTTTGGGATTTTTCAACACGCACTTTTGAAAGAATTTATGTCACAAGGCGAAGTTCAAAAAATGACGGACAAACAGATTGATGATTTTATCGAAAACAATTTGCAAAAATTTGCTAAACAGGTGTATGAAGAAAGCGTTTTAGACAAGCCGCTTGTTAAATTTTTGAGAAATGAAAGCAAAGTTATATTAAAAAATGTTGTAAAAGAGCAAAAAAACAGCAATTTTAGGCCGATTTATTTGGAAGAAAAGATTGCAGGCAGTGTTGGGGACAAAAACTTTGTTGGCTTTATCGACAGAGTGGACAGGTGCGGAAAGTATTTTAGAATAATCGACTACAAAACTGGAAAGACGGACAATTTGAAAAAAGACCTTTATTATGGCAAAAAACTTCAACTTTTCTTGTATGCAAAGGCAGCAAAGGAAAAGACGGGGCTTGTTTGCAGTGGAGTGTATTATTTTGATTGCCAGACGAAATATTCAAAGGCGAACTCAAAAAGCAACCTTTTAAATGGCATGACTTTAAAAGAGAATGAAGTTGTTGAAAACACAGACATTCGGCTTGACGATGCAAAACGCAGTGACCTTATTGGCGTGAGTTTGAAAAAGAATGTTAAAGACGGCGAATTTGCATATAAAAACGGAAACACAGTGGAAAATCTGGATGAATTTATGGATTACGCACAGGAAGTTTCACAAAATGCAGTGAGCGAAATTGAAAATGGATATGTTGCCGCAAAGCCGTTTAAGGATGAATGTAAAATCTGTCCATACATAAGTGTGTGCCGTCACGGCTTGGAAGAGCGAAAAACTTTAAAAGAGAAAAAGGAAGAATAGATGCAGTTAGAAGAACAAGAAAGAGTGCTTAATAATACAAGCAAGAATATGTTGGTCAGTGCTTCAGCAGGCAGTGGCAAGACATATATCATGATTAAATATATTTGCAAACTTGTCTGCGAAGAGAAAATTCCGCTTGACAACTTTCTTGTTTTGACTTTCACAAAGGCGGCTGCGGCGCAAATGAAAGACAGGCTTTCAGCGGCACTTAAACAGCAGCCACAAGACGACTTTATCACTTCGCAAATAGATGCGCTTGCCACGGCAAACATTTGCACAATTCATTCTTTTTGCGAAAAATATCTAAAAAAATACGCAAATTTGTTGAATTTGAATGAAAATTTTGATATTGTTGATGAAAATGTGGCGCAAAAAATAAAAGAGAGTGCTTTTAACAGCGCACTAAAAAATTTTGAGCAAAATAATTTTGACGATTTTATGACCTTGTATGGCGCATTTAAAAATGATAAACGCAAGATAAAAGACATAATTTTGGGGATTGAAATGCTTTCGTGCGCAGTGGCGGACAAAGATAAATTTTTGCAAGACAACCTTTCAAAAAGCAAGGAATTTTTTGATAGCGCGTGTGAATACTTATTTGACAGCACACAAAGGGTGCTTGAAAATTGTTTAAAACAAGTGGACTTTCTTCATGTGGAAGATTTTTATGTTACTTTAAGAACTTCGCTTGCGGGGATTTTAAACAGCAAAAATCTTTTGGAGATGAGTGTTGCGTGTGAAGAATACGCCTTTCCATATCTTCCTAAACGCAAGGTTGTTGGCGATGAGATTGTCAACAAACTTTCACAGTTAAAACAACAAATTGTTGGACAAATTGGCAAAATAAAGCAGTTGAATTTGCAAAACACCTATGAAAAGCAAAGCGCGGCTGTTTTGGAAAATGTTTTGATTAAACTTTATTTTGAGTTTGAAAATTGCCAAAATCAAATCAAACAGACACAAAATGTTTTGGACTTTAATGACCTTGAAAAATACATGACAATTCTCTCAACAAAAGAAAATTTGTTCTCTTCACTTCAATTTGTTTTTGTTGATGAATATCAGGACACAAACAAAATTCAAGAAAGAATTATCAAAAATGTGGCAAAAAATTGCAACTTTGTTGCAGTTGGCGACTTAAAACAGGGCATTTATGGATTTAGACTTGCAAGTTCGCAAATTTTTATGAATGATTTAAAAGAGTTTGAAGCAGACGAAAATTCGTCAGTCAACTATCTTCATTCGAATTTTAGAAGCAGCAAAAAGGTGCTGGATTTTGTCAATGATATATTTAAAAAGATTATGACAACTTCCACGTGCGGAGTGGACTATGAAAAAACATCCATGCTTCAGGGGTTGAGTGAATTTGCAGAAGAAGATGCAAAGGCTGTGAACATCGACCTTATCACACCGCAAGAAGAAGAGTTTGATGAAATCCCAAAAGTTTACAGTGTGAAAGAAGCAAAGATGACGCAGTCAAATTCAAACAAAAAAATCCTTTTAGACATTAAGCGCAGAATTTTGGAAGTTATGAAAAGTCAAATTTCCAAAGATGGGGTGCTTAGGCCAGTTAAATTCGCAGATATTGCGATTTTGTCGAGAAAACGCGACACACTTTACAGCCAACTTGAAGAATATTTGCAAGAAAGTGGCATTCCAGTGATTTCAAATTCTAGAAGTTTGCTTTTGGATGAGCCAGAAGTCAAAATGCTGTTAAATTGTTTGAAGGTGGCACTTGGTCAGGCGGATGATGTTGTGCTTTTAAGTGCGCTTGTGGGGCTTGGCTATGTGAAACTTGACGAACTGTCAATCTTTGAAAATGGCATGAAGATTATTGAAACTGACGCTAAATTTGCAAAATTTAGGGATGATTTTCAAGATTTTAGGCTTGATATTCAAGTTTTTGGAATAAAACACGCTTTTGAAAAGCTGTTTTTAAAGACGGATTATTTAAGTTATATCTACTCAAAGCCTAATCATGAAAAACTTAAATGCTTTATAGACAAGTTTTTAGAAAGTGTTTCCGCATATGACTTTGACTTGCCAATGGCAATAAGTTTTATTGAAAATGTGGACATAAATGTAGAGCCGGAAATTTCTGTTGTGGAAGATTCCGTGCTTCTTACAACAATTCACAACAGCAAGGGGCTGGAATATCCTATTGTATTTATAATAGGTTGCGACCAAAGTCTTTCAAAGGCAGGGCAGCACGGCGAACTTGAAATCAACGAACGATTTGGGCTTGCTGTGAAATATTATGATGCGCAAAACAACGAAGAACTTGTCACTGCCAGGATACGAGCGATTGCGGACAGCGAAGCGGAAAAGGATTTTATTGAAGAGATTATGATTTTCTATGTTGCACTCACGCGCGCAAAAAACAGGCTTTATCTTTTTGGCGAATACAAGGAAAATTCTTTCAATAAATTCACAACAGATTTTTGCGACAGTTATTTTGATTTTATCTTTTTTGCGCTTTCGAAGGCAAGGGATGAAGTTCTGTTAAATGGCAAATTTGAAGATGAAAATCTTGAAATTCAGGTTGTGGACAATGTCACAGAAGAAAAACTTGAAAAAATGAAAGAAGAGAAAAACGAAGAAAATTCACAAAAAATTCAAGAAAAAATTGAAAATTATTTGAATTTTTCATATGTTTTTGATGATGCGGCAAATTTTAGGCTTAAAGAAAGTGTGACAAGTTTGAACAACAAATACAAGGAAGAAAAACTTGTAAAATACAACAATGAAAACTTTAAATTCACAAGCAATGCGGTGGATGTGGGGAATGCTTATCATGCTGCGTTGAAGGCGATTGATTTTGATAAAATTGAAAGCAAAGCGGCCCTTTGTGAAAGTTTGGAAAACTTAAAGGACTTTGTGGATGTGACACTTATTGACACAGATATTTTATTTGAAAACATAACCTTATTGAAAAATTTGACAAGTGGGGGAAAGGTTTTCAAAGAAAAAGAATTTTTGATGAAGGCAAAACTTTGTGACATTATTGACACAGATTGCAAGGAAGAAATTTTGGTTCAAGGGGTTGTGGATTTGTTTGTTGTAAAGGGTGGAGAAATCATCTTGGTTGACTATAAATACACAAACAGCGACTTTGATTTAGTAAAACGATATGTCGAGCAATTAAAATTGTATAAAATTGCCTTGGAAAATTCGCTGAAATTAAAAATAAATTCAGTTTATTTACTTTCAATTAAAACAAAAAACCTTATAAAAGTGGAAATTTAATTAAAAATTATTATTAGAAGAAAAAGCATTTTTTCTTCTTTTTTTACGCGGTGAAAAAATATTTCAAAAAATATTTAAAAAATAATTGAAAATTATTAGTAATTATTTTTTTAGATGTGTTATACTATCTACGTAAGCAAGGGTTTGCTTCAAGGAGGTTTTATGATTTCCACATTTGCCGCAATAGTTGAAAACATTGCAAATTTCTTTAAAAACACCATAAATTTGCTTGGCGAAGATATG
>CANRCQ010000030.1 GCA_947629145.1 uncultured Clostridia bacterium
ATGGCAAAAAACGGCGCTTTGACATTTGATTTTGCCTTATTTAGCGACCAAACGCAAGTCGCAGCAAAGCTTGGCGACTTGGTCGCTACTACTGTGGTGTTTTTATATTAGTAAGTGGGGCTTCGTTGAGATCCTTCGTTTCACTCAGGATGACGGCAAACACTCAGGATGACGAGAAATATACAGGATGACAGAAGGGAAAGAAAAATCCAATTCGTCATTCTGAGCCGAAGGCGAAGAATCTCATGAGATGTTTCGACTCCGCTCAACATGACGAGAATAGGTTCTTCAAAGCCGTCACTCTGAACGGAGTGAAGAATCTCTGAGATGTTTCGCTTTGCTCAACATGACGGCGGCAGCGCTTGGCGACTGGGTCGCGGCTACTTAGGTGATTTTATATGTAAGTGAGATGCTGGAAGTGGAATAAAAAGAGAAAAACTACGCAAACTAGGTGTATGAAAAGGTTTGGATTGATTTTTATCTGTGTTTGTTTATGTGTTTTGTGTGCGGGTTGTGAAAGCCAAACTTCAATCAATGCAGCGCACATTATGGACATTACATCGGCAAAAAGCACTGAATATGGCATTAAAGTGGTGGTTGATGAAGACAAACGTTTGGAAGAGAAATACATTGAAATTCAAGTGAAATCTTCAAATGAAAATCAAGAATTGACTTTGGGGCAGGAACTTGGCGGAACTTACACAATCAACATTCCTAAAAGTGATTTTTGGTATAATTTAAGTGCTTTAATTTCAAAGACGAATGGAGTTTCAGCCAAAGCCGAATACACTCCTTTCAAAGAATATGGAAGCAAGGTGTTTATGTTTACAAGCAAAAACGATGTCAATCTTGTGTTTCGCGTTGTTGCAGGGGACGAGAAAGAAGCGGAAAATGGCGAAAAAGTGTTGGTTTTAAGTGAGCCAATTTCAAGCGAAGTTACTCTTGAAGTTAAAAAGCATACAGAAAAATAAAAGACAGAAAATTCTGTCTTTTTTTAGTCTTTTACAACAGTGCCATGTTCAAAATAAATTTGACGGCGACAAATCTTTTCCGCAATTTCTGGGCGCGTTGTTGCCAAAATAAGTGTGGTGTCAGTGGTTTTAAGGCGCTTTATCAAACTTAAAATTGCATCTTGATAAACGTCTGAAATTTCGTCAAAAATATTGTCCACCAAAAGCAAATCTAATTTTCTAAAAGTAAGGCGAATGAGCGACAAAATGTATTGGTCTTCCTTTCGTATATTCTTGATTTTTTCATCACGGAGTTTTTCGATGGAAAATTCTATGATGGCATCATTTATCATTTTTTCCGCTTCGGCAGGCTTTACACCTTTTTTTGCAAGGATATATTTAAAGTTTTCATACACGGTTTTGTTTTTCAAAAACACTGGACAGTATGGAACATATCCCACATTCAAATCCGTTTTATAATCAATTTTTTTGATTGGAATTTTGTTGATGTAGATTTCTCCGCTGTCATACTCTTCAAGTTTTGCAATAACTCGCAGCAAGGTTGTTTTGCCGCTGTTTTCTTCGCCAACAAAAGCAACACTCTCTCCGGCTTCAACATTCAAGTTGACATCTTCAAGTGCATAAAATTCTTTATTGAACTTCAAGTTAAGTTTTTTTATAGATAACATATCAAACCTCATACATATATTATCATATTTTTTTTAAAAATAAAAATGATTTCACAAAAAAAAGACTGCTTTTTGCAGTCTTTTTAAATTTATTTGTTTTCGTCTTCTTCGTCAGGGGCAACAAGTTCTGTTTCATCTCTCTTTGTTTCAGTTGCTTCTGGCTTGATTTCAATTTCTTCGCCTTCTTCAACAGGCTGTTCATTTTCTTCAACAACAGGTTCAACTTCGCTGTTTTCTTCAGTCACTTCTTCAACAACAGGTTGTTCAACAGCTTCTTCAGGTTGTTCTTCAACTTCAATTTCAATTGGCTCTTCAACTTGTTCTTCAGCGGCTTCTGTTTCTTCAACTTCAACTGGCTCTTCAACTTGTTCTTCAGCGGCTTCTGTTTCTTCAACTTCAACTGGCTCTTCTACAGTTTCTTCAACTTCGACTGGCTCTTCCACTGTTTCAGCATCGACAGGTTCTTCAACTTCTTCTGTTGTTTCTGTTTCTTCTGTGTTTTCTGTTTCTTCAGTTTCTGCTGTTTCAACTTCTTCTTCAACATTTTCAGTTTCTTCGGCAGTTTCTACTGCTTCTTCAACTTCTTCCGTTGCTTCTTCGTTGTTTTCTTCTACATTTTCTTCTTCAGGTTGTTCTTCAACTTCTTCAGTTTCTTCTTCAACACCTTCTTCTTCAGCTTCTTCAGTTTCTTCAGTTTCTTCTTCAACGCCTTCTTCTTCAACAGATTCTTCAACGTTTTCTTCTGTGTTTTCAACTACACCGGCAGTTTCTTGTTCTTCTGCTTTGTTTTCGATGTGGTTTTTAATTGAGATAACGATAAGCCCAACTGCGCAAGCGATAAGTGCATAGCCTGCTGCACAACCAAATGCAATTCCAAGTGATACTGCAAGGTTGTAACTAAATATTACGCAAAGCAAGTAGCACCAGCAGAACACTGAGATTACTGGGAACACAATTCCTGCAAGAACAGCAGTGAGTTTGCCAGCATCTTTGTGTCTAAGGTAGTAAATAGTAGCGGCTATTGTCACGATTGTGAAGATGATTGCCAAGATAAATGCGGCATAACCTTCAGCACTAAGATTGTTAAAATTGATACTTAAAAGTGATTTCATAATCTATTGAACCTCCAAACTATCTATATTCTAGCATGTTTGTTTTTATTTGTCAATATACCTTTTTTAAAATTTTCGTTTTTTTTATAAAAAACGCTCAAAAAAATTGCAAAAAGTTTTTGATTGCGTTATACTATGATTGATGACAAAGTGGAATTGGGTGACGATTTTTGCTGCGATAGTGGCGGGATTAGCAATTCTTGCAGGGGTTTGCTTTTACTTTTTTGGTGCAAGAACCATAACAGATGTGCCGTCGTCCATTGAAATTCAGCAGATTGAAGGCGAATATTATGCTGTGGCAACCTACAATGCCAAATATTTATATGAATTTAAGATTGAACAGACGATTGACGGCAAGCCAACTGAGATTTACAGAGAAAAAATCTCATCTAATTCGTTGAAACTTGCTGACACGGACATGACCATTGTTCCTGGGCAAGAATATCGTTTTTCCGCTTGCTATGCAACAGAAAACGGTGCTGGAAACGGCAAATTTTGCACTCCATATGTTTGGCACCCAGAAGGGATTTTAGAACAAGTGACAGGCCTTGAATATAACTCTACAGAAAACAAAATCACATGGAACGAAGTTTACAGAGCGGACGGATATGATGTTATTTTCAAAGACAACAAAACAGGCTTGGCTGTGGAAGAAGATGTTGGAAATGAAACAACATATTTTCTTGGCAACACCGGTGTTGGAAATTACACTGTGTATGTGGTTGGTTATTCCAATAATCAAAACATCTTGTCGTCATCTGTGGGCGAAGGAATTGCAATTAAAATAACAAAAAGAAATCAAATTGTAAGTGTCAGTCGTGATGCTGCCATTGAAATCATTTGCACGCAGGAAGTTGAAGCATTTGAAATCAAAGTGAACGGCGACATTCTTGTGGAAAGAATTGAGCCTGATTACAGTTTTAAAAGCGGAAACAACATCATCTATTATATCTATCACAACGCAGGCACAGGGAAAATAATTTTTGCAGATGTTGATTTTGAAAGGGACAATGTGACAATCACTGCTCTTGCAACGGAATTTATTTTACAAAGCAACGAAGCAACTATTAGATAAAATGAATATATTTATAAAGTTTTTTTCATAATATTTTTATGGAAAAACTTCAACAGCGCTTAGACAACATAAAAGAAAAACTACATAATTCCACGGACCTGGCGGACAGATGTGTTTCTGTTATGGGAGTGGAAGTGGGTTTTGTTTATCTTAAAAGCATAACTGACAATCAAATTTTCAGCGAAGCAATTTTCAAACCGATTACAAAACTTGAAAAAATAAACTTTGAAAGTGTAAGCAAGGCCATTTGTGCAAACGATGTTTCCACAATCAAAAAAAGCGAAATAAACGAAAATATTTTAAAGGGTGCTGTTGTTATTTTGCTGTCAAATTCAAACAAGATTTTGGCAGTTGATATTCTAAAATTCAACACTCGTGCGCCACAAGAACCGCCAACTTCGCCAGTTATTATGGGGCCGCGTGAAGGCTTTACAGAAGACATAAAAACAAACATGACCCTTTTAAGACGCCGTTTTCACAGTGAAAAACTTGTCTTTGAAAACACATTTGTTGGCAATGACACTAAAACGCAGGTTGTCATCTCTTATCTTGATGGCATTGCAGACAAAAAGATTGTAGAAGAAGTGAAACAAAGGTTGAAAAAGGTGAAAATTGATGGGGTTGTGGACTCTTATTATCTTCTTTCACTTTTGGCAAACAGGCCGGATTCAATTTTAAAACAAATTGGAAACAGCGAAAAGCCAGATATTGTTGCGGCAAAAATGCTGGAAGGCAGGGTGGCGCTTATTGTGGACAATTCGCCGATTGTGCTTACTATTCCATTTGTGTTTTTGGAAGATTTGCAAAACAGCAACGATTATTACACCAACTATATATATTCCACTCTTTTAAGATTTGTCCGCCTTATTGCGATTTTTTTGGCGGCAGTGGGACCTGGCACTTACATTGCGTTTCAACTTTTTCACTACAACATTTTGCCGATAAAATACATAATCACAATTGCTGACGCAACGCAGCAAGTTCCTTTCACGCCGTTTATTGAAATTCTTTTCATATCTCTTCTTTTTCAGGTGTTGTATGAAGTGAGTTTAAGATTGCCAAGTTACTTGGGACTTGCAACATCTGTTGTTGGGGCGCTTATCTTGGGGGACACTGGTGTGAAAGCAGGGCTTATCTCTCCGCCGTCTGTGATTGTGGTTGCGATTGCAAAGATTGCCCTTTACACCGTGCCGGAACAGTCTTCTCAACTGACGATTTTGCAATATGTTTTTCTTCTTATAGGCGCTTCTCTTGGGCTTTTGGGAATACTCGGCGGAATGATATATTTCATAAACTATGCCAACACGGTTGAAAACTTTGGCGCGCCATATCTTGCACCATTTTCGCCATTTATTTTGCACGACAACGAAGATGGATTGTTGAAAGTGCCACTCAGCAAAATGAAGTCACGGCCGCAGTCGTTTGACACTGAAAGTGAGGACAGAATACATGAAAATTCTTGATAAGTCTATTTCAGTGTGGCAGACAGGCATTCTTCTTTTCATTTTGCTTTTTGCCAATAAAATATTGGTGCTTCCTTCACTTTTGTATGACGGCGCAAAAATGAATGCCTTTTTCATTCCTATTGCACTTTTTTTGCTGGAATTTGCACTTTTGTTTGTCTTTTATAAAGTGAAAAAACGCTTTCCAAACCTTTCTTTTATTGAAATTTTGCGTCAAAATTGCGGAAAAATTGTGCAAAGAACGGTGTATGTGCTGTTTGCAGTGTTTTTTCTTTGCAAAGCCGTGCTTTTATACAACGTGACTTTTATCTTTTTTAGAAACATGATTTACAAAGACTCTGGAAATTTTATCTTTCTTTTCTGTTTCCTTCCAATCATAAATCACATGGCAATTTGTGGGCTTAGAACAATGGGCAGAACCCTTCAACTTTTCTTTCCTGTCATCTCAATTATTGCGATATTTTGCATAATTGTGGGCTGCTTTGGGGTGACAAATATGCCGCTGCTTTTTGACACAGGCGCTTTTGATATTTTCCAAACAGCACTTAAACATATCTCTTGTTTTGGGGATGTGGCAATCTTGTTTTTGTTTATGGACAAAATCGAAGTCAAAAAAGGGCAGTGGAAAATTATCTTCCTTTTTGCCCTTGCTGGTGCGTTTTTGGTGACAAGTGTGATAACACTTTTCCTTTTTTCATATAACTATACATCCTTTATGCATCCATATGCCATTTTTGAAATCATGAACTACATCAAAGAAACGGCTGGCTTAGGGCGAATTGACATAATCTCAATGGTGTTAATCATTCTGTTTGCATATTTTCATCTTTCCATTTATTTAAAGGGATTTTTGCTTTCCTTTGACGGAGTTTTTCAAAAAATAGACCAAATATTTGGTGTTTTGAGTTTTGATTTTCTTTTTGTAATAATTGTCGAATTTTTTATCGTAAACTTGGAAACTGCCGTCACTTATGGACAGACAATTTTGCCATTTTTTGAAATTATTCCTTTTGTGATTTTGCCGCTTGTGTGCGCGTGGTGCTACTACCGGAGGCGGACATGAGATATTTTTTCAAACAACTTTTTAAAACACCCATGCTTTTGGTGTTTGCCCTTATGACGCTTATATTTGGCTTCACGGCGCTTGGCACACGCGCAGAAGTGAATGAATATGCCGTTGTCACGGCGCTTGGAGTGGACAAGGTGGATGAAGAATTGGAACTTTCCTTTCTTACTTTCATTCCCATTGCGCAACAGACTTTCACAGAACAATACAAGGTTGTGACGGCAAAGGGCAAAAGTATGGCGGAAGCGATTGATTTTGCAGGGCTTAGAATGGGCAGGCAGGTTGGACTTTCGCATATAAAAGTTATTGTTTTAAACAGCGAACTTTTAAATGATGATTTGGCAAATTACATAGATTTTTTGACGAGAAACAAGCAAATTTCAACGAGTGCAAAACTTATTTGTTGTGACAGCACCGCAAAGGAGTTTTTAATCTCTGCACAAAAACTTGACAATGCAAGCAGTGTTAAGATAAGCGACCTTGTTTCGTTTAATCTCGACCATATTTTTGCAGCGGACTCGTCACTTGAAACCTATGCAAAAGGCACTTATGGGCCAACAGGGGTTGGACTTATTTCTCTTTTACACCTTGAAAAGTCAAATGGCGAAGGGCTTGCGGCGACAATGGCGGACAGCCAAGGTTCTGGGCAAGGGGAAACTGGCGGACAAGAAAGCAAAGAGATTATAAACAATGGCGACACGGCAGTTTTAAAAGACGGCAAACTTGTGACAACACTTAATGCAGAACAGATGAGAGATTGCAATTTTCTTCACGGAGTTTGCACAATTTGCTCTATTGAAATAGACCACTTTTTTGACAAGGATTTCACAGATGCAACACTTTCTTTTGAGATTTTTGACAAGGTTATTTCTTATAAAATTGTGTTTGAAAACGGCATTCCAGTTGTGTGTGTAAATGCCAAACTTTCGCTTAAACTTGGCGAAGTGAAAAACGGTGACGGCGCAATAACGGAGAATGTGGAATTTTTTGTCATTTCCAAATCGGCGGAGAAGGCAATAGAGCAAAAAGTTAAAAAGTGCATGGCTGATGGACTTGAAATTATGCGCGATAACAACACCGATATTGTGGACTTTTACACACTTATTCACAATGAATCTCCAAAGACATTCAAAGACTTTTTAAATTCGCTTGAAAACAGTGATGATTATCTAAGTCATATCGTTGTAAAAGCGTCTGTGGATGTCATGGCAAAGTAGTTTTTTGCAAATTTTGACATATTTTTTTAGAAAATCATGCTGTATTTGTTGTTTTATTTTTTCGTTTATGATAAAATCATATAGAAATTTGCTTTAAGGAGATTTTATGAACGAGAAAAAACGTGGGGGATTTAAACTGATTTATCTTGTAATCATTCTTGTGGTTGCACTGTTGGTTGCCCTTTTATTTATAGATTTTGGAAACAACGGAGAATATTTGGAGTTATCCCAGGTTAATGCAGTTTTAGAAAAAGAAGAATATACTGACGATAGTGGCAAAACTGTGACTGTTAATGTCGCATATGTTTTGTTTAAAGACGGCAAAGGCTATATCATTGTTGAAAATTCTAAATATGCAAAAGACCAAATGCCAAATTATTCAGATTATTGGTTTTATTATAATTCAAATAATTATTTAGGCTTGGAAAATAGTTGTAAAACTGCAATAGAAAACGGCATTTTAAAGGGTTATGACACGCGTCCTGCCGGCTTTAATGTTTGGGACATTGTTGTGCCAATTCTTTACATTGGCTTTGCCATCTTTATGATTTGGATGCTTTATCGAATGGTTGCAAATGCCAACCGCGGAGCAATGAGTTTTGGCAAGACAAAGATTAAAAGTTATCAAATTTCAAAAGTTCGTTTTGCGGACATTGCAGGCATGGACGAAGAAAAGGCAGAACTTCAAGAGATTGTTGAATTTTTGAAAAATCCAAAGAAATTTACCGATTTGGGTGCAAGAATTCCAAAAGGAGTGTTGCTTGTTGGCCAACCAGGAACTGGAAAAACACTTCTTGCAAGGGCGGTTGCCGGCGAAAGCAAAGTGCCATTCATTTCAATAAGTGGCTCGGACTTTGTGGAAATGTTTGTCGGTGTGGGCGCTTCAAGAGTGAGAGATTTGTTTGACCAAGCCAAGAAAAACAAACCTTGCATTGTGTTTATCGATGAAATTGATGCTGTCGGCAGACAAAGGGGTGCAGGGCTTGGCGGCGGAAATGACGAACGCGAACAGACCTTAAACCAACTTCTTGTTGAAATGGACGGCTTTGAGCCAAACGAAGGCATTATTGTGCTTGCAGCAACAAACAGAAGTGATGTTTTAGACCCAGCACTTATGCGTCCAGGCAGATTTGACAGACAAATATATGTTCACATCCCAGATGTCAAGGGCAGAGAAGGAATTTTGCGTATTCACGCAAGAAACAAGCCACTTGATGAGAGTGTGGATTTTGGTGTGCTTGCAAGAATTACAACAGGCTTTACTGGTGCGGACATTGAAAATATGCTCAATGAAGCGGCAATTTTGGCTGCAAGAGCAAACAGACCAAAGATTATCATGGAAGACATAACCGAAGGCATCAACAAGGTTATCATGGGGCCACAAAAGAAGAGCAGGCTTGTCACAGACCGTGAAAGAAAACTCACTGCTTTCCATGAAGCAGGTCACACAATCATAGCAAAGAAAATGAAATATTGCGAAGATGTGCAAGAAGTTTCAATTATTCCACGTGGCAACGCAGGTGGCTACACAATGAGCAGGCCAGAAAATGACGACATGACAATGTCTTACAACAAGGCTTGCGACACAATCGCAATGAGCATGGGCGGACGTGTTGCGGAAGAACTTATTTTCAAAGACATAACAAGTGGGGCTTCAAGTGACATTCAACACGCAACAAAAATTGCTCGCGCCATGGTGTATGACTGGGGTATGAGCAAAAAGATTGGCTTTTTGTCACTTGGTGCATCAAACATGGTGTTTATTGGCAGAGATTATCAAACAAAAAATGACTTTTCCGAAAAACTTGCAGGGATTGCAGACGAAGAAATTATGTCTATTTTAAATGAGAACTACAAGCGCGCAAAAGAGTGCTTGACAGAGAACATTGAAATCTTGAAAGAAATGGCAAATCTTTTGCTTGCAAGGGAAACAATCTACAAAGACGAAGTTGATATGATTATGGCTGGCAAAAAGACTGGCGAAGTTGTGAAGATTGTTGAAGAACGCGAAAGAAAGCAAAAGGAAAAGGAAGCAAGATTAAAGGCCGAAAAACAGCGTCTTGAAAAACTTGAAAATTACAGAAAAAAGATTGCTGATGGTGAAAATCTTGTGAAAATGGGCATAATCACAGAAGAAGAACTCAACATTTTGAAAGCAGAATTTAAGAAATACGAAGCGGAAGTGAATGCTGCGGTTGAAGGCAAAACAGAAAAGAAAGTTGAGAAAAAGGCTGAACCTGTGAAAAAAGAAACACCAAAAACCGAAGTTAAAAAGACTGAAGAAAAAGTTGAAAAGACAGGAGAAATGAAGAAGGTCGAGAAAAAACCAGAGACCCCAAAACCACAGCCAAAAACAACAAAAAAAGACACAAAAAATGACGGAGATGGACAGTGATGGAAGAAGTTAAAGAACAGCAAGTTGAACAGACACAAGAAGAGCCAAAAGTTGAAGAAAAAAAGCAGCCAAGAGAGCTAACCGATGACGAAAAGTATGCGAAAATTCAAACTGAAAAACTTTTAAAAAGAAAAAAGACCAGAAGAATTGCAACTTTTTGTGGAATGTGTGTGGCGCTTGTAATTGCGCTTGTGCTTATTATTTTGGCGGCAGTGCCAGTTAGTTTAAATCCAAAATGTCTTTCTGGGGACTATTGGAGAGTTTATTTGCATCACGGAAGTGACTATTCAGTTTTAAGCGAAAATGACCAGCAAACTTCTCAAAAATTTGCTCAATTTACTGGCATTTACAATGATGCGTTTAAACAGACATATCTCACTGCTATTTTCAGCGGAAGTTTGTTTAACTATCAAATTGAAGAAGGAAAAGAAGAAGCATCTTCTGTTGTAGGAGCGGGCGGAAGCCTGGTTGGAAGTGGAAAATATTTTGTAGAGCTTAATTATTCAAGCGATAAAACACTTACAACGCAAAATGGAAAGGCTTATAAATCTAGATATTGGGCAAACGCAACGACAGACTGGGACGGCACACTTAAATTTACGAAAGTTTACATTGTTTTAAATGAAGAAGCAGGAGTGAGTGACACAACCATTTATATTGTTTCATCCGTTCCAAGTTCTTCTGCATCATCAGGGATGCGTGATGTTTTGGTTAAAATTACAGTTCGCGCTGACACATCAAAAATCTTCAAAGCGTGGGATAGTTTAACCGAAGAATAAAATTTTTGAAAAACTTTTGCAAAATCATTGACATTTACTTTTCTATTGTGTTATACTTTGGGGGTATGAAAAAGTCTTCCTAAGACCGCAAGTGCAACTTTTGTTGCGTAAAACCATTTGGTTGCTTGCCGAGGAAAAGTGAATGTAGATTATTTAATCTCTATAACTTTTCCTTTGTTATAGAGATTTTTTTGTATTAAACGCAAAATCTTAAACTAAAAGGAGGGAAAAGAATTGAGTGCTAATTTTGAAGCAAAAAAACTTGTTGTCGATGAGATTAAAGACAAATTCTCAAAGGCAAAAACAATCGCTTTTGTAGATTATCGCGGAATCACTGTAAGTGAAGACACCGAACTTCGTAAAAAGTTCCGTGAAGCCGGCTGTGATTACAAAGTTTACAAAAACCGCTTGATGTTGAAAGCACTTTCTGACCTTGGTATTGAGTGTCCTGCAAATTTCTTAGAAGGCACAACTGCTGTTGCTATTGGATATGCTGACGAAGTTGCACCTGCAAAAATCGTTTGCGACTTTATCAAAAACAATAGTAAAATGGCTATCAAATTTGGAATTTTAAACGGAACATCTGTTGATGCTCACAACATTGAAGCACTTGCAAAACTTCCATCAAAGGAAGAACTTATTGCAAAACTGCTTGGAACTTTGAACAACACTGCTGCAAGTTTGTGCAGAGTTCTGTCAGCACCTGCAAGGGGACTGGCTGTTGCTTTGAATGCGATTGCAACAAAGTAATTTTAAAAATCGCATAACAATCTTATTTTAAAAAGGAGAAAATTAAAATGGCTGATATTAAAAATCTTGTTGAAGAAATCAAAAAATTAACTATCGTTGAAGTTTCAGAGCTTGTAAAGGCTTTGGAAGAAGAATTTGGCGTAAGCGCTGCTGCACCAGTTGCAGTTGCTGCTGCCGCTCCTGCTGCTGCAGGCGCTGCTGCTGATGCTGCCGCTGAAGAAAAAACTGAATTTAACATCTTCTTGAAAGAAGTTGGCGCAAACAAAATTGCTGTCATCAAAGTTGTTAGAGAAGTTACTGGTCTTGGACTTTCTGAAGCAAAAGCTATCGTTGATGGCGCTCCTAAGATGGTTAAAGAAAATGTCGCTGCTGCTGAAGCAAAAGACTTTGAAGCTAAATTTAAAGAAGCTGGCGCTGTTGTAGAATTGAAGTAATTTCAGTTCACTTGAAAAAGATTTTGCGTATTAAAAAATACACTCAAACGAGTGTATTTTTTATTTTTTTTTTTTATTATTTTTTTATTATTTTTTTATTATTTTTTTATTATTTTTTTATTATTTTTTTATTGTTTTTTTATTGTTTTTTTATTGTTTTTTTATTGTTTTTTTTGCTGTTTTAAGTTTTTTACTGGTTCACTTTTTGATTTTGCAATATTTTTTCCGGTCACTATCTTTTGAATTTTCTTATATGAATAATAATCATTGTCTTTCTGTCCAGTAAGTATTGCAGCATACACATTTTCAGGGGTGGAGAAGATTTCGTTTGAAAGGTTTAAAATGTCGTCAGCGGTGACTGAGTTAAACAATTTTTTAACACGATTGTTGGCTTTTTTGGTGAAATATTTTGTGCCATCTTGAAGATATGCATTAAATAATCTTTGCCCTTCACTTGTTTTGTCAATGCTTGACTCTTTTTTGCGATATTCCCTGTTCTTTTTAATTAAATCAAGACGCGTTTCATCAAATTTTTCTGTTTTGAGTTTATGTATCAATTTTCCTATTTGGTCGATGATTTTATTTACATT
>CANRCQ010000031.1 GCA_947629145.1 uncultured Clostridia bacterium
AAATCCTACCTGAGGAGCCAAAAAAATCGCCTTGACTTCGGTCAAGGTTTTTTATTGCCCCTTGCGGTTGTGTGCATCGCACACTGCTTGCCTATGCAAGCAAACAGCCGCCCAGTTTAATTTTTATTTTATCACAAATGTTTTTGGAAACATAGCCTTTAGTTCTTGCAATACATTTTCTACAAAATAAAGTTTATCAACTTTTAATTTTCTTTTCTTAAATGTTTTATTTTCCAATATCTTATAGGATTTTATTTGATAGAAATATATAATAGTTGCCTTGTCGCTGTCTTTTTCTGCCCCTACAAGTTTATAATTTCTACCATTAGAAAAGACATGATAGGTGTTAAATTCTATTGTTTCTTGCTTATTTGATTTCTCTATTTCTATAATCATCGGCCTTTGTTCTGTTAATATTTTTATCATATCTTCAGCAAATTGAGTATATAATTCTTTTTGTTTTTCTTCTTTTGATATAAAAAGATGTTTATCAAAAAAGTTACATAAGTCGTCACTTGCCATATATTTCAACTTATTCATAATGGAATTTTTCGTGCTGAAAGGAATAATAGTTGCATTGTGTATTGCTTGTGCTATCATGTTTATTTCTATGTCACTAAGTGCAGCATCATTTGGAATAAATTCCCCCTTGCCTTTTTCTGTTTCAAGTTTTTTCTTTTCAAATATCATTATTTTTCATCTCCTTTATAATTTGATTTGAGTTCTTTTAACAATCGTCTTCTTGCATAACAACCTATCATACACTCTGCTGATGCTGCACATATATTGTCTTGGAACTCTCCAAACTCCACATTTGAAGCATCGATAGCCAATGTGGCTGCATCAATAATTTTTGTTTCTTGATGTTTTGAATTGCCTTTGCTATCAATCTTCCAAACATTTATCTGGTAATTTCCATCAACTTTTCTTCCAAGCCAAACAGTTCCATTTTTGATTGCTTTGTTTAAACTCAATATGATTTGCTCAAATTGTTCATAGGTGTAGGCAGTGTTCCAAATCATTAAAAAGTTCTCTGGTGTTTCATCTAAGCCAACTGAGAAGTCTTGATATTCTAAACCTAAATGCTTTAACTTTGTTTGTAGTTTGGTCTTATCATAGTTTCCATCAACACTTGCAAAAAATCTTTTGCTTTCCCTTGCTCTCATATTTACACTCCCCATATTTTATTTGTTGAGAAATCTTTTACTAAAACACTTCCTTGCCTTAAATCTTTGCACATCTTCAGAGCAATGTCCTTTAACTTAGTTGAAGTAATGTTATTGATTTGAACACATAGGCTTGTTTCATCAAACCTTACACCAAAATTAGATTTGTATTTGCCATCAAGATAATTTCCTATTGTCCAATTAAACATCTCTTTTTGTTTCAGCCAATTTGCCATTTCAGTTGAAGAAAGTTCAGGAAAGACGATAATTCCACCATCAGTATTTTTAAATCCAATATTTTGTTGCGATGCACTTAACAACTCTTTGGCTTTGTCGTATCTAATAATTTTAAACAATCTTCTGCCAATAAACCCACTATAAACACCTTTCTGGTTTATTTCTGTGATGCTGCTTGTTTCTCTTGATACCATTGTTTCTCCTTTTAATTTGACAAAAAAATAACTCCACATATTCCTATGTGGAGTTAATACTCTAATACTTAAAACCACATAGTCTTGGCATATTGCCAATTCCCCATTACCACCTTACATTCATGCAGGTTGGTCGAACTTCATCGAGAGGCTCTCTCAGTTCAGTCTTTATGTGTTATTCAATTGATGTTAATATTATAGTTCATTTGAGTGGCATTTGTCAAGTAAATTTCATTCCACTTTACACATCCAAATTTTCAAGACGGAAAAGGTCATCGTCAAAAAATTCAACCAAAGTCATATTTAATGCAGAACAAACTTTTACAATAGTTGAAAAGTAAACATCATTGTTAACTTCATTAAAGATATATCTCAAAGCGGAGTGAGTTAGCCCTGTTTCTTTTTCAAGCCTATATTTAGACATCCCCTTTTCATGTAATAATTTGCTCAATCTCATAGCAAACGCCTTGTTTAAATTCATAACCACCCCTTGAAAATCAAATATTCAAATCATCTATATCATTAAAATAGTCTTTTGCGAAAAATTCTTGCAATGTTATATTTGCGCCCAGACACAGTTTCTTTATTGTAATAACTTTAGGGCATTTACTTTTTCCATACATAAAATCAAAAACAGTTGAAGGTGTTAAGTTTGAATTTAAACATAACGCCGTGAGAGTCGTTTTATTTTCTTCAACGATTTCTTTTATTCTTTTTCTAATTGCATCATCTAAATTCATTCAATCCCCTTCACTTAGTCAAAAGTTCTATAATATTTTTCTTTTTATTGGATGGAAGGCTTTCAATTAAATTTTTCAATTCTTGGTCTTCGTTATAATCTACGATGTTTGGGCTAAAAAATCTTTCTAATGGAAAATCGCAAACTTCAAGAATTTGCAAAAGTTTTTCCACAGTCAAAACAATTCTCCCACTTTCAACTTGTGCCACATATTGTGGACTCATGCCTATTCTTAAACTCACTTCTCTTGCAGATAAATTTTTTGTATTTCTCACATAGCCAATTCTATTTAAAATTTCTTTTATTTCCATTTTAGCCCCCCTAAATTTATATCAATAAAATTATAATTGATAAATGAATTGGCTTTAATAACTCTGCAACATAAATTTTTAACTAAAATATAAAAATGAATACACATAAACATAAAATTATGTTATAATGTGTATTGTGAGTGTTCATAAATACATTTTAGGGGTGTTTTGAGTATGGAGATACATAAAGTTTGTTGTTTTATTGGTCATAGAAAAATTAAAATCACGGATGAGCTGAAATGTTCTATAAGAAGAATAGTTGAAATGTTGATATGTGAAGAGAATGTTTTATCCTTTGTTTTTGGCAGCAAAAGTGTATTCAATGATTTGTGTTATCAAATAGTAACTGCAATAAAAAAAGAATATCCTGTTATTAAAAGAGTTTGTATAACTTGCAAAAGTGAAGTTTGCATTATGGAAAACGAAAGAAAAAACACCGAAAAAATATTTTCCAGTGTTTTGAAAAAAGAAGTTCATTTGCAAGGTTTTGAAGAAGAGTGGGAATTTAAAAACAAATATTGTGCAGGAAAGACAAGTTATATTCAAAGAAACAGGGCTATGATAGATAAAAGCGATTTTTGTATATTTTATTTTGATGAAAATTATGTTCCAGAAAGAAATTCAAAAGATTTTTCACAAAGTGGAACTGCACTCGCCTATAAATATGCCAAACAAAAGAAGAAACATATCATAAATATGTTTGAAAAATAAAAAACCGCGGTTTGCGGTTTTATTTTTTAGGATAATTTATTTTGTTCATTGCGTAGGTTTGTTTGTCATAGCCATAAAAGTCGATTATGGTGTTATCATAAAATTCTTGGGATTTTTGTTTAAGATATTCGCAAGCCTGTGCCTTTGAAAGGTTGTCCGGCGCATAAATAGGTTTTCCAATATGTGCAACAACCTTTTTCTTTCTTCTAAAATGTGTCTTTTTGAAAGTGTAAATCACAGGAACAACTGGGACATTGTTTTCCGCAGCGCAAATAAAAGCACCTTTTTTGAAAGGGCGAGATTGTTCATATCTAATCCAAAGGGATTGTTCTGGATTGAACTGCACAAATGCAGGTTTGTCTAAAAGTTTTTTGGTTGTGTCTAAAAATGCCTTCCCTTGTGAAAAGGAAGTTGGCATTGGCACAATTCCGCCGGTCTTTAAAATCTTTCCACCAAAGCCCTTTTTCCAGTTATGTGGCGCGCCAGTAATATAAAGTTGTTTCCCTTTAAAAACACGCAAACTCCAAAGGCAGTCCACATAATGCACGTGATTTGCAACCACAACTGCGGATTTTATGCCCTTTAAGTTTTCTCTTCCAATCACTTTAAGCCCAAAGCCAAAGAAGTTTAACATACTGCCAAATGTGGCAACAACACTTTTTACAACAACTCTCAAAATCTTTTCGCCAAAACTTAGGTTTACAATTTTGTCATAATTGACATTTTCTTTTTGTGTTTTCACATTGTAAGGTGTTGTCAAAACATTCAAATTGTCTTGCAAAGCGCACTCATACAAGCGGTTTTTATAATCGCTTTTAAACTCAGTGACCTGTGGCTGCTGAACATAATTGTAAATCACATCAGCGGAAAGTTTCCCACCACTTTCAAATTTGTCTATCTTTTTGCAGTTTTCTTCAAACTTTAAAAGTTCGCTGTTGTCTTTAATCCAAACTTCAACCTGTTCCTTGATTTTCTTAGGTTTGTAAATCGCCTTTCCAGCCCCAAGATTTTCTGTAAAGAGTTTGGTTGTCGCCTTTTCAATAGGATGTGCGTAAAGGTCAATCAAAACAGGTGTGCCCATGAAAACAGAATCCAAAACAGCATTTGGCCCAGCCTTTGTGATAAACACATCCGCCGCCTTGTAATATTCGTTTATGTTCTGCATAAAAGGAAGCACAACAAGATTTTTCCTGTTTTGCGCAACTTTTTGATATTTTTTTAACAATTTTTCGTTTTTGCCTGCAACAAAAATAATTGTAATTGGCGCATTTATTTTTAAAAGTTGTTTTAAAACCTTTTCCGCTTTTCCACAGGCATAAACGCCGTCTGCAATAACAACGGTAAATTGTTCTGGAAGATTGAATTTCTTTCGATATTCTTCTCTTGAAAGATTGGCATTCACAATCTGGTCACGCGCAATAAAAGAAACCTTTTCAACACTTGACGGATTAAACTTTCTTATGCCAACTGCTTCGTCAAATGCTGCTTGGTTGTTGACAAGAAAAAGGTGTTCGCGATTGTCCCACCAAAGATGCACGTTGTTGTCTGGATTGTAAGTGATAATCTTGCAATTTGGATTGACTTTTTTGCGATATTCAAGCCCAGCAAAAGTAAGAAAATAATGTGTGCTTACAATGACATCTGGATTGTATTTTTTGAATGCTTTTAAACAGTGCTTTGTGTGGCCTGCAAAAACAGTTCGATGAATAAATCTCATAAACTTCAGTCCACCCATAAAGTGCAAAAACCAAAAAATAAAACTTCCAAAGCCCCAAATGCGATTGGTGTTTTTGGTCTGTTTTATGATAAACTTTTCCCAGCGCTTGAGATTTTTGTCCTCGTTCATAATATAGGTGTCCAAAATCTCAAATTTGTCGCCATAATATTTCTTTAAATTATCTGATATAGAGCGAATGGATGTGATATGCCCCATTCCAGACTCTATGTATGTCAGTAAAACTCTCTTTCGTTCCATGAACCGATTGTAACACTTTCAAAAAAACAATGTCAAATCAATAAACAAAATAGTTAAAATTTTTTAAGTTGCTTTTTTGACGATTTTCGTCATTTAAAATTCACTTTCCTATTATTTTCAACACTCTCACTCGTCATTTTGAACTCAAGATCCTTCGTTTCACTCAGGATGACATCTTACCCTCACCGTCATTCTGAGCAACGCGAAGAATCTCTTGCTTCGTGGTTTTTCTTACACTTTTCAAAATGTTCCACAGTAGTAGCGACCAAGTCGCCAAGCATCGCTGCGACTTGCGTTTGGTCGCTAAGAAGGCAAAACCAAATGTAAAAGCGCCGCTTTTTGCCATGTAAGTGGCAAAAACAATCCCAAATGCAGGTTTTGCCTAGATGTTTTCTGCCATAAACATTGTTTTGAAAGTTATGTTTCTTTCAAACAGTTCGTCAAATGTGCCTTCGTCAACGATTGTTCCATTGTCCAAGAAGAATATATGGTCAACATTTTTGATTGTGGAAAGCCTGTGGGCAACAATCACAATTGTGCTTTTGCCTTTCAGCGAATCTATGCTTTTCTTCACTTCTTCCTGTGCAAAGTTGTCAAGCGAACTTGTCGATTCGTCAAATATGATTATGTTTGAATTTCTAAGAAGCGCCCTTGCAATGGCAAGCCTTTGCTTTTGTCCACCAGAAAGTTTTATTCCGCTTTCGCCCACTTTGGTGTTTATGCCAAGTGGAAGTGTAGCAACAAATTCATCCAAATTTGCGCTTTTAAGTGCCTCATAAATCTCTTCATCAGTGGCATCTCTTTTTGCAAGTAACAAATTTTCCTTGATTGTCATGTCAAAGATATATGGAAATTGATTTACAAGCGAAATGGTTTTTCTAAGAGAATCTTTTGATATATCTTGAATATTTTCGCCATTTATCAAAATTTCTCCACTGTCCGCATCATACATTTTGCTCATAAGATTTAAAATTGTGGATTTTCCGCTTCCGCTTTTCCCAACAAACGCAACTGTGGTGTTAGGCTTAATTTCAAACGACAACTTTTCAAAAAGATGATTCGTTGAAACAAGTTTTCTCTCCGCCTTTGTCTTTTTCTTTTTTGGTGTTTGCTCCTGCTCTTCGCTTTCATAGTCATATTCATAATATGTATAACTTACATCTTTAAACACAACACTTCCACCACCTGAAACATTTAAAAGCGGCTTGTTTCCAAACTTTTCTGTGACAAACTCTTTCTCGTCAAAAAGCGCCGACATTCTTTGATTGGAAATTTTGATGTCTGCAAGCATATTTCCAATTCGTCCAAATCCCCAAACAACATCAAAAATGCTGTTACGATTTGAAAAGACAATCATGTATGTTGCAAGCCCAATAAGCCCCTTTTCAATAAATGTAATTCCCAAAATCAAAATTGCCATTGTGCCAGCATTGATAATCAAGTTTCGCAAACTCCAAAGATGCAAATCAATGGTGTTTATCTTTCTGTCATATTGATTGTAATCGCGATAACATTCCAAGGTCTGCTCACTGAGTTTTTCTTCCAGCCCCATGGATTTGATGTCTTTTTCACTTCGCACAATTTCGGTTGTAAGCGAATGCACTTTGTCGCGTTTGCGTCTAAGTTTAAATCTCGCGCCGCGTCTGTAATGCACACGCCAATATTCAAGCCCTGTTGCAATCACAACCAAAACAACAAGCAAAAGTGAAATGTAAACATTCAGTGTTGCAATGTAAACAAACACAACAATGGATGTCAAAAGGTCGCTTATGCTTACAAAAATTTCGCTTAAATTTGACACAATCATCTCTGGGTCATGCACAATTCTTTGCACAAAGGTTCCTGTGTTGTGGTCGGCATAAGTTTTGGAGTTGAGTTTAAATGCCTGCTTGGAAAGGTCTTGATTTATCTCCATAGTGACATTTGCAGAAACTTTGTAGTAGATGATGTCTGTCACCCACCAAGAAAATCTCTGCACCAAAAGCAGTCCAATCACTCCAAGCGAATAATAGATCGCAATTTGATATTTTTCGTTTGTGATAAGTTCAACAATTTCGGCAGTGCCAATTGTGATTAAAACTGTGCAAGCACTTGCCAAAAGATAAATAAAGATATATAAAAATATCAAAAACGAGTATTTTTTTAAATAATTTGTTATTTTAAAAGTATTTTCTTTCATAAAAAACCTCCACCTTAAAATTTAGTGAAGGTCAAAACTCCCAAACTTCTAAGGACAAAAAACCTTCACAAACTAATTTTGTATCAACTTTGCTCATTTTTTTGCCCCCTTTTTGTTAAATTCTTTTTTAATATAACAAAATAAAATCACTCTGTCAAGTGTTTGTTTAAAAAAAGATTGAAAAATTTCAATCTTTTAAAAACATGATATGTGCGCTGTCTTTTTCAATTTTATCTTCAAGTTTCTGCGATTTGTCCACAAGTTTTTGAAGTTGCGCCTTGCTTCTTGAAAATGGAATCTTGTCATTTAACTTCTGCACTTTTTTGTCCATTTTCAACACTCTCACATACTCTTTCATATATTTTGCATCTGCAAGTTCAATCGCTCGAATTTCTTTTATTCCTGGCGCCATGCCGATTTTATATCTAAAAAGGTCATCTCCAATCTCTCTTACATTTTCAAGTGGGTCAAAGTCCGTGGAAATTCTGTTTCTAACAAGTGCAAACACGCGTTTGTCTTTTGATTCCTTGTTTTCAGGAAGGGTCAACTTGTTTTGTTCGACATATCTGTCAAGGTCTTCTATCTTGGAAAAATTTCTGCAAGTTCCAATGGAAATTGTGCCGTTCCATTCAAGTTCATATGCGTGTGCAAGATAATTGCATCTCTGTTGCAACTCCATCTTTTTATCAACAGGAAATCCTATACTGTAAATCTGCCCAGAAACCAACATCTTGTCAATCTCTTTCTTGAAATAAAACAATTCGCTTTTATGCGCTTCTTTAAGCGGCATTTTTCTAAGTTCGGTTATACAATAATCGTAAATCATAATTAAGTCATGTAAAGTGTTTATGTATTCCGCAGGATAATATGTTTCATAATCACTGAAACAACTGTTGCCATACACGGAAATCTTAACCGCAGCCGTATCATAGTCAATCACGCGAATACAAGAATTATCGCCTGTGACAATGAAATATTCCGCCAATCTTTCAACTTCATTCGTGTCAATGTCGGCAATAGAATATCTGTCCACACGATAACAATGTTTAAGTGACTGTTTTGTCATTTCAAATGAATCCATAGCCATCCACCTCAAAAAAATTTTAACATTAAAAACCCCATTTGTCAATACTCATTTTAAAAAAAGCATAACTTTTGTTATGCTTATTTGCTTCTGTCTATCATGTCGAAAAATGATAATTGCTTTGGGGCTTTCCTGATTTCTTCAGGATTTTCCTTAACTCTGTCGCACACCAACTTCACCGCTTCTTCGTTCATTTTCTTAAAACGTTCCCTTGAATCAACAGCACGAATATATTTCAATTTTGTGGCAAAACTGTTATCTAAAGTTTCAACAACCCTTTCCAAAAAGTCTGCATAACTTAACATGGAAAGCGGAATTGCACGAAGATATGCCTTAAAATCACAGCCACCATAGGCCTTCCATTTTTCGTTCACATCCCTCACCCAAGAAGAAACTTCTTTTAAAATAAACTCTTCATGTTCCTTGCCAATAAAGATTTTCTTTTCTGGGTCGTCAACATTTACAACCTTAAAAAGCATATTTCTTCTTGCATAAACACTTTGTTTATTCATAGCCTTTGCATAAAAAGTTCCTTTTTTATGTTCCCCTTCAAATTTGTAAATCCAATCGCTGCCAGCAACCCTAAAAGGAAGGCCTTCTTCAATCAAGTCTTTCACTTCTTCATAATTGCTAACTTCCAAATCTTTTTCATAAACATATGTATTTTTATATATCATTTCTCACTCCAGTGGCGATATTATAACTCATTTCATGCAAAAAGTCAATATAAAAAATCAGCCTTTCGGCCGATTTTTAAATTTTATTATTTAAATATAAAATATCTTTATTTCTTTTCTTCTTTTTTCAAAACTTCTCTTAATTTCGTTCCGCATTTTGGACAAAAATCAACTTCCTTCTCAACGTGGGCTCCACAATGTGGGCATTCCACCTTTTTCAATTCTTCTACTTCTTTTTTCAATGCATCAAGTTCTGCACCAACCTTTTTTGAAATTGCTGCAGTTGTCATTCTGAACCCACTTATCCGTCATTCTGCACTCACTTATTCGTCATTCTGAACGAAGTGAAGAATCTCTCTCCGTAGTTCACACTTACGCATATAAAATGTTCCACAGTAGTAGCGACCAAGTCGCCAAGCATCGCTGCGACTTGCGTTTGGTCGCTAAGAAGGCAAAACCAAATGTAAAAGCGCCGCTTTTTGCCATGTAGTGGCAAAAACAAGCCAAAATGCAGGTTTTGCCAAGTCGTCATTCTGAGCCGTAGGCGAAGAATCTCAAAGATGTTTCGCTCTGCTCAACATGACAAAAAAACACAACAAATTGTTGTGCTTTTTATTCTACATTTCTTTCTGGCCTTCTTGTTGTTTTATTTTGTTGTTTGCCATAAATTCCACCATGTTTGCTCCATTATAACTTGGCTTATTATGTAGTTCTGTGTTAAACGCAATGTCGTTGTTGTCCTTTGATTTTCCTGAATGTTCATATTCAATTTCTTGTTCAATCCCCAATCTTTGTTTCTTTTCAGCAGCCATTGTTTGCAACATCTTTGGGTCTATATCTTTTGTCATATCTTTGAGTGAATCCTTAAGGTCAGTTATCTTGTCGTCTATTTCATATTGTTTGTCAGGGTCATTTGTTTTTCTGCTTTCTTGTTGCAATTTTGCAATTTGTGTGGCTGTGTCAAAAATTTTGTCATATGGTGTTGAAATTTCAGCCGCTTTTTGCTGCAAATCAACAATGCATAATTCTTCTTTTTCATGATAAGGAGTTTTTGTGGCTTCAAGTTCCATCTTGGTCAGCATAAGCCTTATTGCTTCAAAATCTCCGCCATTTTTTATGTAAGAATCCATCAAATCACTGTAATATTTTCTTGCAGCAGGCTGAACTTTTGCAAGGTCTTCTTTGTCCTTAATAAGTATTTTTGGATTCATCCTTGCCGCACAAAAAGCTTTAAAAGCACTAAGTGGATCAAAATGAATATTCTCCGCAGTCATGTTTTCTGGTGGATAATCTGGCATAAAATTGGTCAACATCGATGCTATTGTCCAAACATAATTGCTAAAACTTGTTTTTTCATCTTTAATTAACCCTTCAAATTGACGATGATAGATGTCCACAATCTCCTTCTTGTGCCCTTCTGGATTTTTTGCTATATTTTCATCGATTTCTCCACTATTCGCCAAACTATCAAGCAAATTGTCATCAAAAGCATTCAACTCATCTGGGTCACTTTCTCTAAACTTTATATTTCTAGGATAATAATTAAACATAATTCCCTCCCACCTTAATAGTATCACGGGGGGGGATTTGTCAACCTTTTTTAAAAATTAAGGAAATTTTGTCATTTTGCCTTGTTTTAGAGATGTTTCGCTCCGCTCAACATGACGAAAGTGGTGCTTACAAGTCATTTTAGACATAACAATCCATCATTCTAAACAATCCCCTATTCGTCATTCTGAGCCGTAGGCGAAGAATCTCAATTCTTTCCGTCATCCTGAGTGAAACGAAGGATCTCAACCCCGCCCAGGGAAAATGTTTGCAAAGCAAACGCACACAAAGTGTGCAGAACACTGCTGGGAATAAATATTTTTTTCAAAGAAAAAAGCCACCTCATGCGGTGGCTTTTGACATTAACCAGCAGTGTGCTTAAAAATTCGCAGAATTTTTCTCCCACCACGGACACTTACTCTTCTGGGTGGGCTTTTCCCAGGGAAAATTGCTTGCTTAATGCAAGCAGTGGGCAAAGCCCACAGAACACTGCTGCACTTATTTCACAAAAAAACATTTTTTACAACAAAAAAGTAGGCTCTTGCGCCTACTTTAATGATTAACCAGCAGTGGGGTTAGAAATCCAAAGGATTTCGCCAGCCGCGAACACTTTCACGCCTTGGCTGTTTTTCATGGGCAAGCCTGGGAAAATGCGTAGCATTTGCAATCTGTCAAGATTGCAAAATAGAACACTGCTTGTTGGTTAACAAAAAAGCGACCTAACACGGTCGCTTTAATGATTAACCAGCAGTGTTCTATTTTCCCAGGCCGTCAGCCAGCCAAGTATTTTAGACGATGAGAAGCTTAACTTCTGTGTTCGGGATGGGAACAGGTGGGACCTTCTCTCTATCGCCACTGGTTATGGTATAATCACAACTTTCGTTGAAAATTATATATTTTTCACTCAATTTTGCTTACAAATATTTTACATTTGTCTTCAAAACTTCCTGAAAAATAATAATTATAACTTTCGTTGAAATTATCGAGTATAATTGAATATTGCCTATAAAAAGAAAGGAGGATAGGATAAGACAATATTCAACCAGAGAATAAGTTCTCTGACAACTACATACTTAGAAGGAAGCTTAAAAATACTATAATCCGTGATTAAGCCCTCGACCTATTAGTATCGCTCAGCTGAACACTTTTAGATATATGTGCTTACACATGCGACCTATCAACCTTGTAGTCTGCAAGGGGTCTTACTAACTTATGTTATGGGATATCTAATCTTGAGGCAAGTTTCACGCTTAGATGCTTTCAGCGTTTATCTCAACCGCACATAGCTACCCTGCTATGCCACTGGTGTGACAACAGGTGCACCATCGGTGCGTTCACTCCGGTCCTCTCGTACTAGGAGCAAGCCCTCTCAAATATCCTACGCCCACGATAGATAGGGACCGAACTGTCTCACGACGTTCTGAACCCAGCTCGCGTGCCACTTTAATCGGCGAACAGCCGAACCCT
>CANRCQ010000032.1 GCA_947629145.1 uncultured Clostridia bacterium
GCGAAACATCTCATGAGATTCTTCGCCTATGGCTCAGAATGACGAACGGCAAAACCTGCATTTTGGCTTGTTTTTGCCACTACATGGCAAAAAGCGGCGCTTTTACATTTGGTTTTGCCTCTTTTTCGCGCCAAACGAAAATCGCATTTCATTGGCGATTTTGCGCGACTACTGTGGAACATTTATATGATCGCAGCAGTGCCCTTCGTCATCCTGAGCAACGCGAAGGATCTCGCCAGCGCCCCACTTCGCAAGAGAGTAGCGACCAAGTCGCCAAGCTTTGCTGCGACTTGCGTTTGGTCGCTAAGTGGTGATGCAAGCGTCAAAGCGATGCTTTTCGTGCAAGGACGAAAACGAGCCACCAGCGCAGCATCACCACTTGTAATGAGCAAATGCCTTATTTGCTTCAGCCATTCTGTGCATTTCGTCACGTTTTTTGATTGAAGCACCAGTATTGTTGTAAGCATCGATAAGTTCGCCAGCAAGTTTTTCGTTCATATTTCTTTCGCCAGTGCGTTTTCTTGCGTTGTTAACAATCCAACGAATAGCAAGAGTTTGACGACGTTCTGGACGGATTTCCATAGGAACTTGGTAAGTTGCCCCACCAACACGGCGTCCTTTAGTTTCAAGCATAGGTTTTACATTTTCGATTGCGGTTAAGCAAACATCAAGTGGTTCAAGGCTTGTTTTTTCTTTAATAATGTCAAAAGAACCATAAACAATTCTTTGTGCAAGGCCTTTTTTACCACTCATCATAACTTGGTTAATAAGTTTTGTCACAACTTTGTTGCCATAGATTGGATCTGGCAAAACTTCTTTCTTAACCGCACTATTTCTTCTTGGCATGTTAAATAACTCCTTTTAAAAATTTTATATGTGTCGATTATGACACAGCCCCTATAATTTTCAAGGGATATAAGGAAATCAAAAGTTCCACTTTTTATTTCTTTTATCACTTAAAAGAAAAGTGTTGTTTATTTCCCAGATTTTGGTCTTTTAGCGCCATATTTAGAACGGCCTTGTTTGCGGTTTGCAACACCAGCAGTGTCCAAAGTTCCGCGAATGATGTGGTAACGCACACCAGGGAGGTCTTTCACACGTCCGCCACGAACAAGGACAACACTGTGTTCTTGCAAGTTGTGACCTATACCAGGGATATAGCAAGTTCCTTCTTGACCATTTGAAAGTTTAACTCTGGCAATTTTACGAAGAGCGGAGTTAGGCTTTCTAGGTGTTGCAGTTCTCACAGAAAGGCAAACGCCACGTTTTTGTGGGCATTCTTCAAGAAGAGGTGCTTTTTTCTTTTTTTCAAAAGTTTTTCTTCCTTTTCTAAGTAATTGGTTAAATGTAGACATCTTTTTCTCCTTTTAATTAAAATTTGTCATAAAAAATGACGCGAAAATTTCGCGCCATGAAAAATGCTTTTTGAAATAAACATGAACAACACAATCGCAAAGCGACTTTAAGCAAACCTGCCTAAATCGGTGAAACAATATAAAACTTGCCACCTGTTGTTTGTTTCTGCTTTTTGTCAAAGCATAGTTTCCGACAACGAAACTATGCACATTATACATTAACTATGCCGGCTATGTCAAGCATTTTACAAAAGTTTTTGAACTTTTCTTCCGTCAGCATAATAAAACTCTTGTTTCTTTTTCTTTACAATAGATTCATTGAATTGCCCAACCGCTTTACTCTTCCAATGGTTTGCGCAAGGAATTTGTTTTGGCGGTTCTGGAGGTGGTGGTGGCGGTGGTGGTGGGACTTGCTGTTTTAAAAATCCAAATGGCTTTCTGTTGTTCCTATCAATAATTTTTTGACGTTCTTGCATTTTCATGTCATAATCTTTCTTTAAATCAAGCCATTCTTTATACTTTGGATTTTTGACTTTATTTTTACAACCAAATTCTTGGTCTGTAAGCGCCTTTACACCGCTGCTTGTGACAACATCAATAATAAATTGAAGCGCAAAACTAAAACCAAGCATTTGTTTTGGCGTCATTTCTTTTCCGCATTCTTTGCATTTAGGGCCTATAGCCATAAAAATCTCCTTTTTATGGAAACCCTAAACCCTGTTAATCGCTTTGTTTGCTTCCCTTTTTAAGCATCACAAATTTTCCTTCAATCAAAGCATACATTGCTCCACATTTTGGACAACTAAATCTGTAATCTGGTGCTGGAATAGCGGATGTTGCCTCACCATCAATAGCAGAAATCGCTCCAACAACAAATTTAAATGCAGCAACTTCACAATAATGTGAAAAAACACTTTGCTTTTTTATCAAAGCTTTTTTACAACTTTGGCAAAGCATAGGGTTTCCCTTTTTCAATCCCTTACTAAACGATTTTAGCATCGCTTCGGTAAGTTCTGTAATAACATCTCTAAACATATCTGACCCCCTTTGACAAAACTGCCAAGGAAAGCGATATGCAAAAACATTTTTTACTTAGGGAAAATCCCCCCCCCGCATATTTTTTAAGCATATTTTTCTCCTTTTATAAACAAAGAAGAAAAAGTTAAGCAATCTTCTTTGTTTAAATCAAATTTTTTAAGATATGCTTAACCTTTTTAAAATATAGAACGATTTGGAACTAAATTGCCATGCTGGTCGTGCTTGAAAAACTTATATGCTTTTCTTTTAACTTTTGAACCATAAAAATTAGTTTTGTATTTATAATGGTTGCTGCAACAAGTCCAATCTGGCGGTCGTTTTCTTATCATAATGGGTTTTCCATTTTTCTTGTTTTGAGAACCACCAATTCCAACCACACTTGAAGCCAAATTTTTTGCAGCACCAACAGCCCTTTGTGATAACGACTGTTTTTGCTTAAAACGTTCTTCAAGTTCTCCCATAGAAGAATTGAAATCACTTTTTCTGGCTTGCCTTTCCGCATAATTTCGTGCTTTGGCATTGACAGTTTTCTCAATTTCTTGAAAAATAGGTGCGTAGCGTTTTTCCCATTCTTCAACCGCTTTACGATTGCTGTATTGATATTCGTTTTTGCACGCCCACCGTGTTTGTGCCGCTGGAAACATGATTTTTCTCAAAATTGCTTCAATTGCACAAAAGAAACCACAAGTTTGTTCTTCATGCATCATTTTGTGACATTCTGGGCATTTCGGTGGCAATAATGGATAAGCCATATCTTTTTCTCCTTTAATAAAATTTGATTTAAACAAACAACTTTTTATTAAAGAAGAAGTGTTATTTTTTTAAGGGCTGTTAAAATCCCCCCCCCACATATTTTTGGGTCATAATTTTGTCCTCCAATTTTATTATATCATTTTTTATATAAATTACCAAATAAATAAACTAAATTTTGAAAGTTTTAAAAAATTCGTCTTCGCTTATAATTTTAATTCCAAGGGATTTTGCCTTGTCAAGTTTGCTGCCTGCTTCATCCCCAGCCAAAACATATGATGTGTTTTTTGAAACAGATGACGCTGTTTTTCCGCCGTTTTCTTCGATTATTTTTGTCATGTCACTTCTTGCATAATGTGGCAGTGTGCCTGTAAGCACAAATGTAAGCCCTTCAAGTTTGTTGGATTTTGCTTCTTCTTCCTGCAAGATTTCCACACCAACATCGAAAAGGCGTTTAATCTCCAAAAGATTGTCATCATCTTTGAAAAAATCAACAATATTCTGTGCAATAATGTCGCCTATATCTTCAATACTGTCCACTTGTTCATATGTGGCATTTTGCAAATTTTCCAAAGTTTTAAAATGTTTTGCCAAATCTTTTGCGGTTTTAATGCCAACTTCGCTTATGCCAATTGCAAACAAAAATCTTGCAAGCTCAATCTTTTTTGCCTTTTCAATGCTGGAAAGCAAATTTTCCGCCTTTTTATCCGCAAATTTTTCAAGTTTTACAAGGTCTTCTTTTTTCAAAGTGAAAATGTTGGAAAAATGTCTCAGTTTCAAATCATCGTAAAACTGCAAAATGCTTTTCTCGGAAAGCCCTTCAATATTAAATGCTTCACGGCTGACAAAGTGTGTAAGGCGGCTGACAATCTGCTCTTTGCAGTTGTCGTGATTTTTGCAATACACAAGTGGGCCTTTTTTCACTAAAACACTTCCGCAACATGGACAAACTTTTGGCTCGACAATCTTCTTTGAATGTGGATATTCTTCCGCCAAGCCCAAAACTTCTGGAATAACTTCGTTGCTGCGCCTTATGAAAACTCTGCTTCCTATGGAAACTTTTTTCTTTTTTATATCTTCAATATTGTTGAGTGTTGCGCGCGAGATTGTCGCCCCTGCAAGTTGCACAGGCTCTAAAATTGCGGTTGGCGAAACTTTGCCAGTTCTTCCAACCTGCCAAACAACATCCTTGAGTATTGTTGAAATTTCTTCTGCTTCAAACTTGTATGCCCTTGCCCATTTTGGAAATTTATTTGTGTAGCCAATTTCTTCGCGTGGGGCAACTTCGTTAAGTTTAATGACAACGCCATCAATCATAACATCAAGTTTGTTTTTTACAACATCAATTTTGTCGATTAACTCTTCTGCCGCCTGCATGGTTTTAACAACTTCAAAAAAGTCGCCAGTTTTAAAACCATTTTGCGCAATAAAATCGTGCATTTCTTTTTGAGTTTCAAATTTTTTGCCGTCTGCCGTCAAAACTGCATAGCAAAAATAATCCAAATTTCTTCGTGCAGTTTCTTTTGGGTCAAGGTTTCTAATTGCTCCTGCAACTCCATTTCGCGGATTTTTAAGTGGCTCTTCTGCGGTTTTGTTGTATTTTTTGAAAGCAGAGTTTGTCATCATGCCTTCGCCTTGAAAGAGAATATGCTTTTTAAATGGGATGACAAGTGGCACACTTTTTATTGTCTTAACTTGTGCTGTCACATCTTCGCCAATTTCTCCATTTCCACGCGTGGTGGCACTGACAAATTTGCCGTCATTATATTCTGTGACAATTGTCAGTCCATCAAACTTGTATTCCACAGCAAAAGTTGGCTCCTTTACATATTTTTTCATGTCAATGTAAAAATCTTCAAGTTCTCCAAACGAACGCACCTTGCCCATAGAATAAAGCCTGACTTCGTGCTTTTTCTTGACAAACTTTGAAAGCACATCTCCGCCCACACGTTGAGTTGGAGAGTTGTCCAAAACAACACCAGTTTCTTTCTCCAAATCAACCAGTTCATCATACAATTTGTCATATTCTTTGTCACTTATGGTTGGATTGTCAAGTTCATAGTAATTTCTGTTGTGAATTAAAATTTCATCCACAAGTTCTTTCATTCTTTTTAATTTGTCCATTTTAATCCTCCAATTTTTCAAGTTTTGCCATGTTAAGCATCAAACTTTTCTTTCCAACATCAAATTGAATGTCCGCAACAAGCCCATCTTGCGAAATATCCACAATCTGCCCTTCTCCAAAACGCGAATGAAAAACCTTGTCCCCCACTTGAAAGCCGGATGAGAAAACCTCTTCCTTTTCACCAGCAACAAAATCATTTGAAACAATCTTTGTTCGCTTTTTATCAACAATGCCAAGTTCACTTAAAAACCTGCTTGGAGTTTGAAAACTTGACTTGCCATACAAAAATCTTTTTGCCGTGTAAGAAAGATAAATTCTCTCTTCGGCGCGTGTGATTGCAACATACATAAGCCTGCGTTCTTCTTCCATTTCCGCTTTTGAAAAAGAAGCACGTGCAAGCGGAAACATTCCTTCTTCAAGCCCAACCACAAACACAACCTTAAATTCCAAACCTTTGACAGAGTGGATTGTGGAAAGTGTGACAACACCATTTTCTTGAATTTGGTCACTATCAGTTTTAAGCATAACTTCCGCCAAATAATCTTCAAGGGTTGCGCCGTCATTGTCGTTCATATATTCCTGCACACCAGAAAGCAAACTGTCAATATTTGCAAGTTTTGAAATGCTGTCTTCATCCTTTCCAGCAAGCGCTTTGTCAATCTCAAAAATTTCAATAACTTTCTTCACAAAGTCAAAAAGTGGCAAAATTTTCAAATTTTGTTGCATTTTTTTGATATTTTCAACGAATTTTTCAAGTTTTGCATGATATTTTGAAAATTTCAACTTGTCACTTAAAAGATAATCTAAAAGTGAACTGTCGCCCGCTTCCGCCTGCAAATTCAAAATTCCAGCATCCCCTATGCCGCGTTTAGGAAAGTTTATAATCTTTAAAAGTGAGATGTCATCACGCGGATTGACAAAGATAGAAAGGTATGCCAAAATCAATTTGATTTCGGCGCGTTCGTAAAACTTAAATCCTCCATATAATTTGTAAGGAATTTGATAAGACAAAAAACCTTCTTCTAGTGCGCGCGAAAGTGCATTCACACGCATCAAAACTGCAAAATCGTTGTAAGAATAGCCTTCACACGCCAAATCTTCAATCGTCTTTGCAACAAACATTGCTTCATCGCGTTCATCAAAAGCGGTGTAAACAACTGGCCCATCCCCACTGTCTTTTTCTGTCCAAAGGTTTTTGTCCAAACGCTCTTTATTGTTTTTTATGACATTGTTTGCAAGCGTCAAAATGTTTTTTGTAGAACGATAATTTCTTTCAAGTTTAAACACTTTCACATCTTCAAAATCTTTGTTTAAATTGAAAATATTTTCAAAATTTGCTCCGCGCCAAGAGTAAATGCATTGGTCTTCATCCCCAACCACAAACAAATTTTTATGCACCCCACACAAAAGTTTGATAAGTTTGTATTGCACCAAATTCGTGTCTTGAAATTCATCAACTAAAATATAATCAAAACGATTTGCGTAGATATTTAAAATTTCTTTAAAATTGTTAAACAAAAACAGTGTTTTATTCAAAAGGTCGTCAAAGTCCAATGCATTGTTTTTTTGCAAATATTCTTCATATTCATGACAAATCTTTTGAATTACATTTAAAGTTTTGTCTTTTTGATATTCTTTCAGCGCTTCAAAATAGTCATCTATGTCAAGCCCTTTGTTTTTGATGTTGTCAAGATGAACTTCAACCTTGTCCTTTTCTTCATCTTCAAGACTACTTTTCTTTAAAAGGTCTTTCAAAATCTTGTCGCGGTCTGTATCGCCTATGATTGTGAAATTTTTCGTGTATCCGCCAATGCAATCTATATGTTCGCGCAAAATTCTCACGCACATACTGTGAAAAGTGGAAATCCAAACGCCATGCACTCCCATGCCTTCAAGACGCGTTTTCATTTCATTTGTGGCTTTGTTTGTGAAAGTTATCGCCAAAATATTATAAGGGCTGACACCCTTGTCAATAAGATAACAAATTCTGTGTGTTAAAAGTCTTGTTTTGCCACTCCCTGCCCCTGCCGTGACTAAAACAACCCCTTCTGTGCAAAGGAGCGCTTCTTTTTGCTGTTCGTTTAAACTTTCAATGTCAAAACCATTCATATAAGCATTTTAACACATCTTCTTCTTTTTTAGCAAACAAAACAAACAAAATTGCAATTTCACTTGCGTTGTTAGTTTCTTTAAAAAATATAATTGCCATAAAACCCATTTCTCGTCATCCCATTAATTTCTTCACCCCCCCCACTTCCGTCATCCCCCACTTCCGTCATCCCCCACTTCCGTCATTCCCCACTTCCGTCATCCTGAGTGAAACGAAGGATCTCAGAAATTCTTCACTATCGCTTTAGAATGACAAATTTGCCTATTGACAAACCCAAAAGCCTATGTTAAAATTATTTTGAAATTGTTTGGGGGAAAGATATGAAAACACGTCAAGAAAAACTGAACAAAAAATTATATGAAGCACTTCATCTAAAAAACATTAAAAAAATTAAAAAATATCTTGAAAAAGGCGCAAATCCTAACATTAAATACGACAATTTTTTCTCTGCTTTGCTATTTGCAACAGACCAATATTATCCAGAAATTGCAGAACTGCTTTTTGCCCATGGAGCGGATGTTGATATTCCAACTGAGGATGGCGACACTCCATTGATTTGGGCGGCGCGCATGAATAACACTGAAATGTTTAAAATGCTTTTAGACCACGGTGCGAACATCAACGCCACAAGCGGATATGGCCAGACCTCTTTAATGTGGGCATCAGTCAATGACAACCAAGAAATTGCAAAAATATGCATCGATAAAGGTGTAAATTTAAATAAAGTTGATAAATATGGCTACACACCACTACTGTGGGCAACATATCACAACAACACCGAAATCGCAAAAATGCTTATTGATAAAGATGTAAATGTAAATGCAATAAATGAAGATGGAAAAACCGCCTTGATGTGGGCAGTTTATCACGATAACTCCCTAATTACAAAACTGCTTATCGAACACGGAGCGAATGTAAATGTGCAAGATAAATATGGCGAAACGGCTTTGCATATTGCAGCATCAAATTGCAATGAAGTTATATTTAAAATGCTTGTTCAAAATGGTGCGACTCATAATTATGTAAAACCAACAACCTATCCTGAACAACTGAAATCTAAACACCCACAAGTGCATACTGACAACAACAATCCAACCCCATCTCGCGAAAAATAATGTTAAAAAAGAAAGGTGTCCCCCTTTCTTTTTTTACGTGCAAAAATCTATTTTATTATTATTCTCCCCTACACGTCATAAAGCCCTATTCTTGTCAAGTTAATCCTATTTTTCGCCCCCTTACATCAAGTTGAATCCTATTTTTGTCATCCCCCACTTTCGTCATGTTGAGCACAGCGAAACATCTCAGAGATTCTTCACTATCGCTTTAGAATGACACTTACGAAGCCCCACTTACGTCATGAAATCTCATTCTTGTCATGGAACTCTACTTACGTCATCCTGAGTGAAACGAAGGATCTCAGTTTCTTCACTATCGTTTTAGAATGACGAAACTTTGTAATATGTTACTTCTATCTCCCCATATTTTTTCTCATCAACAACTTCAAACAAGTTGCAATTTATTTTATCAGCCAAAGCGTGTTCGCAGACAATAATGCCATCTTCAGCCAAAAGATTTTTTTGTTTAATTTTTTCCAAAACTTTTTCATAAAGTCCGCTTTTGTAAGGTGGGTCAACAATGATAAGGTCAAACTGTCTGTCACACTTGTCCAAGAAAACAAGAGCATCGCATTTTACAACTTTTAGGTCAACCCCAACAACTTTTAAATTGTCTTTTGTAAGGCGAACACTTCTAAAATCGCAGTCCACCATCACAACATCATCTGCACCACGGCTGTAGGCTTCAATCCCCATAGCGCCAGTTCCGCAAAAAAGGTCAAGCACGCTTTTCCCAGGAAGAAAAAACTGCAATTTTGTGAAAACTGCTTGTCTAACCTTGTCCGTAGTTGGACGGATGTGTTTGTATTTATTTTCCAAAAGTTTTCTGCCTTTAAGTTTTCCGCTGTCAATTCTCATATGTAAATATTAGCATATTTGCATAAAAATAGCAAAAAAATTTCAAATAATAATGGTTTTTCCACGCATTTTTGAAAAATTAGTCAAAATTTCATAGGAAATTGTGCCAAGGCGCTTCGCCAAATACTGTGCATCATTCATAACAAAAACCTTGTCACCAACTCTCACATTTTCATCCACCTTAACAAAAAATGCATCCATGCAAATGTTTCCAACAGCATCATAAAACTTGCCATTAATCTCCACTTTAAAATTGGAAGAAAGTCCACGAAAAAGCCCATCTCCGTAGCCCAAGTTTACAACCGCAAACACTCCGTCAGTTTTTGCCTTGTATTTTTGCCCATAGCCGATAAACTCCCCACGTTTTACATGAAAAATTTTAACCACATGAGAAGCAACTTGCATAACCGCGCGAAGTGAACTGTCCCCATAACCATAAAGCCCAATCCCAACCCTTAACATATCAAAATCAAAGGAATACTTGCTTATTCCACTTCCCCCAAAACAAATTGGTGGCTTTTGAGAAATCAAACTTTTTAAATGCAGAAAATTTTTATAATTTTTTTCTGTTTCCTTTGTGCTTTCAGTTCGCGGAAAGTGTGTGTAAACGGACTTTAAAACAATCCCCTTCTCTTCCAAAAGCCTGTCAATCATCTTCATTTCAATTTCACTTGAAACACCATAACGATGCATCCCACAATCTATTTTAAGATGCATTCCCAAATTCTTTGCACGAAGTATGTCGCGTTCGTTTTCAACCATAACATCCAAGCCAAATCTTCGACATTTCGCAAATTCTTCTGTCTTTGCACAAACCAAAATTGGAGCATCCGTGTATCTTCTAACAACCGCCCCTTCGTCAGCACTTACAACACCAAAATACGCAACCTTCCCATTCAAAAGTTCCACAATCTCTCTTGTTCCATGCCCATACGCATTTGCCTTTACCATCGCACAAACCTTGTGTTCCGCAAAATGATGAAGATTATATAAAAGATTGCTTGAATTTATTATTTTTTCGTTTTTCATGCCCTTTTTATATTCAAAAGCCGCTTTTTTTGTGCAATTTTTTTAAAATGTGTCGAATTGTGACGGCATTTTAAAGCAATTTTTTTCATTTTTTAGTAAAATTTGTCTATGGAGGCATATATGACTAGGCCAAAGTTTACTCTTAGAATATCAAACACTATGCATAAAAAACTTGAATACACCGCCGCTTTTAATGGTCGTAGTAAAAACAAAGAAGTTGAAACTGCAATTAAAAGATATATTCGAGATTTTGAAAACTTGCACGGCACTATTCAAGTGGATGATTTGGAAGATTAAAAATTTTCTTCCAATTTTTGATTGACATTGTAAAAATTGTGTTGTATAATACACATAGTTTTTCATTGGAAACTATGGATTGCTAGCTCAGTTGGTAGAGCATTCGACTCTTAATCGAAGGGTCAAAAAACAACTTAATAACAAATATGGACTGCTAGCTCAGTTGGTAGAGCACTCGACTCTTAATCGAGGTGTCCGGGGTTCGAGCCCCCGGCAGTCCACCAATAAACTCCTTTATTTTAAGGAGTTTTATTATTTTAACATAACTATTTTTGTCTAATAAATTTTTATAATTGTCTAATAAATTTTATAAAATTGGCGTTTTTGAACATTTAAATTTGAGCCTTCAAAATCTCAAAATTTTGGCATTTTTTGGCGTTGTCTAATAAAATGTCTAATAAAAAGTTCAAAAAAGTAGCGAAAAACACGGGTTTTTACAAAGAAAAAAGGCTGAGATTTTACTCCCAGCCTTCTTTTTTACATCTCAAAATCTTTTTGCTTTTTCTTCTTTAAAAGTCTTTGCAGTTCTTCAATCTCTTTCTCTATTTCTTCTGTGCTTAATTTTTCTGTTTGTTTTTCTTCAACTTCGTCATTTTCTTTGTCAAAATCAAAAACATTTGAAATTGTGTTTGCAGAGTCCATTTTTGTTTTATAATCCAAATGAGAGTAAATATTGGCTGTCGTGCTGAAATCGGCATGTCCAAGCCATTCTTGTATTTGTTTCATTGGCACATTGTTTGCAAGCATAATGCTCGCGCACGAGTGTCGCAAATCATGAAAACGAATATGTTTAAGTCCGTTCCTCTCTAAAATTTTGTTGAATGCTTTTGTAAGTCGGTTTGGCAAAATCAATCTGCCAATATTATCAACACAAACATATTCCAAATTTTGTTGATTATAGCTTTTGCC
>CANRCQ010000033.1 GCA_947629145.1 uncultured Clostridia bacterium
AGTGATAAGCATATCAATTTCGCCATGTTCAAGATAAATTTCATCAAATGCGGCTTTAAGTTTTTTGTGGTCAGCTACATCGACACTGTAATTCACTCCATCAAGTGAGATGTCAATTACAACATCTCCCTTCTTTTCAAAATAGTTTTTAAGCCCAAGCCCAAGTCCGCTTGAAGCACCAGTTATCACGATTGTGCGTTTTTCTATTCTCATAAAACACCTCTTTGTTATTTTATAATAAAAAATGTTTTTTTCAAAATAATTTGACAATATTTTTATTAAATGTTAACATATTAAATATCAAAGGGGACATATAACAATGTATATGAACAAAACTAAACGCAATTTGATAATTGCAGCCGCTATTATAAATATATTAAATTCACTGTTTGGGCTTATTACAGCGATTTTGTTTGTGTTTTATAGGGATGTAATTGCCGCCTATATTGAATACACAATGTTTATTTCTTTTATGTCAACAAATATCGTGATGGCGACAATTAGTTTTGCAATTTCGCTTGTTGGAAGCATTTTGCTTTTATACGCGGTTAGGCAAAAAGGAAAGTATTTTAGGGGCTCACAAGGGATGTTTGTTGCAGGATTTATTATAGTTGTGCTTTGTGGGGGAACTCTTCCTTGGATTTTGCTTTTGATTTCCTTCTTTGTAAGTGATGTGATTGTTGTAAATAATCCAAATGAAATTAAACACGAAGAAAAACAAGAAACAAAAGCTTATGAAGATAAGAAAAAACAAATTGAAGATTTAAAGCGTTTAAGGGACTCTGGAATTATCAGTGAAGAAGAATATAAGCAAAAATTGTTTGAACTTCTTTAATATGATATAATACAAAATATGGTGTAGTATGCATGACATAATACACCATATTTTCTGTTTTGATTTTTTATATCAATCTTTCGCCTTGTATGCCTTCTTTAAATCCACATGGGGTTTGATTTGGGCATTTATAATCAGGGAAAGTGCAACGAGAAGATTTCACATTATATGGCTTTAAGTCTTCCGCAGCAGGATGATTTTGTTTTTCAAGTTCGTTGTAAATTTCTTCGATTGACGCCGTTGTTTGATTGTCGATTTCAAGTTGTGCCATTGTGCATTTGCGTTCTTTTGCCTTCATAATAAGGTTTTCTATCTTTCCGCTTTCAATAATTTCAACAAGCATTCCTTGTGGATAATTGTTTGCAAGTTTTTTGCAGTCTTCTATCCAAGCATTTGTCAAAACTTCATTTGATTTTAAAATTGGTGGCACATAAAACTTCTTTGTTTGTGGAAGTCTTAGTTGATAGTCAAGTGTTCTATGTCTTTGTGCTTGTGCAAGTTGTGCGAAAGTGCCTTCATATTTAATTTTATAAACATCACCATATTGACTAATTATTGGGCGATTTGTCCTGTGGTCGAAAAGGCTTAAATTTCTTTGTTTTTGGTCGAAAAGTTTTTCATTGAGATATGGAATTTCTTCAAATTTTTTTAATAAATTGTCGATTTCTGTTTTAAGTCTTATGTAAAAAGGGTCTGTTTCATTTTTAATAAGTTCCGCTTCCTTTTTGAAAAGAGAATATAAAATGTTGAATTGTCTGTAACTTACTGTATGGGTCATTGTTGTTGGAACGAAAACTGATGAGAGATACCTTGCATTTTCTTGGGCGAGTTTTGTTATACGGTCATCTGTGAAAAGACCTGGACATCCTTTTTGATAGTGGTCTTTAATTTCTTTTTCAAAAATTTCAAGCCACTTATCATACATTTTCTTTTCGTCTTCTGGAAGTTCCATTTTTCTGTATCTTGCACTTTTTTCACTTGTGGTGTATGCCTTTTCGTTGTTAAGCATCATTGCTATGATTTTTGGCACATCCACAAGTTCCATCGTGATTAAAAAGTGGTCAAACGGGCTGTGATGGCCACTTTCTTGAATTATGTTAACGCGCCTTAATGTTTTTTCTTGTTCTTCATTTAAAAGAGTGTCTATATTATCTTTTAAATAGCAAACTCCTGCCATATGGCCGGCAAAAATATTTGCTTCTTCCTTTGGGACTTGAGCCCCTTCTTGTGTAGAAGCAATAACTTTAATTTCCATAATTTTCTCCTTTGCAATATTATAATGCATTGCAAAAAATTTGTCAATATCAGTTTCTTTTCTTTTTAAAAAAATCTGTTAAAAGTTGGGAGCATTCATTTTCATATTTTGTGTCTTGCACAAATTCGCATTTGTGATTCAGCCTGTTGGAAGAGAGAATGCTTTCAAACAGATTGTCATTTGATGTTTTTTCCTTTGCACCATATACAACTTTTTTTAGGCGCGCATTTACAATCGCACCTGCACACATTGGGCAAGGTTCAAGTGTGACATATAATTCGCAATTTTCAAGACGCCAACTTCTCAGTTTTTTGCAAGCCTTGTTTATTGCGATTATTTCCGCATGAAGCAGTGCATTTTGCTTTTTTTCACGCATATTTCTGCCGCGAGAGATGACCTTTCCATCTCTTACAACACACGCGCCAATAGGCACTTCTTCATTCTTCGCCGATTTTTTTGCCATTTTGATGGCAACTTCCATAAAGTTTTCCATATTGCGATTATATCAAATTTTAGAAAAAAGTCCAACATATTGTTTGTATTTTTTTGTTATTTGTGTTAAAATCACTGCATGAGCAATTCAAACGAACTTCAAAAAGTATTTAAAAAACGCAATTTTTACACCATGAAAGACAGTGGAAATATCTTTTTGTTTGCCCTTATTTTGCCACTTGTTGTGGGGCTTATGTTTGCCTATATTGCAATGGCAATCGCATCTGGCAGTGGGGTGAAATTTCCAGAAGATGTAAATGTTGCAAACTATATGTTTGAAAACTTTATTTGGTTTGCAATCATCTTTTCTATGATAACTCAAATCGTCTTTTTGTGTATCTATCTTTTATATCACAAAATTTGCAGAATTTCCTATAAGGCGACACAAATCTCTTTCAAAAAAGCAAATCCGCTCACTTGCATATTGTGTGCTGTGGTTGGGGTGATGTGCGTTGTGGGCTTTGTGTGGCTTATCGAAGGTTGCTTTGGGCAGTTGTTTGAGACTTTGCACTTAAATACAGAAGCCCCATCTTTGCCACTTAATAATGTCGGCTGGCTTTTTGTCAACTTGCTTTTGCTTGGAGTTGTGCCTGCAATTTGCGAAGAACTTTTATTTAGGGGGATTTTCTACGCAGGATTTAGAAGGCAATATTCCGTTTTTGTCAGTGTGCTTTTAAGCGCACTCACTTTTGCCCTTATGCACCAAAATATCACACAATTTATCTATCCATTTTTAATTGGAATTATCTTGTGTGTGGTGTATGAAAAAACTGGCAATTTGCTTTACACAATCATAATTCATATGTTCAACAATATTGCAACTGTGATCTTGACTTATTTATTGCAAAATGGCATTATTCACCTTACATTTTTCGTCACATGGTGGGGTGTGTTGTGCGCAATTTTGCTTGCAGGCGTCACTGTTTTAATTTTGTGGCTTTTATACAAATTCTATCTTTCAAAAAAGCCTAAACTTGAAAAACAAGACGAAGGCGAACTCACTCAAAGTCCGCCTATTATGGTCGGCAAATTTTCGCTTGTCTATATCTGTGCAACTGTTTTGGCTATTGTTATGATTGTTATAAATGCAATTTGACGAGAGTAAGATAATATATGGGGTGCGTGTTGTGTCAAAAAGAATTTCTTTCTTCTCAAATTTAATATACTTCGTTGTTGTGGCACTTTTTGTTGTGCTTAGAATAATGTCAAACTTCAATCTATTTGACTTTATGGGTGGTGGCGCAGGTTTTATTATTGGACTTTTAACGCAGGCTGGGCTTTTGCTTGCACTTCCGTTTTTGATGTTTCAATATCTAACAAAGTTTTCCGTCAAAGAAACATTCAACTTTTTTGGATATAAAAAAGTGTCATATAAAACTGTTCTTGTCAGCATTGCCTTGGGGGCAGTGGTGTTTTTCTTGAATGTGTATGTTTCGTCTTTCTTCAACAGTTTGATTGAATTTTTTGGCTATCATCCATCGTCATCTGGCGAACAAATCACAAGTTGGGGAACATTTTTCCTTTCTGTTTTCTCAACTGCAATTTTGCCGGCAATCTGCGAAGAAAGTTTGCATCGTGGGCTTTACATCAAGGGTGTGAGCGACCGCGGAATCCTTAGAAGCATACTTTTATCTGGGCTTTTATTTGGGCTTTTGCACATGAATATTGAACAATTTTTCTATGCCACACTCATTGGATTTTTACTTGGATATTTGAGTTGGGGTTGCAACTCAATTTATCCGTGCATGATTGTGCATTTTATGAACAACTTTTTATCAGTGCTTTTTGCGTTTGCACGCAGTCAAAGTTGGGCATTTGGAAACTTCTTTTCCAACCTTGCGCAAATCTTCACGTCAAATCACTTCTTTGGAATTTTGTTCTTTGTTTTGCTTTTAATTTTGCTTGTTGTAATTGCAAAGGAACTTACAAACTTTCTTGTCAAAGATGCCTTCAACTACAACATTGCAAGAAAGCAAAAACAACTTGCAAACATGGCAATTCGCGACAATTATTTCAAACAGATTGAAGAACTTAAAAAAGACCAAACTTCAAAGCCACTTTACAGCACGGAAAACAACACTATTTACATTGATTTTCGCGAGTTTATGGAATATGTTGCAAACAACATGGAACAGATTGACCACAATCAGCAACCGACAAAGCCAATTAAAAATATCGAACTTAAAACAAAAATTTTGTTGTGGGGAAGCATTATTCTTTCCGCCACAATCACAATATTGAGTTTTATTTGGGGGCTTTTTAGATGACAATAAATTTAGTTTGTGTGGGAAACTTAAAAGAAAAATTTTCTAAAGACGAACAAAGCGAATACTTAAAGCGCTTGTCGGCTTTTTGCAAGGTTAATATCATTGAAATTAAAGAACAAAATCAACTTGAAAATCCAAGTTTAATTGTTGAAAAAGAAGGGGAAGAGATTTTAAAAAATCTCAAAGGCAAATCCATTTTGTGCGAGATAAATTCAAAGCAATTTTCAAGTGTGGATTTTGCTTCTTACATAAAACTTTCCATGCAAACTTTTTCCACAATCACATTTGTTGTTGGGGGAAGTTATGGGGTGAGCGAAAGGGTTAAGGCGGCGTGCGGTGACAAAATTTCTTTTTCAAAAATGACCTTTCCGCACAATCTTTTCCGCATCATGCTTTTAGAACAAATTTATCGCGCATTCACAATTTTAGAAGGAAAAAGTTATCACAAATAAAAAAAGGCCGATTATAAATATCGGTCGTCTTTTTCTTTTGAATGCATATATACTCTTGTTGGGTCTTTAGGGTCTATCTCATATCGTTTTGCATAACTTTCAATTGCGTGTTCAACTATGGCAGGCATAACAAATTCTTCGCTTTGTTCTAAGTTGGTGTAAACAAGCCCTTCTTTTGTGCGCCTTGAATTGAGATAAATCAAAAGCCAATCGTCATTTTCAAATGGATATTCTTCAAATCCATCAAGCATTGTTGTTCTGTTTAAAAGATATTCATTATTATTAACAATCAGCACAAAATCTGCATGTGTGCAAATGTCCTTATAGTTGTTAAATCTTGTAACTATTCTACAAAATTTGTCTGGATTGTTGTTCTTTATTTCTTGAAAAAGATAAGGGGATGTCATTTGGTGATGAAAGCTTGAATATGCTTGTTCAAAAGCATAAGTCTTTTTTAATGACAACTTTTTCCTTGCTTTGTCAGAAGTGCCAACATATCCTTTATTTATTTTTGCATTTTTTTGTTGTTCTTCTTTGACATCATTCATAAGTTGAAGTAAGTTCATAATTATTTCTCCTTTGACTGATTTGGAATTTTTAAACCATCTTTTGTGATAACTGTTTTTTCAAGGAAGGATTCTAATGTTGTTTTTAGTTGACGTGGGAGCCTTGCAATGCCAGTCCAAACTGATTCTTCATGCCAAGATTTGTTGTTTGATTTGGTGTAATAATACTGATAGAACACATTTTCATCTTTGTCTAATTTTGCTGAGAGATAACCTTTAAACCAATTATACTTTGAAAGTTTTTCACAAACAGCAAGTTTGTTTTCATTTGAATAATCTGCATGTAAAACATCAAAGTCATGGGTTTTGTCATGGAAGTGAAGTTCAAGGCATTTGTTTTGGCTGTTGTCAATGATGTAGAATTGCCAATTTGAGTGTGGTTGTTCATTCATCATTTCACAAAGTTTTTCGCTTGAAATTTCAAAAGGAAGATTTCGAACTGCTTTCAATAATTTTATATATTTTGTCGAATATGTGAGAGTTGTTGGCTTTCCAAATTTTTTGCGTCTTGCCAATCTTCTATTTGAACGCTCTTCTTCAAGCGCCAAATTTCTAAGTTCCATTACATTCATTTGTATAACTCCTACATATGCATTATATCAAATATATTGCAATATGTCAATGCCAATTTTTAAAATTTTCATGAAAAAATATATGCAAAATGCTTGCTTTTTTTTCTTTTATGTGTTAATATCTTTAAGTCATTGAAGACAAATATTCACTTAAAGCGATTTTCTTGCTCTGTTGCCTGAACGCTTGCAAACATTTGAATTTTTCTTCTTTTTGAATTTGTTTGCCTGCAAAAATCCTTGGATTTGGGCTTGTGAGAAAAGTTGACACTTTAAGGAAGACAAAAAACAGGAGGTTATTATTTATGTCAGTTATTTCAATGAAACAATTATTGGAGGCGGGCGTTCACTTTGGCCATCAAACAAGAAAGTGGAACCCTAAGATGAAGAAATACATCTTCACCGCAAGAAATGAAATCCATATCATCAATCTTGAACAAACAAGCGAACTTATTGACAAGGCCTATATCTATGTTCGCGACATCGTTGCAAGCGGAAAGAGCGCTCTTTTCGTTGGCACAAAAAAACAGGCGCAAGAAGCAATTAAGGAAGAAGCTGAACGCGCTGGAATGTTTTATGTTAACACTCGTTGGCTTGGCGGAACTTTGACAAACTTCAAGACAATTAGAAACCGCATAGAACGTTTGAACAAACTCAATCAAATGGAAAAGGTTGGCGAATTTGACCTTTTGCCTAAGAAGGAAGTTGCACTTTTAAAACAAGAACGCGACAAACTTGAAAAGAACCTTGGCGGAATCAAGGATATGAGAGAACTTCCAGGGGTTATCTTTGTTGTAGACCCAACAAATGAAAAGATTTGCGTTCATGAAGCACAAATTTTGCACATTCCAGTTGTAAGTTTGGTTGATACAAACTGCGACCCAACGGGCGTTGATGTTGTCATTCCAGGAAACGATGACGCAATCCGCTCTGTTAAACTTATCGCAAGCGCTATTGCAGATGCCTGCATCGAAGCAAGAGAAGGCGTTTCTATGAAAAAAGAAGATGAAAACGCAGAAGAAGAAAAGGTTGACCTTGAAACCTTGCTTGAACAGGCTAAACCATCTGTTGAAATGGCAGAAGCTGGCGAAGAAAAGAAGTCAAGAAAGCCTAAGAAAAAGGTTGCTGTTAAAAAAGAAGAATCTAAAGCACCTAAAACTGAAACTGCAGAAACAGCACCTGCAGAAGAACAAAAATAATTTTTAAGGGGGATTTTTATTATGAGTTTCACAGCACAAGATGTAGCAAAACTTAGAGCACAAACTGGAGTTGGCATGATGGAATGCAAAAAGGCACTCACTGATGCTAACGGAGATTTTGAAAAAGCGGTTGTTCTTCTTCGCGAAAGGGGACTTAAAGCCGTTGACAAAAAGCAATCTCGTATTGCTTCCGAAGGGCTTGTTTGGAGTTATATTCACATGGGCGGAAAGATTGGTGTTTTGGTTGAAGTCAACTGCGAAACAGACTTTGTTGCAAAGTCAACAGACTTCCAAAACCTTGTAAAAGATATTGCTATGCATATTGCAGCAGCAAATCCTAAATATGTTCGTCCTGAAGAAGTTGACCCAGCCGAACTTGAAAGCGAAAAGGAAATTTTAAGAAAACAGGCTTTAAACGAAGGCAAGCCTGCCGCAATCGTTGAAAAGATGATTGAAGGAAGAATCAAAAAGTATTATGAAGATGTTTGCCTTTTAAATCAAAAGTTTGTTAAAAATCAAGACATCACTGTAAACGACCTTATGACAGAAGCAACTTTAAAAATTGGCGAAAAACTTTCTATAAGAAGATTTGTTCGTTATGAACTTGGCGAAGGCCTTGAAAAGAGAAACGACAACTTGGCTGAAGAAGTTGAAAAACAGATGAAAGGCATCTAAAAAACAGCACACTTTTATGGTGTGCTTTTTTTAAGGGGTATTGACTTTAACACACAATTTTGCTATAATAGTCACAGGAAAGGAGAAAATTATGACTGTTCGTGAAGCATTTTTAAAATACTTTGCTTTTAGTGATGAAGAATTTTCGGCTTACTATAAAAAATTCAATGATAAACAAGACTACAAAAGATTGGTTGAAATTTTAAAGGCTGTCATTCCATATTGCGACCAATATTTAGATACGACAGACGATAAAATTAAACGCAAAGTTGGGCTTGTTTTGATTTCTAAACTTGATTACAGTTCGTTTGCAGAAAAAGAAGACGAAACTTATACACGACTTCACAACTTCTTTAAAAACACAACGGACAAAGGTATAAATCCATATAAGATTATTTATTGTTCTGTGCTTACAGATGCCGAACTTAAAAACGACTTTGAAGACAACAGCAAATATCCTGTTGCAACAAGAAAATTTTTGCGAATTTATGATGCATTAAAGGGGACTTTAAACCTTACTGACCAGGAAACAGTGGAGATTTTTGAAAAATGTTCAACACTTATTTCAAAAGTGTATTCAAACAGAATCCCTGAAATTTACAACTGCCTATCGACACTTGCCGTAAACGGCGAACACAAGGGATTTCGCATTTTTAATGAAAAAGAAGTTGCGGAAATTTTGAAGATAAACCCATCTCTTTTCACAATCTCAAATGATAAAATGATTTCTGCATATGCATTTTTAAAGGCGTGCGTCAAACCACTTGCTGCCCAGCCACACAAAAAATATTATGACGACAAGGAAATGGACAGCCTTTATGCAGAAGCCTTGATTTTAAGACAATGGCTTAAAAACAACTCCACACTTTTGTCCATAAATGCGGACGTTATGCAAAGCAAATACAACCATTTAATTGACTTTGTGGGAGTTAAAACAGACCATAAATACGACCGCGTTTTAGATGGCTATTTCCATGACCCAATCACGCTTTCAATCATAAGCCAAATGCCTTATAGCGAAATTAGAAACAATTCATTTGCAAATATTCATATGTTGGACTCTTTGATACATGATAAGGTGGCTGTAACAAATTATCTTAAAGAAAATCCATATTTCATTGCAATGCCGTCAAATAAAGTGAGTGAACTTTTCTATTGCCTTAAATCCTTGGATGAAAGAAGTGAAAATATTGACTATTTACAAACCTTTTTGGATTCTGGAAGAAGTCTGTTTAAGGGGAGCGGAAACTTTAATGTTGACGATATTTTAGAAAAGATAAAAAACAAATCTGCTCTTCCAAAGATAGATGTTGAACACATAAATGGGGTTGAACTTTTAGATAAGTTTTGTGAAATTTACAATGCTTGCAACATGGACATTGCAGACATCATAAAAGCCCTTATTGAAAAGAAAAATATTCGCCATGACGAAGGGGAAAAGAGTATTAGAAGGGCAATAAGATATGTTGGGGAAAATCTTAGACACGCAGTTTCAGCGATTATTAAAGACAAGAAAACTCCAAAACTTATCAAGGTGCGCACACTTGAACAGATTGTGCCAGTGATAAACTATGTTAAAGAAGCAAGATTTACTTTGGCAAAAACAAACAGCATTTACATGGCTGAAGAAACAGAGCGTAAAAACAGTTTGGAAATTGAAAACGCATTGAATGTTGTGCGTGAAATTTACGAACTTAAAAAGGACAAAATCAACGAAAAATACATTGGTGGTGACCTTTTGTATAAAAAACTTATGGACTATCTTGGAACTGAGTTTGACGATAAAAAGAGCATTGGAGAACTTTTCCATGAAGATGTCACAGAAGAATTTAAAAAGTTTATCATAGAAAACTTCAATGCAAAGAAAGATGACCAAATAACTGCGTTTAAAACTCAAGGATATGTTGTTCCTAAAATGGGCGAAAGCGATGGGAAAATTTATTCTGCACTAAAAAAAATGGGCGAAGAAATCCACGCAACTGACAGCAAGTTTGAAATTAAATTTGAAAAATAAACGGCCTTTTGGGTCGTTTTTTTATTGTTTGTGTAAAAATTGTTTGCGTTTGTAATATATGTTATGTTATAATCAAGTGTATAAAGGAGTTTATTATGAACGAAATGGTTGACGAAATTTTTTCAAGTTGCAAGGACGACCTGGAAAAAGCATATTTACATCAGCAAAATGAATATCTTGTTATAAGGGCTGGAAGGGCAAATCCACATATTTTAGATAAGGTTATGGTGGAATATTATGGTGTGCCAACACCGATTGTCCAAATGGCAACAATCACTGTTAGTGAAGCCAGAATTTTAAACATCAGTGTTTGGGATGCATCTCAAATTAAAAATGTTGAAAAGGCAATCACGGCGGCTGATATAGGCATCACTCCAAACAACGATGGAAAAACAATAAGGCTTGTTTTCCCACAACTTACTGAAGAGCGCAGAAAAGAGATTGTTAAACAAGTTAAAAAGATTTGCGAAGAATCAAAGATTGCAATGCGCAATGCAAGACGTGACGCACTTGATATGCTTAAAGACCTTAAAAAAGACAGTCTTTTAAGTGAAGACGAGTTTGCTTCTTGCGAAAAAGACGTGCAAAAACTCATCGACAAATACACAGACCTTGCCGACAGCGAAGCAGACGCAAAAGAACAAGAAGTTATGAAAGTTTAAGGGAAAATATATGTTTAAAAAAGAATTAAAAATCAAATATCCAAATCACATTGCATTTATTATGGACGGCAACAGACGTTGGGCAAAAAAACGCGGACTCAATAAAATGCTTGGTCACAAGCAAGGGGGAGTGGCGCTTAAAAACATAATCAAAAATCTTTTAGAGATGCCTGCAATCAAGGTGGCATCTTTCTTTGCGTTTTCAACTGAAAATTGGAACAGAGAACAAAAAGAGATTGACTATATTTTTGATATAGCGTATAATCTTGTTGAAGAAAATGCTGAAAACTTCAAAAACGACAATATAAAATTTGTTTCTATGGGGGATTTGTCTAGATTTCCGCAAAAGGTGCAAGATATACTTACAAGGGCAATGGAAGAAACCAAAAACAACACTGGGCTTGTTGTCAACTTGGCGCTCAACTATGGCGGGCGTGA
>CANRCQ010000034.1 GCA_947629145.1 uncultured Clostridia bacterium
CTTTCAATTTTGGGAATTGTGTTAAACGCAGTGAATATGTATAAGTGGAAAGTGCTGTCCATGATTTTGTATCTGGCACTGGGCTGGTGTATCATCCTTGCCATAGTTCCGCTGTTCCGCTATCTCGACCCAGCAGGCTTTTGGTGGCTTTTGGCAGGCGGAATTGCATACACGGTTGGGGCGATTTTCTATGGCTTTGGCAGAAAAGTGAAATATATTCACAGCATTTGGCACTTGTTTGTTCTTCTTGGAAGCATCTTGCAATTTGTGTCAATTTTGGTGTATGTGATAATATAAAAAACAAGCAAAAATGCTTGTTTTTTGTTTATTAGGCAAAAATTAAGAAGATAAAATTTGTTGACTTGAAAAAGTAAAGTGTGCTAACATAACTATATCAGGGGGACTTATGAAAAACAAGAAAACAATGATTGTCAAAATAGATTGGGACAAACAAAAAGTTTTAAACGAAAATTTAGATTTTATTGTGAGTGATTTTATTAAAAAGGGCATTGATTTTGAACTTGTTTTGATTGATGCAGAAAATTATGTGATTGATTCCAGTATAAATACAATTGTAAATCAATATATTGCGGATTGTAAAAAAACAAGCACCCCTTTGGCGGTGGATTATAGAGCAGTCAGCAAATTTATTGAAAATTATATGATGTATAACAAAAAAATGGCAACAAGCAAAACTTTTTGGGTTCATCCGCAACCAGAAGAAATGTCTATTCAAGTTGTTGCACCAACAGGAAAAAGTTTTAAGGTATGCATTCCAAGAAATTCTTTAAGCGATGATAAAATTCAAGATTTAACCTATTTGGGTGCAGATTATATAAAAGGTGTTTTATCTACTGAAATTATATTTAATTATGTTCTAAGTCCATTTTATTGGTTTTTGTATCAAAATGATTTGTTAAATGACGAAAAATATAATGATTTAGGCAATTATAAATTTGGATTTTAAAAAACAGGTTTTAAGACCTGTTTTTTAATCACTAATAAATCTTTTGTGTGTCCATTTTTATGGACAAGCTCTGTTTTATAATATTCATGTCAAAAGGAGAAAAATTATGGAACAGAAAAAGCAAATTGAAAAAGATTTTGAAAAGGTTATTGGCTATGAGCCAATAAAGTTGGTGCTTGAAAAAATACTTGATATGATAAGAAACAGAGAAAAATATGATAAACTTGGGGCAAAACTTCCAAGTGGAATACTATTAAGTGGAAATCCTGGCACAGGCAAAACTTTGATTGCAAATTCATTTATACAAGCAAGTAAATTGCCTGTTTATCTTGTTAGAAAAGACAAGCCAGATGGGGATTTTGTCAATTTCATTAAACAATCATTTGAAGATGCAAAAGCAAACGCCCCTTCAATAGTTTTTTTGGATGATATGGACAAGTTTGCAAATGAAGACGACTTTCATTGTGATGCAGAAGAATATGTGACAATTCAATCCTGCATTGACAATGTCAAGGGGTTTGATGTTTTTGTGCTAGCAACTGCAAACAACACAAAAAAACTGCCAGAATCTTTATACAGAAGTGGGAGATTTGACAAAGAAATCATTGTTAGAGCCCCAAAGGGCAAGGATGCTGCAAAGATTGTTGAATATTACATGAGCCAAAAGAAATTTGTAAGCAATATTGACAGCGAAGAGATTGCAAAAATGCTTGATGGGGGTTCTTGTGCAGAACTTGAAACTGTTATAAATGAAGCGGCGGTTTTGGCTGGTTTTGCAGGAAAGGAAAAGATTGAAAAAGAAGATTTGTTAAGGGCTGCAATGTGCGTAATTTTTGGAGCGCACGAAATTGCCGAAAAAAAGCCGACAGAGATTATTAAAAGGATTGCATATCATGAAGCAGGGCATACTGTTGTTGCTGAACTTTTAGAGCCTGAAAGCATTTCGATTGTTTCGGTGTTGGGGCATGGTGGACTAACGCAAGGGGTTACTGCATATTATCAAGATGATGATTATTATTTCAGTTCCATTGAATACATGAAAAATCGTGTAAAATCGTTGCTTGCAGGAAAAGCAGCAACTGAAATTGTCTATGGGGAAGTTGATGTTGGTGCAAATAATGATATACATAGAGCCATGGATATAACAGAAAGATTTGTTGACAATTATTGTGGTTTTGGTTTTAATAATTTTGAATTTCGCAATCACTCATCAAATGATTTAATGGCAAGAAAAGAAATGCTTATTTTTAACGAACTTGAAAAATATTATCAAGAAGTTAAGAAAATGTTGATTTTAAATCGCGAATTTTTGGACAAGGTTGCAAAGCAGTTGGCTGAAAAAGAAACATTGACTTGCAAAGATATAACGCAATTAAAAAAGACTTGCAAAATAGTAAAATAGAAAATGGCATCAATTTGATGCTTTTTCTGTTGTAAAAATGCATTTTCACTTTATGCGTTTGTCTTTTAAATAAATATATGATATAATCAAACAGAATGCATTATTGCAATAAAAGGGGATAGATATGCCTACAAAAGACTCAAAAACTGTGTATGAAGGGCAAAGTAAAAGGTTTACGCGTTTTAGGGTGTTTGAAATTCTTAGTGATTACACCAACATAGATAAACATTTAAAACACACTGAAATACAGGAAAAGTTAAGTTCGTTTTATGATATTCATGTTGAAAGAAAGAACATTCGAGAATGTATTGACGACATAAATTATCTTGGACAGCCTTATGGAATATATGTCAGCAGTGAAAAGGGCGATGGTGCATTTTTGCTTTCAAGAATGTTTGAAAAAAGCGAAATTGGATTTTTAATTGACGCTATATTTTCAAGCAGAAGTATTGCCCAAAAACAAGCACAAGAATTGACAGACAAGTTGCAAAAATTTTTGAATAAGGATGATAGAAAAAGTTTTTGTTATGTTTCTAAAAGCGGAGAAATAACAAGGACAGACAACAAACTTGTCTTTTACAACTTAGATATAATTCTTGATGCAATTGAGAAGGGGAAAAAGATAAAATTTAAATATAATCGTTTCTATTTAGACGAGCAAAAAAACGAGAAAATGAAAAACAGAAGTATGATTGCAAGCCCTTATTATTTAGTTAACAATCAAGGGAGATATTATTTAGTTTGCAACAACAACTATTTCAACGATATTGCAAATTACAGAATTGAGCGAATGTTTGATATTGAAATTCTTGATGAAGATATTAGGCCAATCAAAAGTTTGGAAGGCTGCGAAAAGGGCTTTGATATTGCACAATATGCCAATGACAACATCTATATGTTTTCAACAAAATCCATCAATGCAAAGATAAGAATTGATGGCGATTATGCAGTTTCTTTTGTTCAAGATTGGTTTGGAGATAATGCAAAAATATATCAAGACACTGACAACAAAATTTATGCAGAAGTTCATGGAAGCGAACAAGCATTGGTTTATTGGTGCTTGCAATATGGGGAAGCAATAGAACTTTTACAGCCTGTTTCAACAAGAGAAAAAATTAAAGAAATTGTTGAGAACATGGCAAAAAAATATAGTTAAAAGGAGAAATTTAAAGTGATACCTGTAATGAAATCTGCAAATTGGTGCGCAAACTGCGCATATTGGAATGGAAACAGAAAAATTGATGGATTTTTTGGAAGAGCGGAGATTGAAAATTTTAATGAAAAAGGCACTTGCGCAAATCCAAGGGGCTATTATGCTCAAATGTGTCCTTGCAATGGTCAATGCCCAGCATTTGAAAGACACCCAGCAATAAAAAATTAGATTACAATTCAATAAAAAATAGAGAAATTTTATTTTCCCTATTTTTAATTTTGAAAGATAGATTATATTTCACTCAACCATATGGGATTTATTTCTTCGCTAAGCTTACCGCAACGGCAAGGGAAACTGTGGCACCAACCATTGGATTATTTCCCATGCCAATGGTGTCCTATATGATTTCGCGAATAGGCTATATCAAAGATATAAATGTATCTCACTCAATCATATGGGATTTATTTCTTCGCTAAGCTTACCGCAACGGCAAGGGAAACTGTGGCACCAACCATTGGGTTGTTCCCCATTCCAATAAATCCCATCATCGCAACATGGGCTGGGACAGATGATGAACCGGCGAACTGTGCGTCACAGTGCATTCTTCCCATTGTGTCTGTCATGCCATAACTTGCTGGGCCGGCGTGCATATTGTCTGGGTGAAGAGTTCTTCCAGTGCCGCCACCAGATGCCACAGAGAAGTATTTTTTGCCATTGTCATTACACCATTTTTTGTAAGTTCCGGCAACAGGGTGTTGGAAACGAGTTGGGTTTGTGGAATTTCCAGTGATGGACACATCCACACCTTCATGTTGCATAATTGCAACACCTTCGCTCACGTCATAAGCGCCATAAATTTTAACTTTGGCTTTTTCGCCTTTTGAGAATGGAATTTCTTCCAAAACCTTCAATTTTTGTTCTTTATGGTCGAACTGAGTGTTGACATATGTGAAGCCGTTCACTCTTGCAATGATGTAAGCCGCATCTTTGCCAAGTCCATTAAGCACAACTTTAAGTGGAGTTTTTCTTATCTTGTTGGCTGTGCGTGCAATTCCCATTGCACCTTCGGCAGCAGCAAAACTTTCATGTCCTGCCAAGAAGCAGAAACATTTTGTGTTTTCATCCAAAAGTCTGCCTGCAAGTCTGCCGTGACCAAGCCCAATTTGGCGCTCGTCTGCCACAGAGCCTTTCACACAGAAAGCCTGCAAGCCTTCGCCGATTTTTTCTGCATATTCACTTGCATTTTTGCAATTTGATTTAAGTGCGATTGCTGTTCCAAGGGCATAGGCATCAACAGCACTGTCAAAGCAAATTGGCTGAATATCACGAACAGTTTTTTCAACATCAATTCCGTTTTTAAGACAGAAATTTTTCACTTCTTCAATGTTTTTAAAGCCATATTCTTTCAATTTTTTTGGCAAATATTCAAACTTTTCCATGCTTAGTTCCCCCTTGGATTGATAATTTTTTTGGCTTCGTCAAAGCGGCCATACACTTTTGTGGCTTTTTCGATTGCTTCTTTCTTTGTCATAGAATCATCTTGCAGGTTTTTCAGCAAAAGTCCCAAATTCACATATTCATAGCCGATTGTTTCGCCCTTTTCATCAAGTGCCATTTTTGTGATGTAGCCTTCGGCAAGATTGAGATATTTCACGCCGCCTTCTTCGGTTGAAACGATTGTTCCAACTTGGCTGTTTTTGTATTTTCCCAAATCTTCCAAGGATGTTCCAACAGGAAGTCCGCCAAGTGAGAATGCAGACTGACTTCTTCCATACACAAGTTGAAGGAAGATGTTTTTCATAGCATCATTGATTGCATCGCAAACAAGGTCAGTGTTGAGTGCTTCCAAGATTGTCTTTCCAATCAAGATTTCACCAGCCATAGCGGCGGAGTGGGTCATGCCACTGCAACCGATTGTTTCGATCAACGCTTCTTTGATAATTCCGTTTTTGACATTAAGTGTCAATTTGCAAGTGCCTTGCTGTGGGGCACACATTCCGCAACCGTGTGAAAAAGCAGAGATTTGCGAAATTTCTTTAGTTTGGTCCCATTTCCCTTCCTGTGGAATTGGAGATGGACCATAGCCGTGCATATTTTTTACACAATTTTCCATATAAACTCCTTTTAACGACATTATTATATCAAAAAAACCTAAGATTTCAAAACAAATCGATTGAAGTTTATAAAAATATATGATATAATTTTTGCCACTTGGAGTAATTATGATTGAAACGGAGAGATTGATTTTAAGAAAATACAACGAAGAAGATTTTGACGATTATTTTGAGATTATGTCCCAGCCGGATGTTGCAAGCAAATGTTGTCTTGTGCCAGTGAAAAACAGGTGTTTGGCTGAGGCAAATTTTAAACACGCAATTTTAAAACAGAATGAAAACTATGCAGTTGTTTTGAAGGTTAGCAACAAAATTGTTGGCGAAGTGCAACTTACAAATGTTGTTTATTGCCCAGAAAAGTTGAAGGACAAAAGAATTAAAGAACTTGGCGTTGTGCTGAATGAACAATTCCACCATCAAGGGATTATGACGGAAGCCACAAAAGAGATTTTAAAATACGGCTTTGAAGATTTGAAATTGGATGCCGTCATTGCAAAAAGCCTTGCTGACAATGAGTCAAGTTTACATCTTTTAAAAAGATGCGGACTGAAATTTTACTCCAAAAAATTAGAAAAGATATATAAAAATGAAAGAAAATATATAATAACATCTATTATTACGCGAAAAAATTACGAAAAAAACAAAGAAAAATGATTTTTGTTTGACTTTTTTTATGCATTTTGTTATTATTTTGCTGTAAAATCACGCTGCGTTCTAAGGTGATGGCGTGTTTTTTGTTTTGGAGGAAATTATGACAGATAAAAATTTGTATAAAACGCTTAAAGAACGCGGACTTTTATATCAATGCACAAACGAAGAAAAACTAAAAAGCCTTCTTGAAAGCGGAGAACCTATCACCCTTTATGAAGGCACAGACCCAACCGCAACAAGTTTGCACATTGGGCATTGCGTTCCTTATTGCATTTTAAGGCGCTTTCAACAGGCTGGACACAAAGTTTTGCTTTTGATGGGTGGGGCAACTGCTGGAATTGGCGACCCTTCTGGGAAAACTGAAATGCGTAAAATGCTTACAAAACAACAAATCAACGAAAATATTGAAAGTATTAAAAAAACACTTGGCGTCTTTTTGAAGTTCGATGGCGACAATCCTGCAATCATTGTCAACAACGAAGATTGGTTTAAAGGCTATGAATATGTGGACTTTATGCGCGATATAGGGGTTCATTTTAATGTAAACAAAATGCTTACAAACGAAATCTATCAAAACCGCATGGAGCAGGGTGGACTGACTTTCTTTGAAATGGGCTATATGCTTATGCAGGCATATGACTTTGTGCATTTGAACCGCAAATATAACTGTGTGCTTCAATATGGCGGACAGGACCAATGGGGAAACATCACGGCTGGATGCGAACTTCAAAGAAAACTCAACTTCCAAAACGGCACTAATATAGAACTTATCGGCGCAACAAATCCACTTTTAATGACCCCAGAAGGCAAAAAGATGGGGAAAACTGAAAAGGGCGCGATATGGATTGACCGCGACAAAATTTCCGCATATGACTTTTATCAAGGTGTTTATCAAACCCCAGATGCTTGTGTTAAGATGATGTTTTCACTTTTCACAGATGTGCCTATGGAGCAAATAAATTCTTTGATTGAAAAAGATATTGTTTTGGCAAAGAAAAAACTTTCATATGAAGTGACAAAGTTTGTTCGTGGCGAAGAAGATGCCAATTTGGCACAATCCATGAGTGAAAATCTTTTCACAGATGGCGGAGATGATGCTCCAATTATGGAATTTGAGAAATCAAAATTTCCTATGGGGATTTGTGATTTGTTGTTTGAAACAAAACTTGCTCCATCAAAAAGCGAAGCAAGAAGGCTTATTCAAGGCGGAGCAATCACATTTAAAAATGAAAAGGTTTCGCGATTTGACATGATGATTGACGCAAACGACATCGGTGACGGCGCACTTTTGAAAAAGGGCAAGAAAAGTTTTATAAAAATTTGCTTGGGCGAATAAGCTAAGATATAGTTTTCAAAAAAATTACGTGACGAAATGGAGATCCTTCGTTGCACTCAGGATGACAATGTTGGATTGTCATTCTGTTTTTTTCATCTTTCTAAACAACATATTATTCATTCAAAAAAATAACTTATTCTAAAAATACCTTAATTCGTCATTCTGAGCCGTAGGCGAAGAATCTCAAAACTTCGAAGTTTTTGCCCTACTCATAAAAAAATAAAAAAAATTTTAAAAATTTTGGCAAAAATGTTTGACATTTGTTTTTTTTGTGCATATAATAGTGCTAGCACTTAAAAGTCGAGAGTGCTAGCAAAACAAAAATTAAGGTTTTAAATTATGGAACTTTCACAAAGAAAAATCAAGATTTTAAATATTGCTGTTGAAGAGTTTATAAAAGACTCCGCACCAATCACAAGTGGCTCGGTGAAAGATAGAACGCTTTTGGAGTGTTCCACCGCAACATTGCGCGCAGAACTAAATGCTTTGGAAGCGATGGGCTTTTTGAAGCAACTGCACACTTCAGGTGGAAGGGTTCCAACGGCGCAGGGTTACAGATTTTATGTTGAAAATTTGTTGAAGAATGTAAAGGCGTCTAAGGGGGAACTTGAAGAAGTTAGAAAACTTATCGAAAACAGAACTCAAAGTTTGGATGAAATTGTGTCAGGGATTGCAAAGATTATAAGCAAGGCGACAAAGCATCCAACCGTGGTGCTTATGAACGGCGTTGAAAACTTGATTTTGCAAGAGTTTAAAATCGTTCCACTTTTGGGCGAAAAATGCATGGTTTTAATCGGCACAAATTATGGCTATCTCAACAACACCATGGACATCAAAGCCACAGAGCAAAATTGTCTTGACGCGTCAAATTATCTCACTAAATATTTCAAGGGCGAAACACTTGGCTTTATGATGGAAAACATCAAAGAGTTGAAAAAGGGCATGAGTGGCGAGATTGAAGCCTTTCAAACGGTTGTTGACAGCATAATCGTGGGGCTTTCAAAACTAAACAATCAAAAACTTTTGAATGTTCAGGCGGAAGGCATGGCGGAAATCGTGGAAGAAAACTCCAAGGATGCAACAAAGGTTTTAAACACTTTAAACAACGAAGATGAGTTGATTGAAGTGTTGAATGACGATGAAAACAACATTTCGGCACTTATTCCAGACGAGAATGAAAACAAACCTACTGTTGTGAAAGCACCTATTATGGTGGGCGGAAACAAATTTGCTTCAATCGGCGTGTTTGGGTCGCAGAGAATGGACTACATGGGCATTGCATCGGCGCTTAAAGTGGTGATTGACGAACTTAATAAAGGGAGAGATGAGTATGACAAAGAAGAAAAAACATGAAAATTTAGAAGAGGTTGAAAAAGAAGAAGGCTGTGAGTGTGGCGAAAATTGCGAATGCGGTGAAAACTGTGAATGTGGAGATGACTGCCACGAAGACCACGAATGTCATTGTCATGACAAACAAAGTGATTTGGCGGCAGAATATTTGGCAGTTGCACAAAGGCTTCAGGCGGATTTTGAGAATTATCGAAAGCGAGTTGCCGAACAACTTGACCGCGAGCGGCAAGAAGGGGTTAAAAGTGTGATTGAAGTGTTTTTGCCAAGTCTTGACACTTTCAAAGAAGCAAAGAAGGGCATTACAGACGAAAGCATTTTGGCTGGCATAAACATGATTGAAGGCAAGATTTTGGAAGCACTTAAAAATCTTCACTGTGAAAAGATTGAAAGTGTTGGAGCAAAATTTGACCCAAATCTTCACAATGTTATCGCACTTTTAAACAATCCAAATGAAGAAGACGACACTATTTTGGAAGAATACCAGTCCGGCTGGATGTTAAACGGAAAAGTTATTAGATATGCAAAAGTCATTGTCAATAAAAAATCATAATAAAAGGAGATTAAAAAAATGAGTAAAATTATAGGAATTGACTTAGGAACAACAAATTCATGCGTGGCAGTTATGGAAGGCGGAAAACCAACTGTCATTGCAAATGCAGAAGGGGACAGAACAACACCTTCTGTTGTGGCTTACACCAAAGACGGAGAAAGACTTGTTGGAAAAGTTGCAAAACGTCAAGCAGTTATCAACCACGAAAACACAGTGCTTTCAATCAAAAGAGAAATGGGCACAAACTACAAAGCAAAACTCAACGGAAAGGAATACACTCCACAAGAGATTTCTTCCATGATTTTGGCTAAACTTAAAGCGGATGCAGAAGCCTATCTTGGTGGCCCTGTTACACAGGCCGTCATCACAGTGCCAGCATACTTCAATGATAGCCAACGTCAAGCAACCAAAGATGCAGGCAAAATTGCAGGGCTTGATGTTTTGAGAATTATCAACGAACCAACCGCAGCCGCACTTGCATATGGGCTTGACAAGGGCGAAAACAAAAACCAAAAGATTTTGGTGTATGACCTTGGTGGCGGAACATTCGATGTTTCCATTCTTGAAATAGGCGACAACGTTTTTGAAGTTCTTTCAACAAACGGAAACACTCGTCTTGGCGGAGATGACTTCGACAACCGCATTATCGACTTTTTGGTTGAAGAATTTAAGAGCAAAAATGCAGGCATGGATTTGTCTGGCGACAAACTTGCTATGCAAAGACTTAAAGACGAAGCCGAAAAGACAAAGATAGACCTTTCTACAAAGGTTGTAGAACAAGTTAGCATTCCATTCATTACAGCCGATGCTAATGGCCCAAAACACCTTGAATGCGAACTTACAAGAGCGAAATTTGACGCACTCACAGAAGATTTGGTTAAAGAAACAATCACTTGCTGCGAAAAGGCTTTGAAAGACGCAAAAATTACAAAGGCAGACATCGACAAAGTTATTCTTGTTGGTGGTTCTACAAGAATCCCAGCCGTTGTGGAAGCGGTTAAAACTTTCACAGGAAAAGAACCATTTAAGGGCATCAACCCAGATGAATGTGTTGCAGTGGGCGCCGCTATTCAAGCAGGTGTGCTTGCTGGCGAAGTTAAAGATGTGTTGCTTCTTGACGTAACTCCACTTTCACTTGGAATTGAAACTTTGGGCGGCGTGTTTACAAAACTTATCGAAAGAAACACAACCATCCCAACACGCAAATCTCAGGTGTTCTCAACCGCTGCGGACAATCAACCTGGTGTTGACATTCATGTTCTTCAAGGCGAAAGAGAATTTGCCGCACAAAACAAATCTCTTGGAAGATTCCAACTTACTGACATTCCACCAGCTCCACGCGGAGTTCCACAAATTGAAGTTACTTTCGATATTGATGCAAACGGAATTGTCAAAGTTTCTGCAAAGGATTTAGGAACAAACAAAGAACAAAACATCACAATCACTGCTTCTTCAAATCTTAAAGAAGAAGATATTGAAAAGGCAATTAAAGAAGCCGAAGCTCATGCCGAAGAAGACAAGAAGAGAAAGGAATTTGTTGAAACTAAAAACCAGGCAGACAACATGGTTTACACTTTGGA
>CANRCQ010000035.1 GCA_947629145.1 uncultured Clostridia bacterium
GAAAACACAAATTCTCATGTAGATGAAGAAACAAAAGAAGAGATTGAAGAAAAGTTCTTGCCATGTGAAGAGCCACTCACAAAAGAACTCAATTTTGCAGTTTATCTTGAAAACATTTTTGTAGGCTCTCATGTGACAACGATTGCCGACAACTTCACATTCGCAGAAGCACACAATGTCGCAGGGCTTAGATCGGTGTTTGACGGCTTGGATGAACACGCTCAAACAGTTAAAGTTTACAACAATTTAAGTGACTATCAAGATTATCAAGGCATTTTGGACACTGTAACGGCAGTTTATGATTATTATCAGTTTAGTAAATATCAACTTGGCATCAATGAATTGACCGTTGAAAGCAACACTTCCAAGATGATGTTAGGGGGCAGCGCCCTTGCAACAACTGGCGATTTAAAGGATGAAGATAAGGATGAAAATGGCCACGCAAAAGACGGCTTCTTGGATTTCACACTTGACCTTCAATCTAATCTGTCAATTCAAAACTTTGATGTCGTTCAACAAGATGGGCAAATTAGTTACCAGAAAACCACAAAACACAACATTGACATCTTCTATAAGAGCCATGATTATGACAACTTGGGCATAAAGACTGGGCTTTACTTGTCATATTTAAGCGACAATTACAAAAACGACCCAGAGTCAAGCGATGAATGGAAACAAGACAACAACATTGAACATAATGTTAAGCCATTCCGCGTTATGATTGAAAACAATTATCTCAGTGACATTGTTGCAATGATTTTGAACCTTACAAAGATGGAAATTGGCAGTGACATGAAAGAAACACTTGGGCTGACAGGCCATGTAAACACAACAGATTTCAGTTTCTTGCAAACACTTTTGAACATTGAAGATAAAGACGAAAGCGAAACATTTGGCAAGGCTTCAAAATATCTCAATGAAATTTCCAGCATAACAAAATTGATACACAAACTTACTTTTGAAGAGAAGTTGGTTAATGGTGTTAAGACCTTTGTTTTGACGGTTGAAGTTGACCTTTTGGAAAACGGCAAAACAGACGGCACAATTGCAATTTATCTCAACGAAGTTGATGGAGCAATGAAACTTGACAGAATTGAACTTAAACACTTGATTTTGCAAGGCAAGACTGACGAAAACGGCAATAAGACAAGCGAAGACAAGACAATCAATGCAACAATTCTTGTTCAAGATTTCAGTAAATTCACTTACAACACACAAGAATCACACTATAATTTCAGTGAAATTACACAAATTGTTGACACCTTGGCAAACACCTTAAATCAACAGAATGTTCCACAGCAGGATGCAAATGGAAACGACATAACCAAACACATGATGCATTATCATGGAACTGCACAGATAGATGTTGCGGTTATGGGCGCAATCAATGTTCCATTTGATGTTGAATTTTCTATCGATGCTAATAAAGATATTTCACTTTATGTTGAAATGTTCCCAGAGCCAAAGGCAATTGCAGGAAATTCAGACCTTTTGGGAGCGTTGAACTTTAGAACCTATGCAACATCAATGGCAGAAGGGGATTACACTGGCCATGGCAAATATCTCAACCGAACAAGTATCATTGAATACAGAAAAATTACAAAAGAAGATGCAGACAAACGTGGAGATTTGACGGAAAGTGACATTGGACAATATCGTTTGTATATCTATCAATCAACCGTTTGGTCAAAGAGAACTGAAGCGAAATACCTTGGATTTAATTGGGTAAGAAAATATGACTATGCAGAAGCATACACCCCATATGTCTATGCAGATGAATGGATGACACTTGAAAGTGCTGGGCAGCAATTTAAGACTATACTTTCAAAACTTTTGGGACTTACAACCTTTACTGGAAATATCATCGATTTAATTAAAATTGATGCACGTCCGTCAGTTGAAAAATTGATAACATCATTTGATTACAATGCTGGACAATATAAAATAGGATTAAACGGACAAAATCTTACTGGCATGAGTGGATTTGAAAACTTTACTCTTAATTTGGCAGAAGGCACATATTCAACATTCAAATTCATCGACAGTATCTCAACAGACAACTTTAAGATGACAGGTGTTGATATTGCACTTTCAATGTCAAGCAAGACAGATGCTGACACTTACAAAAACACATATGTAGGGAAAAATAATGCTAATGTTGACTGCACAGGGCATATCTTCCACACAAACAAGTATTATCGCGACAGATTTATTGAAGCATGGACAAAATCGCATTCTAAAACAGCATAATAAAAAAGAAGGCAAATGCCTTCTTTTTTTTGTTAATAATTGATGTTTTTTCACGTTTTGTTAATAATTGATGTTTTTCACGTTTTTTTAATATTTAATATTTGTTCACATTTTTTAATATTTGATGTTTTTTCACGTTTGGTTAATAATTGATATTTTTCGCGTTTTGTTTATTATGATATTTTTTCACGTTTTTTAATAATTGATGTTTTTTTACGTCATGTTGAGCGCAGCGAAACATCTCTTCGCGTTGCTTGGGATGACGTTTTTTATGCCAACTCTTGTTTATAGCGCTCGATTGTTTCATCGTCAAGGCGCGCAAACAATGGCTTTGGAAGATTGATTTTGTGATTTTTGTCAATGTCAATTTTGCTGGCAACTTGCCAAATTCCTTCGTCATCTGGGCGACCTGCAAAATTCAACTGTTCTGTCCAAATCTCCACTGTGTGTTTTGGCATGATAGGGCTTGCTACAATCGCAAGCGCCCTTGCCATGTTCAAACACAAATACAAAACTTTTTTCGCGCCATCAAAATCTTGATTTTTGATAAGTGTCCATGGGGCTGTTTTTTCAAGATAGGTGTTGCCGATGGATGCAAAACGCAAGATTTCTTTGTATGCAGCCTTAAATTCCGTCTTTGCGAAAAGGTCTGCAATCGTGTCTGGGCAGGTGTGAATGGCATCAATCATCTCTTTATCATTCTCATCGAGATTTGATTTAATGTCGTCAAAATTAATTCCAAGTTCGCCGCCAAAGTTTTTGTTGAGCATATTCAGGGTTCTGTTGAAAAAGTTCCCAAATTTGCCAACCAATTCGGCATTTGTGTTGAGTTTAAAGCCTTCATAAGTGAAATCACTGTCCTTGTTTTCAGGGAAGATTGAAACGAGATAAGCACGAAGAGAATCAATATCAATATCACTTTCAAGCAATTTATCACAAAAAATGCCAATTTTTTTCGATTTTGAGAACTTTTGCCCTTCAAAATTCAAAAAGTTGAAGCCAACAACATTGTGCGCAAGATTGTATTTCTTGCAAGCAAGTTCCATACTTGGGAAGAAGATTGCGTGAAAATCAATGTTGTCCTTGCCAATAAAGTTGTAAATTTCGCATTCATCGTTTTGCCAACGGTCTTTAACCATCTCATCGCCACCAAGTTCTTTTGTGATTGAAATGTAGCCGATTGGGGCATCAAACCAAACATAGAAAACCTTGTCTTCAAAGCCGTCAAGTGGCACTTTAATTCCCCATGGGATGTCACGAGTGATGCAACGTGGCTTTAAGCCTTCTTTAAACCATTTGTTTGTCATGCTGTAAACGTGTGGGCGCCATATATCTTTTTTGCTTTCAACCCACTGTTCAAGTTGTGGTTGAAGTTTGTCCAAATTGATGTAGATGTGTTTTGTTTGTTTTTTTACTGCATCTTTGCCACAAAACGAGCATTTAGGGGATTTAAGTTCGTCAAGTTCATATGTTTTGCCGCATTTATCGCATTGGTCGCCATATGCCTTGTCATAGCCACAATATGGGCAAACACCATACACAAATCTGTCTGCAAGTGCAACTTTATCATGTTCGCAATAAAGCATATTGCTTTCTTTGATTTGTGTGTAGCCGTTTTCATAGATTTGTTTAAAAAAGTCAGTTGTTACATCGTGATGGATTTGTGTGTTTGTTCCGCTGAATAAACTGAAATTGATATCAAGTTTCTTCGCAATTTCTTTGATGCGGTTGTTCATCCTTTTAATATATTCGTCAGGGGACAGCCCTGCTTCCTTTGCGGAGATATAACTTGTTGTGCCGTGGTCGTCAGTTCCGCTGACATACACAACGTCATTGCCATAGGCTTTATGAAATCTTGTGAACACATCGCCAGGAAGCCAACATCCAACCACGTGTCCAAGGTGGGGCAGTCCGTTGATATACAACAGCGCCGAAGTGACTAATATTTTCTTTTTTTTCATTTTTTTATCCTTTTTTATTAAAATTGTTGTTTTTTTGATGCTTTTTTGCAATTTTCACATTCGGTCATTTTTTATGCAATCAACAATTTCTTCTACACTCAAATTTTGTTGCTGGCTATTTGTCATGTTTTTCAAAGCAAATTTTCCGCTGTCAAGTTCGTCTTGTCCAACAATAATTACATATTTCACGCCGCGGCGATTTGCTTCTTTCATTTTGGATTTGAAAGATTTATATTCACACAACAAATCCGCCTTCACACCTTTTTCTCTTAAAGTGTTCATAAGGGAAAGACTTCCCATAATTGTTTCATCAAAATTTATAAGCAAAACATCTGTTTCGCTTTGTTTTTGGTTGTCAAAATAGCCGTCTTCTTTCAACACATCGAAAAGACGAGTGATGCCAACGCTCATTCCAACACCAGGCATCTTTGTGTTTGAGAAATAACTGCAAAGGTTTTCAAATCTTCCGCCGCCACCAACAGCGCCGCAACCAGATGTAAAGTTCTTTCCAGTCAAAAAGCCTTCAAAAACTGTGCCGGTGTAATAGTTGTGTCCACGAATGACAGAAAGGTCACAGGTGCAATCCAACCCCATAGCCTTTAAATACAAACACACTTCTTCGAGTTCTTTCACACCAGTTTGGAAAAATTCGTTTTGACTGTAATTTTTGATTTTAGGCAAAATTTGGTCGATTTTTCCGCAAATTTGCGTTAAATTTATGATTTTTTCGCATTTTTTGTCATCTAAGCCAAGATTTTTAAGTTCTTCAACGGCGGCTTCTTTGCCGATTTTATCAACCTTGTCCAAGATGATAAGAATGTCTATATTGGTGTTTCCAATCTCTTGCATAATGCCAGAGAGAAGTTTTCGGTTTGAAAGTTTTATTTCAACTTCAAGGTCAAGCGCTTTAAAGCATTTTTCAAACAGTTTTACGCACTCTGCATCAGCCACAAGTGAAAGTTCACCGTTTCCTATAATATCTGCGTCACACTGATAAAGTTCTCTAAATCTGCCTTTTTGTGGGCGTTCGCCACGATAGACTTTGCCAATTTGATAGCGTTTGAATGGAAAAGTGAGTTCATTTTCATGCATTGCCACAAATCGAGCAAGGGGAACAGTCAAATCATAACGCATACACATATCACTGTCGCCCTTTGTGAAGCGGAAAACCTGTTTGTCAGTTTCTCCGCCGCTTTTTGCAAGCAGCGCTTCACTGTATTCCAAAACAGGCGTATCAAGTGGCACAAAGCAGTTTTGTTTAAACACATTTTCAATTTTTTCTAAAAGCGAAGAAAAAATAATCTGGTCGCTTGGCATAAGTTCCCAAAAGCCTTTCAATTTTCTTGGAGTTATAAGTTTGTTGTCTGCCATAATATCTTCCTTTTAAATAAGAAAAAATGTTTAAACAAAATTCCTTTTGATAGATTATTTTATAACAAAACATGACAAAAAGTCAAGCATAAATATAACATAAGTTTTGCACATTTATTTTCCACTTATCCACAAATTTATAATTATTCATTGCCATTCATTTTTATACAACCCACCAAAAAGGGGCTAAAAAGGGGGATTTCTACATAAGTTATCCACATTTCCACATTTTTGTGGACAAATCTTGCCAATTTACCCTTGTTAAAGTTGAAAATTTGTGGATGGGAGTGTTCAAATATGAAAATCAGGTTTTTTTCAAAATTTTTCTTTTTGCAAAATTCTTTAAATACACACATTTTTTATTTTCAAAAACCAAATTTTATTTATAAATTTGCATATAAATTCACTTTGTTTTTACAAGAAATTTACTTGGCATTTTGTTGGAAATAAAGTAAAGTTTGTGTAAGGCGCGTGTTGATGCAACATACAAAAGGTTGCGGTCAAGTTCGTTTTTGTAATTTGTGGAGTTTGCATATGGCACAATCACGCAGTCAAACTCAACCCCTTTTGCCTGTGCCGGAGTTGTGATAACTTTTTTCATGTTTGGTCTTTGACTGTCAAGTCGTTTGAATTTTTTAAGAAGTTCGCTACCTTTTTGAAGTTCCTTAATCTCGTCTGTTGTTTTGCAGATGATTGCAACACTGTATGATTTGTCAAGTTCGCTAATAATCTTTTCAACTGCCTTTGTGCAGTTTTGTGTTTTAAGGCACTCAACTTGGTCGCCCTTGCGGTTTACATTGTTTGCAATGTGCTTTCCAAGAATTTTTTGTGAGAAAAGTGAAATTTCAAGAGTGCTGCGATAGGACTTGTTCAAAAATTTAACTTTGCTTTTTGTGCGTCTTGCAAGATGTTCAAGATAGGTTGCAGGCAGCGTTCTGTCAATGCTTTGATAGATGTCGCCAAGATAAAGTTTTCCGCAGTGCCAAATTTTATCAAAAAGATAAAAGTGGCAAGGGGTGTAATCTTGCATTTCGTCAACAATCACATATTTTGCTTCATAGGTGTTTTTAAGTGAGAAAAGATTTTCTTTAATCAAAAGCACAGGGGCAATATCATATGCGCCGATGCGTTCAACTTCTTCTAAACCGATGCTGCTTAGGAAAAGATTGTAAATTTTAAGTAAGTCAGTTGTCAAAAACTTGTTGTATAAAATCTTTTTAGCGCGCTTTAAAAGGTCTTGCCTGCAGTTGAGTGGCACTCTAAACTTGTCTGTGATAATTTCTGCTAAAAGGTCGATGCGTTTGTAAACAGCCAGATTTTCCAGTCGGTTGAAGTAAACATCTTCAATATCTTCCTTTGAGATAACAACATCGCCATACACAAGTGTTTTTGGAATGAAAAGTTTGCAAATGTCGCGTTTTAAAAACTTTTTAAGGTCATCCAAAAACTCAAAACTTGATTTTATGGCAATATTTTCAAAATCTTTTTGTGTTTGTTTTCCAACAATTCTTTCAAGCATATCTTCGCGCGTTTCAAAATCTTCGCCCAAAAGCCTTTTTGCCATAGCGGAAAATGTGGTTGTGAAAGAAGTTTCTTCGCCAAGGGCTGGCAAAACTTCGTTGATATAGTTTGAAAAAATTTGTGAAGGCGACAAAATCAAAATGTCTTCACTTTTAAGGCTGTTTCTGTATTTATATAAAAGATAGGAAACACGGTGCATGGCGATGGATGTTTTTCCAGAGCCTGCCACACCTTGCACAATTGTGTTTGAAAAATCATCTGCACGAATTAAAACATTCTGTTCTTTTTGAATAGTTGAAACAATGTCATGCATTTTTGAAGTGGCATTTTTGGAAAGTTGTTCCATTAAAATGTCGTCATCAATGACAAGTTGGCTGTCGATGTAATATGCAAGTTCGTTATCTTCAATCTTAAACTGGCGTTTTAAAACAACTTCACCCTTAATTTCGCCATCGGCACAGGTGTAGGATGTTTTGCCGATTTTGTCATCATAATAAAGCGAGCATATGTCTGCGCGCCAGTCATACACTAAATTTTCTTGTTCTTGCGTTTGAACATGGCCTAAGCCAATGTAATATTTGTTTGCATCCTGTCCGCTGAGTTTAAAATCAAAGCGGCCAAAATATGGATTTTTCTTTTGCTTGGAAAGACGTTGCACTTCTTTGTGCAAAATATCATTGTTTTTTTCAAGATACTCAATCTGTCCGTTTATGTTTGCAAGTTCATCTTCGCCCGCACCAGCACGAATATCATAGTAGTTTTCTGTAAAATACTTCTTTAAAGAAGATATTTCTTCTTTATTTTTAGCAATTTTTTGTGTTTTTCGTTGTTTTGAGTGGTCTATTTCGTCATAGACCTTTTTAAGATATTCTTTTTCTTGGGCTAAGATTTTCTTGTCCATGCTTTCTCCTAAAACAATTATTCTTCATCTTCAGTGGAGTTTTCAGGTGTTTCGTTTGAAGGTTGTGTGTCTTCGTCAATATCAACTTCGGCTGAGCCTGATGTTTCTTCGCCTTCAACAATTTCTTCTTTTTCAGTGAGTGCAACACTTGTGATGTTTGCATCATTTTTGATGCGCATAACTTTCACACCTTGGCTTACACGCGAGAAGTGACTTATGTCATCCACTGGGGTGCGGATAATTACACCACTGTCAGTTATCACAAGCAAATCAACTGGCTCTTCAATCTGTTTAAGTGCAACCAAGTTTCCAGTCTTTTCGTTGAATATACCTGCCTTCACACCCATCCCACCGCGTTGTTGAAGCCTAAATTCGTCAACATCGGTGAGTTTTCCATATCCATTTTGTGAAATTGTGAGAATTTGAGAGCCTTCATGCACGATAGCCATATCAACAATGAAATCATCCTTTGAAAGTTTCATGCTGCGAACACCTTGACTGTCGCGGCCAACACTTCTAACATCTGTTTCATTGAAGCGGATGCATTTGCCCTGATGGGAAGCGATAAGAATGTCATCTCTGCCGTTTGTGATGTCAACCCCAATAAGTTCATCGCCTTCCAAAAGTTTAATGGCAATTTTGCCGACTTTTCTAATGTTTTCATATTCGGCAAGTGGAGTTTTCTTAATCATTCCAAACTTGGTCGCCATCAAAAGATTTCCTTTGCAATCGGCTTTCATAGGGATGATTGCGTTCACTTTTTCGCCAAGTGACAACTGCAAAAGATTGATGATTGCTCTGCCCTTTGCCTGTCTTTGCGCTTCTGGAATTTCATATGCCTTGGCACTGTAAACTTTGCCAAGATTTGTGAAGAACAAAAGTGTGTCGTGGGTTGATGTGACAAACATCTTTTCAACAAAGTCTTCATCCTTGGTCTTGTGGGCGGTTATTCCAACTCCGCCGCGATGTTGTGCTTTGTATTCGTCTGTGCCCATGCGCTTGATATAGCCCATGTGGGTCATTGAAACAATGACATCTTCTTCTGCGATAAGGTCTTCAATATCAATTCCGCCCATATCCATGGAAATTTCTGTTTTACGCGCATCGCCATATGTCTGTTTAACGTTTTCAAGGTCATCACGCACAATTTGAAGCACGCGTGCTGGCTTTTCCAAAATATCCTGCAAATCCAGAATTTGCGCTTCCAACTCCTTCAATTCTTCGTTTAACTTTTCAACTTCCAAACTTGTAAGTTTTGAAAGACGCATATCCAAAATAGCATTTGCCTGGATTTCGTCAAGTTCAAAATTCTTTGTCAAGTTTGCAACTGCTTCATTTCTGTCTTGGGAAGTTTTGATTGTTTTAATAACTTCGTCAATGCTTGCAAGTGCGATAACCAAACCTTTAACGATATGTTCGCGTTCTTGTGCTTTTTTAAGGTTATATCTCGTCTTGCGTACACAAACTTCTTTTTGGTGTTCAAGATAATAATAAAGCATTTCTTTTAAATTTAGCACTTTTGGCTCGCCATTTACAAGTGCAAGCATGATTATTCCGCTTGACTGTTGAAGCATTGTGTGTTTATAAAGGCTGTTCAAAACAACCTGTGCATTCGCATCTTTTTTAATTTCAACTGTCACTCGAAGGCCGTCACGGTCACTTTCATCCCTAAGGTCACTTATGCCGTCAATCTTCTTGTTTTTAACAAGGTCGGCAATTTGGGTGATAAAGCGCGCCTTATTCACTTGATATGGAAGTTCCGTGATAACAATGCGCTGTTTTCCAGAAGAAGTTTCTTCAATTTCAGCACGGCCACGCACCAAAATTCCGCCACGGCCAGTTTTATAGGCGTGTTTAACCGCGGTTCTTCCCATGATAATTCCGCCTGTTGGATAGTCAGGGGCAGGGATGATTTTGATAAGTTCGTCAATGTCGATATCTGGATTGTCAATCATGGCTTGAATGCCATTTATGACTTCTGTAAGGTTGTGTGGTGGGATGTTTGTTGCCATGCCCACAGCAATTCCGTCTGCACCATTCACCAAAAGATTTGGGAATTTTGATGGCAGAACAGAAGGCTGCATCAAGGTGTCATCAAAGTTTGGATAGAAATCAACTGTTTCTTTGTCGATGTCTTCAAGCATAAGTGCGGCAATTTTTGAAAGGCGCGCTTCTGTGTAACGTTGTGCGGCAGGTGGGTCACCATCCAC
>CANRCQ010000036.1 GCA_947629145.1 uncultured Clostridia bacterium
CAATCTTAGCACGAAGAGTTGCCTTTCCGTCAGCGAATTTTCCATCACGCATATCGTGAAAGAGTTGTAAATTTTCTTGTGGAGTGCGGTTGCGATAAGGGCTTTCTTTGCCTGGCTCAGTGAGTGTGCCACGCGTTGCAGAAACTTCTTCGGCAGACAGTTCGCAGACATATGCCTTGCCATCCAAAATCATCTGTTCGGCGATTTTGTAGATGTCATCAAAATAGGCTTCACTTGCAAACACAAGTTTATATGGCTCGTAGCCAAGCCACTTTAAATCATCCATATAACTGTTTGAAAATTCGCCTTCTTCTTTGACAGGGTTGGTGTCGTCCATTCTAAGATAGGTTTTTCCGCCAAACTTGATTGCTGTGTCAAAGTCTATTGTCCACGCCTTTGCGTGCGCAATATGCCAATAGCCACTTGGCTCTGGGGGACAACGCGTGATAACTTCCTTTGTGCGCCCTGCCTTTATATCTTCGATAATTTCCTCTTCTAATTCGTTTTCTGGGACAATGCTGTCCAAATCAACTCCATTTGCAAGTTTCATAACAACTCCTAACTATGTAATTTTAATAAAACAACAACTTTTTGTCAAATAAATGCAAAAATTTATGCTACAACATCGTCAATTTTAAGTTTTTGACGAAGTTTTTGCTTGATGCGAGAAAGACTGTTGTCGATTGATTTGTTTTGAACTTTTAAAATTTTGGAGATTTCTCTGTAAGAATAACCTTGCAAATACAAAACTAAAACCTTATATTCTTGTGGCGAAAGCAGTGTTTTCAGGCTCTTTTGCAGTTCGTTGTAATTTTCTTTTTCAATGACTGTGTTTGCAGGGGTGTAGTCCAAAACCAACTCCACAGGAAGTGCGTCTTTGTTGTTGTCGGCAAAACTTTGAAGAGAGACTGCTGTTGAAAGCGGCTTGTTTTTGTTGGTGTTAGCCTTTTTTATTGCGTTGTGAATTTGGTGTTTTATGCAAGTTATAGCATAGGTTTTAAAGGTTGCTTCTTTGCGCGCAGGGTCAAAACTTTTGATTGCACGATAAAGCCCAATCATGCCTTCTTGAATGATGTCTTCCATTTCGCCACCGACGATAAAATATCCACGACAGATTTTCACAACATAATCTTTGTATTTTGTGATTAAGTCAATCTCTGCTGTCACATCTCCATTTTTAATTTTTGCGATAAGTTCTTCGTCTGTTTCCATTTTTTCTCAACTAATTTGAATTTTTTTGCCTTAAAATTTCGTAAATTGCAATTCCGGCGCTCACACTTGCATTCAGCGAGTTGACACTGCCATAAACTGGAAGGGTGACAATGCCGTCACAATATATTTTCAGGGATGGCTTAATTCCTTCGCCTTCGCTGCCAATAACAAGCCCAATTTTGCCTTTGAGATTTGTTTTATAAATGTCTTCTCCGCCAAGTTCACAGGCGTAAATCCAAAAGCCGTTTTCTTTTAAAATATCAATCGCTTCTTTAAGGTTGGTCACACGCGCAATTTTCATGTGTGAAATCGCCCCAGCACTTGTGCGCACAACCGTTTCATTCACCTGACAAGCGCGCTGTTTTGGGATGACAATGCCACACACTCCGGCACATTCGCAAGTTCTTATGATAGCGCCAAGATTGTGTGGGTCTTCAATTCCATCCAAAAGCACCACCAAACTTTCTTCTTTTACATTTTCTAAAATCTCTTCAACACTTGAATATTCAAATTCCACTGTTTCGGCGATGTAGCCTTGATGATGGGCGGTCACAGATTTTGCATCCATAAGTTTTTTAGGCAAAAATTCCACGCGAAGTTTGTTTTTGCGTGCAAGCGAAATAACATCGTCTTTGCGCGAAGCATAGTTTTTATCTACAATAATTTTGTTGATTGTGGCATTGTTTTTTATCGCTTCAATAACTTGATTTTTTCCTTCAATATTCATAAAAACCTTCTTTTTTATCAAATTTCCATAGACTTTTGCAGTATTTTTGCCAATTTTTCGTTCTTTTTTGTCAAATATAAAAATCCAATCAGTGCTTCAAATGATGTCGCTTTTTTGTAAGTTTCTTCATCGAAGTTCTTCGCACCATGCTTGTTTTTGGTGTTTCGTGCCTTTCGCACAATGTCCTTTTCTTCATCATCCAAAAGGTCAAAAACCTTGTCCAATGCCTTTGCTTGCGACAAAGCATTGCAAAAAGATTTTGCTTTGTTATTGTAAGTGTTCAGTTTTTCTTTTTGCCCACTAATGACAACTTCGCGCACATAGGCGGTGTGAATTGCATCACCTAAAAACGCAAGTGCAAGTGGGGACAAGTCATCAAACATATTTCATTCCTTTTATTTTAGATTTTTCACTACGTTCAAATGACAACTTCGAAGTCACACATACGTCATCCTGAGTAAAACGAAGGAGCTTTGGCAATGCCTACTTACGCATTTTCAAACCCCATTGGGTTTTTGTAGTGAAAGGACTGTGTCCGCTCTCAAAAACACAATGGTGCTTTGGCCGCCAGCAAAATGTCCAGCGGAATTTTGCCAGTGCTAAAAGGGGTCAGTGGGGAAAACGAATTTTAGGCGTTAGGCACTCTTGTGCCGTGTCGCCGTCAAAATTCTAGTTGTCTCCGCTATGTATTAAATTTAAACAAAATCACATCGCCGTCTTGAACAACATAATCTTTGCCTTCCATACGAACCTTGCCCTTTTCCTTTGCTTTTAAAAAGTTGCCTGCTTCCACAAGGTCGGCATAGGAGACAATCTCCGCTTTGATAAAACCTTTTTCAAAATCAGTGTGAATTTTGCCTGCGGCTTGCGGGGCTTTTGTGCCTTTTGTGATTGTCCATGCACGTACTTCTTTTTCGCCGGCTGTGAGATAACTTTGAAGCCCTAAAAGGTCATAACTTGCCACAACAAGTTTTTCAAGCCCACTTTCTTTTATGCCAAGTTCTTCTTTAAACATTGCGCGCTCTTCCTTTTCAAGCATTGCAATTTCTTCTTCAATCTTTGCACACAAAACAACCACTTTTGCATTTTCGGCAGCAGCGATTTCTTTCACAGTTTTCACAAAGTTGGTGTCTGGGGCGGTGATTTCATTTTCTGCAATATTTGCAACATAAATCACAGGCTTTGCGGTGAGCAGTGCGAAGTTTTTTAAAAGTTTTTTCTCTTCTTCATTGAAACTAAGCATTCTTGCTTGTTTGCCTTGTTCCAACGCGTCTTTAATTCTTTGCATCATTTCAACACTTGTCAAAAGCGCTTTGTCCTTGCTTTGTCTTGCAATTTTCTCATTTTTATCAAGAAATTTTGTCACTTGTTCAAGGTCGGCAAGGGCAAGTTCCATTTCAATAACTTCAATGTCGCGCTTTGGGTCGATTGAGCCACTTACGTGAATGATTTTTTCGTTTTCAAAACATCTCACAACGTGCACAATCGCATCCACTTCGCGAATGTGACTTAAAAATTTGTTGCCAAGTCCTTCACCATGACTTGCACCAGCAACCAAACCTGCAATATCAACAAATTCAATGCTTGCAGGTGTGATTTTCTGGGTGTTATACATTTTTCCTAAAACATTAAGCCTTTCGTCTGGCACATCTACAATTCCAACATTAGGCTCAATTGTGCAAAAAGGATAGTTGGCACTCTCTGCGCCAGCTTCCGTGATTGCATTAAAAAGTGAACTTTTGCCAACATTAGGCAGTCCAACTACGCCAATTTTCATATTTTTTCTCCATTATAAGTGCAATTAGAGAGGGGCTTGCCCTCTCTAATTATTATTTACCCATGTCTCTGCCGTCTTTCCCTTTATCCTTCTTTGTTGGGGAAATATCAGAATATTCTAATCCGCCATTTTCTGCTGCGTGTTCAGCTTCTTCCTGTCTTTGTCGTTCCTCTTCTTCTTGTCTTTGCCTTTCTTCTTCTTGTCGTTGTCGCTCTTCTTCCTCAAATGGATTTACATTTTCCAATTCATTTTCTTCTTCAGCTTGCTCTGCGGCTTCTTGCATTTGCGCTCTAGTATTTTCAAGGGCACGTTCTCGCATATTTTCTTTTGAGTAATTTTTATTTATTTCTTCAATTTCTTTTGCGGAACTATCAAATTCTTGCTGATTTTTGTCAATCTCTTTCTTATAGTCGTTTATGTTTTGATTGTATTCTTCAATTACTTTTTGTGAATCTTCCTTGAATTTTTGATTGTTTGATTCAAGGTCTTTCACATAATTATCAGCATCACTTATTTCTTTTTGAACTTCATTTATTTCTTTTTGTGCTTCACTTAATTCGGCTTCGCGTAAATTTTGCTCTTTCAATGCGCTGTCAAGAAGTTGCTCTTCTGTGACAGCCAGGTGATTGTTTTTAATGTAATCTGATACATTTTTGGAAGCTTCAGCTTCAGCTTCTTTTGCTGATTCGAGTTCTGCTTTTGCAGCTTGAATTTCAGGAGAACTTTCAAAAGCTTCTGCTTCTGTGATTGCGTTCTGTCTTTCTTTTAGCATATTTTCATAAAGTTTGCGTGTGCGTTCGTAATTAGCTGAATTGTATTTTCCATCCTTGTTTTCAAGAATATCATGAAGCTCTTCAACAGATTCGATTTGTGGCAATCTTTTCTTAACAGAAGCCTTTTTTAATTGTTCTTTGTTATGACTTTCAATGAAATCTTTCTCAACATTTTTAAGCTGTTCTTTTGTAAAGTCAACAGATTTCTCTTTTGGCAACAATTTGTCTAGTTTCGATTGGGCTTCTTCACGAGAATGTATGGCTTCTTGTTTTTTATTATGTTTAGCCAAGAATGTTCCAAGTGAACCCATAAAGAATGAATCTCTTCTTTCTTTAATTTCTTTGTATGATTTTTTAGCCCTGCCCATCTTAAAGTCTAAATCAACCCTTCTTTGTTTAGCTTGTTTAATAAGTTCGTCTCTTTCTTTAATGTGTTGAGCAACTTTACTTTGGAATTTTTTAAGTCCTTTTTGAGCTCTTTCAAGCAATTTGTTGTAGGATTTTAATGCAGTTTTTGCAGCATTATTTTTAGCCTTTGCTTTTTTCAAAGCAGTTTCTTTATCGGCTTTTTCAATATTCATATTATGCTTTGTAATTCTTCTGAGAGCACGTCTTTGTCTAAAATTATTTGCAATTTGTTTTTCCTTTTTGCCGATTTTTCCTAATATTTTAGAAATTTTTTCTTTAAGTTTGCTTTTATGTTTTTCATTGGATTTGTCAAGATTTTTTTCTTTACTTTTTGCGTTGTTTTTTGCTTTCTCAGCAGATTTGCCTGGATCTAACAATGGGTCAAATAATCCAACAAGGGTTGCAGTGCCTAAACCAAGCAGGCTCATTGCGAATACCCCAAAACCAGCTCCAAAGAATATTGCTAATGCGCCAGCTAAAATTGCTAATGCAAACAACAATATTCCTGCAGCCGTTTTTGCAGTAGTTGACCCAGCTTTCTTTTTATCTTTGCCAGAATCTTCTTGTTTTTCTTCTTTCTTGTTCTCTTTTTCAGGTTTTTTGGTTTTGTCTTTTTCAGGATTTTCAGTTTTGTCTTTTTCAACATCCTCAGTTTTTTCTTCATCGTTTTCAGGTGGTGGCGGTGGTGGTGGATTGTCTATCTGTCTAGCAGTAGGGTCTGGGATGTCTGGAGTTGGAGAGATAGGTGGGGCATCATCAGTTTCGGTTTCGGTTATTCCAGATACAATTCTGCCTACATCAGATACATTTCTAATATCTGCAAATTCTTCGGATGTTCTTGGGTAGATTTTGTGTTTAGCTTTTCCAACCGACATTTCTCCAATGCCGTTTGTTTCGTGATTATGTGTGTCTGTCACTTCAAAGAAGTTTTCTCCTGGGCGAGTTGCCTCTGGCAATGCACCTGACAACAAATCCACCAATTCAGTATTATCTTTAAAGTTGTTCATGTTCAGTTTAACCATCTTTTTACTTGCGGTGCCTGATTCTAATTCAAGCACAAGTTGAGGGTTGTCTCCACTAGCGGATTCTGCACGGAGTGCTGCCGATGTGATTGTTTCAAATTTTGGTTGAGTTTTGCCCTTGCCTTCGCCAAGTTGCATATATATAGATGTAGAACCATCCAAGCCAACTTTAATATTTGCGTAAAATCTGTTGTTGTTTTTATCTACGATAGGAACAGAATAAATATATCCATCGCCAATGTTTATGCCGATTGTTTTAAATTTATCTGGAGATTTGCTTCTTGCAAGGGTTGCTTGTGCAACAAGGGCGGCATCGCGGAGGATGTTTCCTTCAAGTTCACAGCCATTTTCGTGTCTTGCAGCCATTTTCATAAATTCAGTGCCAAGGGCGATGTCAAAGGCTTTTCCTGTGCCATTTTCAATGTCAATCCCTTTCATTCCAGCGTCATTGCCATTTTTATCTCTAAACTGAGCATTGATTGCAGAGATTAAGAATGCGCACTCAGAGCCTGCTCCACGAACTTCGCCTGCTTCCAAGCCCTTTGTTTCAGAAAATTTAAGTTTTTCAATAGGAATATCATAATATCCGTCTGCTGCTTCCCCAAGTCCAAGTTTGTCTTTTGGTTCAAGCATCTTGGCAAATTCTTCATCAATATGTGCGTGAATTTTTGAATCTGCATCTTTTGTCACAACCACAACAGGTTTTCCATTGCGAGAAATAGAAATCAAAATGTTTTCGCTTTCAATCACAGAAAGTGTTTGTGGTGGAAGTGCTGCTTTGTTTGCTGCATTTTGCAAAGTGATTTGTTGAGAAGCAACAGGAACTGTTTGTCCCATAATTTCGGTTGTTCCAGTTTGAATTTCCTGTAAATTTTTGCCACGAGAAACTTTGGAATTAACTTCAGTTTCGCGTTCTTGAACAATTTCATTTGAAATCTCGCTGTTGTATGTAGGGTTGTTTACTTCTATTGGGGCTTCGATTATTGTTGCTTCCAATGTGTTGTCAATAAGTTTTTGAATGTTTGTTGCAAATTCTGGGTTTTCAGTTGCATCAATAGGAAGCCCCATATCATATGTTTTGCCGTTGCGAGAAATTTGAAGTGAGCAAATTGTCTTGCCATCAACGGTTTTTGTGCTAGCCCCAGTGATTTCACAGGTTTGTGTTCCTGGTTGTCCATCCAAACCTTGAACATTTATATAAGTTTTTCCATCTGTGTTTTTAATAATTCTAAGTATGTCTTGTGTTTCTCCATTTTTATATGGAAGATAATAGTAGTTCACGCCATTTTCATCTGTATAAACACTGTTTTGAGGGGTAACTTCCACAGTTTCCTCTGGATTTTCTCCAACTGGCGGAACTTCATCTTTTTCAGTTTCTGGCTGTTCTCTAAGTTTTTCAACATCTTCTTTAATCATCTGTTCAAGAGCATCAACAAAATATGTCAATTCATCTTCGCTTAAAGAAGATTCTTTGCCAAAAGCTTCTACAAGTTCAGATGCAATTTTATGGCAGGCTTCTGATTTTTCTTTTTCGTCAGTTATTCCTTCAATTTCCTTTAAACGTTCTGCATACAATTCGCTGCCCATAATTTCAGAAATTTGTTTGTCCACAATGTTCTCTTCTTCAGCAGTTTCCTTTGGGGTTTCTCCTTTTGGAGTTTCATCTTTTGGTGTCTCGTCCTTTGGGGTTTCATCTTTTGGAGTTTCTGTTTCATGTGCTTTTTCAGGTTGAGGAGATTCTTTTTCAGGTTGAGAAGTGTCTTTTTTAGGTTCTTCATGCACAGAAAACTCTTTATCATAGTTTTCTTGGAAATAGAATGCCGCTTTTGCTTGGTTTTCATCTGCAAATTGACGAGTTTCCTTGAAACTGTCAAACAGTTTTGAATATTTCTTTGCATAACTTTCAATCTCTTTTGATTTTGGAGATTTTTCAAGTGGAATATTTTTTGCACTCGCTTCAGCAACATCTAAAGCCTTTTTATCAAGTTCGCTTTCATGATTTTTTGTGTAAACAAAGAACAATGCTTTTGCTAAATTAGGGTCATCAATGTTTGTGTTTTTAGCAAAAACTTCAAAACTTTCGTTTTGCATTGTTGTAAAAATGTCAGCAGGTTCGGCAGATAATATTTCTTTGCCTGCTTTTTTATTTCTTTCAAGTCTTTTTAAATTTGTTGTAATATTTCTAACTTCTTGCATTTGCTCTTCAGGAGCAAGGTCATTTCGTGCAAAAAACAAAATTTTAGGATTGATATTTGTTTTTTCATATTTTTCTGAAGGGGCATAATTTGTGTGTCTGTGACCACCGTTCAAAATGAAAGAGAAGTCTATTTTTTCTTTTTCAGCAGGCATTGTGTCATAAAGAACTTCCCAATCTTTATATGTTTCTGCCACTTTAAAATTTTCAGCAAAAACAGGATTTGATTTTTTTTCTTCTTTGATAAAACTTGCTAAAGCCTTATCTTCTTTGCCTGCTTTTTGCAACTTTGGATTTTCGCTTAAGAATTTTTGGAAACTGTCATTATAAATGTTTGCATAAATTTGTTCAACAGAACGATTTATGTTTGTTTTTGTTGTCTCAGTGGATGAAGTAGGTGGGGTTGGTGTGCTTATTTCAATATTTAAAGAGTCTGCATCAAGTTTTTCCAATTTTCCGGTTTCGCCAACTTTTTTTATTGTATCATTGTCCATAAATGGCAATTTTTCAATTTGATCTGGGGTGAGTGTTGTGCCAGAAGGGAGTATAAACATATGTATTGCAGCTGCTGCATTTCTAGCCCCTTCTTCATGATATCTGCCGACAATAGTTCTGCCATCACCTAATGGCGTTGTAGTGTAGCGAGAGAAAACCTCTCCATCCTTTCTTCCAGATTTTTCCCCAACTGTTTTGACAACTTTTGTAGGACCCCATGCAAGTTTAGTTATGATTTCAAGGTCTTTTTGTTTGTATTGACCTTTTTTGTTTGGTTTAGCATCTTTTTTAGGAAGTTCAACATTGATGGTTTCTTGTTCGAGTTCCGATGAACTGCCAAACAAAACGGCACGCAAATCACGAATGATGTTTGGCATCAATCCCAAAAAATCTCCTTCAGTGTTACGAAGTTCTTGTTCATCTGTGTTGATAGTTGATTTGTTTACCCACTCTTTGCCAGTATGATATTCTATATATTGATCTACAAATTTTTTCTCTGCCATAACTCCTCCAAATTTTTATAAGTTGATTATATCATATATAACTATTATTGTCAAATATTGTCGCAAAATAAACTTAACAAATTATTTTAAAGTTATTGAGATTTTATTTTGCGTAAAAAACTTGTATTTTTTCAATTTTTTTGCTATCATTTATTAGAAAACTTTTATTTTGAGGGCAAATTATGGGACTTTTTGGAAATGAAAACAAATCTCAAGTGAAAAAACTTAGAAAGATTGCGGACAAGGTTGTTGCACTTGAAGACAAATACAAATCTTACACAGACCAGCAACTGCAAGATTGCACTGCTGACTTTAAAGCGCGCTATCAAAAGGGCGAGAAACTTGATGACCTTTTGCCAGAAGCATATGCGGTTGTGCGCGAAGCGGCTGACCGTGTTTTGAATATGCGCCACTTTTATGTGCAGATTTTGGGCGGAATTGCACTTCATCAAGGCAGAATTGCAGAAATGGCAACTGGTGAAGGAAAGACGCTTGTTGCAACACTCCCTGCATATTTGAATGCAATTTCTGGGCTTGGGGTTCATGTTGTGACCGTGAATGAATATCTTGCAAAACGTGACGCGGAATGGATGGGAAAAGTTTACAAATTTTTGGGGCTTACTGTTGGCATTGTTGTTTCCAACATGGATGAAGACAAAAAGCGCGAAGCATATGCCTGTGACATAACCTATTGCACCAACAACGAAGTGGGTTTTGATTATCTTCGTGACAACATGGCTGCAACGAAGGAAGGCAGGGTGCAACGCGGACACAACTTTGCCATTGTGGATGAAG
>CANRCQ010000037.1 GCA_947629145.1 uncultured Clostridia bacterium
CTATATCCCCAGAACGTGTGCCCATAACAACACCTTGAAGTGGAGTGAGCCCCATTGTTGTGTCCACACTCTTGCCATTTTCAACTGCGGTCAAGGAAGAGCCATTTCCAAGATGGCAGATGATAAGATTTACATCCTTAACCTTTTTGCCAAGAACCTTTGCGGCTTCTTGTGTGATAAATCTGTGGCTTGAACCATGCGCACCATATTTTCTAATATGATACTTTTCATAGTCTTTATAGTCAATGGCATACATATATGCCTTCTCTGGCATTGTTGAATGGAATGCAGTGTCAAAAATCACAACCTGTGGAACACCTTTCATAGCCTTTGCACAAGCCTTTATGCCCTTTACATTTGCAGGGTTGTGAAGTGGAGCAAGGTTGTCCAAAAGTTTAAGTTTCTTTAAAACTTCGTCTGTGACAAGTTCGCTTTCTTTAAAAAGCCATCCGCCTTGAACAACTCTGTGTCCAACGGCTTCGATTTCGCTGAGTGATTTCACAACGCCATATTCTTTGTCAGTCAAGATTTTAAGGACTTTAGAAATTGCTTCGTCATGGTCTTTTGCGCCGTTAAAAATCTGCTCTTGTCCGTTGTGTTTATAGGAAATAACTGGCTTTGGAAGCCCAATTCTTTCGCAATTTCCCTTTGCAAGCACCTTTTCTGTTTTCATGTCAAGAAGTTGATATTTAAGTGATGAACTTCCTGCGTTGATTACTAAAATTTTCATATTTTTTCTCCTTTAATCTTCTTTAATTTCTTTTGCTTGAAGCGCGGTTATTGCCGCAACAACAACTATATCTTGAACCGTGCAACCACGCGACAGGTCGTTGACTGGCTTTCTAAGCCCCTGCAAAATAGGGCCTGCTGCGTTAAGTCCGCCCACATACTGCATGGCTTTATAAGCAATATTGCCTGCTTCAATATTTGGGAAAATAAGCACATTCGCATCCCCATCAAGTGGGCTGTCTGGCGCTTTTTGAGCAGCAACATTCTTCACCATTGCCGCATCAAACTGCAACTCGCCGTCACAAGTGACAAACTTTTCTTTTTTAGAAAACTTTTCATAAGCAGTTTTGACTTTATCCACTGCTTCGCCCCTTGCACTGCCCTTTGATGAATATGACAAAAACGCAACTTTTGGCTCGATGTCAAACATAAGTGCGCTTTCGACACTTTGGCAGGCAATGCTGCAAAGTGTGTCGGCATCCGGAAATTCGTTCACTCCGCAGTCCGCCAAAATCAAGGCTTTATTTTTGAGAAAGTTGTTTTTTCCATAAAGCAAAAAGAATGACGAAACAGGCTCTTTTTTGTTTTTGCCCTTTATGATTTGAAGCGCCGGCCTAATCGTTGTTGCCGTTGAACTTTCTGCCCCTGCCACCATGCCATCTGCATAGCCACATTCCACCAAAAGTGTTGCAAAATAATAAGGGTCTTTTTCAAGTTCTTCTGCCTGCTCCATGGTCATACCCTTTTCCTTGCGCTTTTCATAGAGCGTTTTAACCAATTTTTTGCGGTCAGGAAAAGTGACTGGACTTACGATTTCAAATTTTTCAAGAGCCTTGTCACGCAAACTGAGTGCGCTTGCGTCACCAACAAGCAGAACTTTGCAAATTTTGTTCTTGCGCAAAATCTTAACCGCTTCCACAGTTCTGGCGGAAAAACTAACTTCTGGAAAGACAATTGTGCGTTGTCGTTTCTTTGCTTCATCAAAGATTTTTTCAATTTTAAACATATGTTCTCCAATTTACATTGCTAAATTTAAAAATATTTAAAAATAATTGCTTATTCTTAAACATAAATATATTTTATATAAGTTTCTGCCTAAAAGTCAAATAAAAGAGAGTTAAATTTTGAAAAAAATTAAATATTTTGGACAATCCCCATCAACAATTATTCTAAGCACACTTATCGTGTTTTTTCTTTTAAGCATGATTATAAATCCAAGCAAATTTATAAATGCATCCCTTAATGGAATTTCGGCATGGGCTTTCAATGTTCTTCCAAGCGTTTTGCCGTTTATGTTTTTCACAAAAACACTTTCAAGCCTTAAAATAATGCCAAAACTAGTCCGCCCACTTTCGCCCATAACAAAAATGCTGTTTAAAACTCCGCCCATTTCCATGTATGCTTTTGTCATGGCAATTCTCTCTGGTTATCCAGTCGGCTCTAAGATGGTCTGTGACCTTTATCTTCAAGGGCAAATCACAAAACAAGATGCCTTTAAAATGTCTGCATTTTGTTCAACTTCTGGCCCTATGTTTATAATCGGCGCTGTGGGAATAGGAATGTTCAAAAATGCAAAAATCGGCTATATTTTATTTATAAGCCATGTTTTTGGCGCAATCTTAAACGGCATTTTATATCGCAAACTCAAAGTCAAAGACGAAGAAAATTCAAACACTTCCGCCCCAAAAAATGAAAGCACAAACATCGCGGACATTGTGTTAAATTCCACACTTTCCATACTTTCAGTCGGCTGTATAATCACAATATTTTTCATTGTCATAGAATGTTTTGCGCCACTTTTAAACCTTTTGCCAACCACAATTTCCTATTTTTTGCAAGGAGTGATTGAGATAACAAAAGGCTGTCTTTCACTTTCCACCCTTATGGATGTAAAACTTGCGTGCATTTTGGCATCTTTTGTTGTCAGTTTCGGCGGAATTTCCACGATTTTGCAGTCCATTACAATGCTAAATTCACTTAAAATGCCAATCAAACTTTTTGTGTTAGAAAAAATAACTCATGGACTTTTTGCCATGAGTATAAGTGCAATTTTGGTGTTTTTGTTGTAATCATTCTTGCAGTTTTGCCACTTCTTCGCGTGCAAGTGCATCACAGCGGTTGTTTAAAGCATTGTCGCTGTGCCCCTTAACCTTGTTAAACTCCACATCTCTCTCTTTCACAAGTGCCACAAGTTTCAGCCAAAGTTCTTTGTTTAAAACTTCGCCGCCACTTGCAGAATGCCAGCCTTTTCTTTGCCAGTTTTCAATCCAGTTTTGATTGAAGGCATTGACAACATATGCACTGTCACTGAAAACTTTCACCGTTTCGCCCTTCTTTGTGGCTTCAAGGCCATTTATCACACCCAAAAGTTCCATACGATTGTTGGTCGTGTCTTTTTCTCCGCCAGAAAGAGTTTTCACAACCCCTTTATGAGAAAGGATTGCCGCCCAGCCACCAGCGCCAGGATTGCCAGAACAAGCGCCGTCTGTGTAAAGCACAACGCAGTTTTCATCGTCTAACACAACTTTTTCTTGTGGCATTCTTAATTTTTCACAAACTTGTTCAAGTTCTGTTTTTTCGGTGTTTTTGCAGATTGTAAGGCTTTCAAGTTTGCCGTCAGCTTCGTTAAATTCGCCCTTGCCAATCATCCTGTTTGAAACAATGATATTGTCGTTTTCCTTTCTTGGAATTATATGCACATGAAAATGCATAACTGACTGCGCTGCCGCTGCGGATGTGTTGTTAAATACATTAAATCCATCAAATCCGCAGTTTTTCACATAGTGATTGCCGATTTTTTTCACTGCATCAAAAACGCGTGACAGTGTTGTGCCGTCACAAGTCACAAGGCTTTCATAATGTTTTTTAGAGATGACAAGAGTATGCCCATATGCATCATTTTCAATGTCCAAAAACGCCAAAACAAAGTCATCTTCATAGATTTTAAAGCAAGGGATTTCTCCGCTTACAATCTTACAAAAAATACAATCTTTCATATCTCACCAAGTTCTGTAACATCCACAAGCAAGTGCCTTTGGACCGATGTGTGTTGCGACAACAAGCGAAAGTGAATCGCAATACTCAAACTTAACTTTTGGGAATGCCTTTTTAAGTTCTTCCGCAAATTCAAGTGCAGCGGCATCATTTCTTGTGTGTGCAACAGAAATTCTCATGTTTCCTTCTGCAACAAAACTTGCAAAGCGCCCTTCAAGGTCTTTTCTAAGCGCATCAATCATCTTTGCTTTTGCAGCCTTAACATTCATAACCTTTGCGTAACTGTCAAGTTTTCCGCCCTGAATTTGAAGCACAGGCTTGATGTTCAAAACTGTTCCTATCGCAGCCGCAGCCGGTGTAATGCGCCCACCTTGTTTAAGATATTTAAGTGTGTCAACCATGATATAGATTGACGAATCCAAGGCAGTTTCTTCCAAAAACTCTCTTATTTCCTTTGCGCTTTTGCCGTTTTTTGCCATATTAAGCGCGTCCATAACACTGCCACGCATTGTAATTGAAATTCTCTTGTTGTCCACAACCTGAACTTTTCCATCAAACTCTTCCGCAAAACTTTGTGCTGTTTCACAACTTTGGCTAAGCCCACTTGAAAGTGGAATATACACAATCTCATCATAGTCCCTTAAAACTTTCTTCCAAAACGCAACTATCTCATTGATATTTGGCTGGGAAGTTGTAATTCTTGTGCCACTTGCCTGAATTTCATAGAATTTGTCCTGTTTTAAACTTACGCCTTCAAAATACTCTTCTCCATCAATAATGAATGGTGTTGGAATTAAAAAACATCCAATTTTTTCTGCTTCTTCTGGTGTAAGTCCGCTGTTGGTGTCGGTTATAACCGCAACTTTTTTCATTTGAACCCCCTTAACTATTGGCATTATAACACAAAGAAAAATATATTCAAAGCAAAAAACACTAATTTTTAAAAAAATTGTTGACGCGACAACATTTTCAACTCCCATCCGCCATTTTGAAGAGATGTTTCGCTTCGCTCAACATGACGAAGATAGAGTCATCCTTTTTTTATTCGTCATTCTGAGCCGTAGGCGAAGAATCTCCGTTATTCTAACTTTATCGTCATTCTAACGGAGTGAAGAATCTCTTGAGATCCTTCGTTGCACTCAGGATGACGATGATAGGTTCTTACAAAATCTCCACAGTAGTCGCGCAAGCGTCACAATCTGCAAGCTTTACTTGTTTTTATCTTACGAGATAAAAAGCTTCGTCTTTGCTTTTGATTGCTCCTTTTCCCAAAAAATGCAAGCATTATTTGGGGACCCATTATCAGTGCGGTTTTCGTTTGGCGCGAGAGAAGGCAAAACCAAATGAAAAAGCGCCGCTTTTTGTCATGTCAGTGACAAAAACAAGCCAAAATGCAGGTTTTGCCAAGTCGTCATTCTGAGCCGTAGGCGAAGAATCTCATATATTGAACAAAAAATTGTTCATTTGCATACAAAAACATATGTTTTCAATAAGTTTATGTATGATTGTAAAAAACGAAGAAGATGTGCTTTCTCGCTTACTTTCACAGGCAAAAAAGTTTGCAGATGAAATTGTGATTGTGGACACTGGCTCAACCGACAACACCAAACAAATTGCCAAAAACTACACTGATTTTGTGTTTGATTTTAAGTGGAATGATGATTTCAGTGCCGCGCGAAACTATGCCTTTTCGCTTGGAAAATGTGACTATCTTATGTGGCTGGATGCAGACGATTTTATCACAGAAGAAAATATTGAAAAAATTTTAAAACTTAAATCGCAAAACACAGATGCAGATGTTTTTATGTGCAAGTATTCCATGAATTTTGATGCTGATGGCTTTGCGAAACTTTCTTTTTATCGCGAAAGAATTTTAAAAAGAGAAAAGAATTTCAAGTGGAATGGCTTTGTGCATGAAGTGATAACTCCAAGTGGAAAAATAGAGTTCACAGACATTGAAATTCAACATAAAAAAGTTCATCCAACGCCTAAGGCACGCAATTTGAAACTCTATCAAAAGGCACTGAAAAATGGAGCGAAGTTTTCTCCACGCGAACTATATTATTATGCGCGTGAACTTTATTACAACAAAAAATATTTCCTTGCTGCAAAGATATTTAAAAAGTTTTTAAAACTGCCTTCCTATCCGCCAGATAACTTTGAAGCACATCTTTTTCTTGCGGATTGTCAAGATGCCCCAGCCGCCCTTTCCACACTGTTTGATTGTTTGAAAAAGCACTCTCCAAACGGAGAGATTTGTTGCAAAATTGCAGGTAATTTTGAGAAACTCAACGAGATTGACAAGGCAATATTTTGGTATAACTGCGCCCTTTACTGCCCACCGCAAAATGGTGGCTTTGTTAAAGAAGAATACAATGCCTTTGTGCCAAATATAGAACTTTCACGCCTTTTATACACAACAAACTATCCCCTTGCAAAACAGCATCATGAAAAAGCCAAAGCCATTCGCCCCAACAGTGAAATCATAAAATACAACGAAAAATTCTTTGAAAAATAGTCTTTTCCCTTGTTGTTCTTTACTTTTAATATAAAATATGTTACAATAATTGTATAGGGGGATTTATGGCAAAAGATATTGATTTAAGAAAAATTTTTGCTCCTGTGAAACTTCACAACACAACAAATGATGGCAAAAAAGGCGATTCTTCGTTTGACACAACAGATATTGCCTATTTACACTCTGTTGATGAAATAAAAAATATTCCAACAGAGAAGAGAATAAAATCTCTCTCGGATTTTGCTTTATCAAACAATGCTATACAAAATAATAAATATCTTACAGCAGATGGAAAGCCTGCTGGAGATTTTTCTCTGCGGTCAATCGACTCTTATGGTTTTGTTAAATCTATTTTCTATGATGGGGTACTCGATTCCAACGACCTTGGATCCAAACGTCTCGGCTTGTCGGTTGCTTTAAATATTGATGTAGATGCTTTAAACTCTGCATTAAAGCAATCTTCACACATAAAATTAACAACTAAAAGTAAACAAGGAAAAGAAAAACATTTTATTGAATTGGGCGAATATCCAGGAAGTGTTGCAGATGATGAAACTCAGGGCATTCTTGAAAATGCCTTCCATAGTGGAAAACTTCGTCATGAGCTTTCTTGCACAGGCAGATTGTTTACAACAAATGGACAAAATGAATATGATGACGGTTTTCTTTCAAAACAAAATCCAGAATTTGAATATAATGGGCAAAAATATGTCCGTGTTGTTGTATGGAGTGATGCTGTCAATCATTATTCAGATGGCACACCTGTTCCAAGAACAGGATTTGTTGTTTGGCATAAAGTTGAACCTATTTCACTTGAAATTCAAAATTGGGACAACTTGCCTAAAAGTATAAATCCAAAAGGAAAAAAATTTGGCGCCGACAGTGTCATTCACACCGAAACACAGCAATGTGTATTATCTGGCATTCCTTTTCACCCAAACTGGAGAGAAGACCAAAATTCCTCTCTGTGGCAAAATTCACTTACTCGTGCATTTTTTAACAGTGCAAAATCTTCCGAGCTCGATGGAAATCCAGAATATCGTGGAAGACTTCAATGGGATTTTTCAAAAAGTGGATTTTTGTATCAAGCATTTGACATGACAAGACAGCCAACAAAAGAATACACTATTCCAGAAACTGAAAAGGAAATTTCAGATAATGCTTTTACTGGATGCGTTGGACTTGAAAAGATTATTATTCCAGAGCATGTGACAAAAATCGAAGATGGTTCTTTTGCCTTTTGCCCAAATGTGCAACTTGTGTTTAACAATCCACAAAAAATGCCATTTACATGTTTGCCCCCTTATTATACAGACTTCAAATACATTTATTTTTTAAAAAATCAAATAATTATTTCTCCAAGAATTGATAAAGAATTGGAAAAAACACATTATCGCACAAATTTTACAAACAATGATGTGTTAGGGATTTTTAATAAATATTACAGAGAAAATTTTGTCAGTGTAAGGGAATGGAAATCAAGTGCCAAAATCAAGTTTATTCCCCCAGACTACACACTTGCACACTTCCCATCAAGCGAAATGGAAAAATATTTCTTAAACAACAACAATCAGCGTTGGGGAAAACTTGTAAAAACTCTTGGCTTTGACACGCTTGATGGCACAGAGAAAAACAATTCACTTGTTGACCTTATGAAAATCTATTATGCCATTGGTGGTTTTTCTGAAAATCAAGGCGAAAGCGAAAGGGCTTTTGATTATATTTTAAAATATGTTGCACGAGTTCCTCATTTTGTTCCAGATAATATGGGTTATATTGAACAAGTTTCATATTCTCCCAATCCAACCCCAAGCCAAATTGGTGCAGAAATTCATGAAAGATTTTCTGGATTGAGTTTGAAAGGCCCTTACAACAAAGAATTTGCAAAGTTTTTTATGCAATATTATAAAGACAACCCAGATTTCATGAATTTTAGACTTTATGACAAAGACGGAGATTTGCTGCCAAGTCAAGATTATCTTTGCACCGCACACAACAACTTTAACACTATTCAAAAAAAGCTTCCTAATATGGTGACAAACGGAAACGAAGAAAGGTCACTTTTTACACCACGTTTTGTTGCCGAACACAGTTCTTTTATCGAATATGATAATGTGAGAGAAAGAAACGAAGGCTTGGCTGAACTTGTTGGATGGTATGGTTACAATCAAGAAGATTTTGAGCATATGCAGGATATTTATGACTACGCAAAAACAATCAATGATAAATATGTAATTCGTGCTAACAAAGCATCTGGCAAAAACGGAATAAGTTTTAGAGTCCTTGAAAAAGATGACCCACTTGGCTTTGTTCTTGGAAATATAACTAATTGTTGTCAACATATTGGTGGTGCTGCAAGTTCATGTGTTGATGATGGATATAAAAATCCAGAAGCAGGATTTTTGGTTTTTGAAGAACCTGAACTTGATGAAAACGGAGCGCCAACTGGCGAGATGAGAATTTTGGGACAAGCATATATTTGGTATGACCCCCAGACAAAGACTGTTTGTTATGACAACATTGAAATTCCAACAAAGGTTTTAAACGAACTTCGCAAAGGTGACCGTCACGATGAAAGACTGTCGTCAAAACACCTTATGGATGCGGTGGTTGAGTCGGCAGATGCAATTATGTCTTCTATGAACAAAAATGGTGTTAAGGTTGAAAGAGTGACCACAGGGCAAGGCTATAATGATTTACAAAAAGAATTGAAGGCAAGATTTGGTGAACCAGAATATAATCCACAGGCAAAACATCGAAATTATTCTGGCTACTCGGATGCAGATGATGCGCAGTATCTCATCCGCACTTATGACGAAACAACAAAACTTTATAGCGACACAATCAGGCAGTTGGCAAATGATATTCAAAAAGATTTGGACTCAATCGAAAAGTCTGTGCATAACACAAAAGAGAAGTGAGGTGTTGTATGAAAAGTATAGAAGAACAAATCAAGCAATATAGATTGGAACTTGAAAAAATAAGCCAAGAACTTGAAGTTTTGGAAATGGAAAAACAAGAAATTTTAAAGGCATTTGAAAAGGCTGACAACAAGCAAAAAGAAGCCATTTTTAAAGAAATGCAAGAAAGTGAACAGCGCTTTAAAAGTCTTTGCGAAAAAATAATCTCACTGTCTGCAAAAGTAAAAAAACTTAAAGCACAATAAAAAATGAAGAAAAATCAATTTTAAAGTTGATTTTTCTTTTTTTATATGTTAAAATCTTAATCGTTTGAAACTGACTAAAAAAACTATATTAAACCACATAAAGTGATTAAGGTCAAAAAACTTGATATAAAAATCCTTGTTAAACCTATGCAGAGATGTCCGAGTGGTTT
>CANRCQ010000038.1 GCA_947629145.1 uncultured Clostridia bacterium
AACAAAAATCGACAATTTCTTCATACGCATGACTAAATTATATCACATTTTGAAAAAATAAAGTAATATTTGACGGCATTTTTCAATTTTTTGTCGAAAAAACTATTTTATCAAATGTTTTAAAATTTTTTTCTTTGGCAATGTATTGAGAATATTTATATTTGGATTGAAAGATATTGTCTTATCAGAAATCTACATCTTTTGGTGATTTTCCATCTTTTGTTTGCCAAACAACATTTCCGCTTAAACTTGAACCGCCAACAAATCCTGCAGCAGCCGATGGGCTCGTAAACAAAATATTATCTAAAAGCTTAAAATCTTGTGAAATTTTGTTCTTGTTCAATTCGCGTGCTTTAATGCAGGATTCGTGCATACTTGGTCTTGTCATAGGGCTTATTTCACTATCTTTTAACACAACAAAGCCTTCATTTGTAAACATTGCTTTAGCATCAAATTTCCCTTTAAAATAAAACACAGGGCTTTGATTTTTCTTTGAAACACTTGAAGTGTTTAAAATTGGTTCAAAAACTTTATGCCCAAGAACTCCCATAATGATTTGTGAAAAATCTATGTATTCTAACAGCTCACTCTCTTTTTCTTCTGTAAAATTGCCTACATTTGGGTCATTTCCATTTTTTACAATGTATCTTCCTGTTTGCCTAGCCATATTTGTATACTTATTTTCCAGATAACTTATTTCTGTCGGTCCAAAAGAATTGTTTTGTGTAGTGAAAACAACAACTTCATTCCAGTCTATCCACTTTTCTTTAGCATTTCTTTTGTGTTCCAACAATCTGCACAAAAGCCCATCACCATTCTTTCTAGAAACAGCTTGTCCTACATATACTGCCATGTTGCCTGAATCAAGATCTTCGCCAAAGAGAAAATATATCCCAGTTTGTTTTAGATGCTTAACAATATCTCCCTCTCCAGACTTGCATTCATCCAACATTGCTCTTGGTATTTTGTAAGCAACACCAGTCCAATTTTGCATAGTGCATTTAATTCTGCATGAAGGCTCTCCATCAATTAAAAATAGGTTGAGAGATTTACTTTTTACCATTTGATTTCTTTCTCCTTTTTAAATTATAAATTATTCCACTACAACATTGATTGTGGCTATTATTTCGTTGTTAAATAAGATGTTTATTGTGCAGTTGGAGTTTGTGATAAATGTCCATGCGTAGCTTGTATTTAAAAGTGAAATATCAAAATCTTTACATGAAAGTGTGTAATTTTTGCTAATTTCATTAAAATTTTCAATATTTTCATCAAAATAGAGTTTAAAATATGACAATTCGCCTTGTTTAACTGTTAAAGTTTTGCTTTCTCTGTCAAAAGTTCCGTTGGTGTTATCTAAATAAAACTCTACTTTTTCTTTTATTTGGCTGTCGTTGTCTTTGTCATCTGGAGTGTTAGGGTTTTCTTCGTTTCCGTAAACTGTCACGATGCAGGTTGCGGTTGCTGACTTACCTTTGTATTGAGCAAGAAAAGTTATTGTTGCTTCTCCAACAGAAACTGCAACAAGCATATTGCCTTCTGTTTTTACAACACTTGTGTTGTCACTTGCAACTTGCACAATTGCTATGGCTGGATTTACAGAATAAGAAACTTTTTGCCGAGTCCCAACGGCAAGTGACAGTGAATTTTGTGTTTCAATTTTAAGTTCGTCACTGGAATTGCAACCACAAAGCAATGTTGCACACACCACCAAAAGACAAACACAAACAAAAATCGACAATTTCTTCATACGCATGACTAAATTATATCACATTTTGAAAAAATAAAGTAATATTTGACGGCCTTTTTCAATTTTTTGTCGAAAAAATCGATATTTTTATGTAAAAAAAGATATTTTTTCATTTTTGTTATTTGTTTTTATCTCAAAAATGTTTATGCTATAATAAAAACATGGGGGGCGAATATGAAAACAAAAGAACTCGAAATGGATATTTTGCAACACTATTTTTCCTTTGAAGGGAAGGTTGCAACACTAAAACTTGTGTATGACACATTTGCGGAACTTATCAATCCAAACTTTGGCGATGATAAGATTGAAAAACTCAATGACAAACTGTTTGCGGACATAAGGGATGCAGTTTCGCTTTTGCCAAGAAAATACAAATTGAATTTGCAAATTGTAATCAAGGATTTTGGCGATTACAAAAAGGAAGAATGCGAAAATATTATCAAACAAAATGTCTATTTGGCTGGCTATCGAACTTTGAAGGAGAACAACAAAAAACGCATTGGGGGATGGTCGCTTATTGGGATTGGGGCGGCAGTTTTGCTTGTAAGTTATTTTCTTAGGAATTTTGATTTGTGGTTTGACCTTATCAACATAAGTGGAACGCTGTTTGTTTGGGAAGGTGTCAATACTGCATTTATTGAACGAAGTCACGAAAACCGCGAAACACTTGCGCTTGCAAGGGCAATCCAAAACATCAGCATTGTTTAATTATGTTTTATATTAAAAAACTGCGTTATTTATATAATAAAAAAAGCGCGTAGATTAGACCAATCCATGCACATTTGCTGTTTGGAGTATAGCATATTTTAATTCTTTCTCCAAATATTTTTCGCAAAATTCCAAAAAAAAATTTATTTTTCGTTAAAATAGTATAAGGAAAAGTGCGCAGATTGGTCTAATCTATGAAAATAAAACAAACTTTTAGGAGGGGTTATGAAAAAGAGAATTTTGAGCATGAAAAACTTGTTTATAATGTTTTTGGTTGTCTTTTCGATGTGTGGAGTTGCGGTTGGTTTGGCATTAAGTCCAAAACAAAGCATTCCTGTTTCACAAAGTCCGGTTTCTTCTATGGAAGAGCCAATCGTGCTTAACAAACCTGAAGATTTTACATACAGTGAACTTGATGGAAACTCTGTTGAAGTGACAGGGATTGTAAATGTATCAGCATATGCAAGAAAAAATGTAAAAATTTCAGTCCCTTCAGAAAATTCAGATGGTAAAAAGGTTGCAAAGATTGGAGATTATGCTTTTGCAGTTACAGACGATGCAAGATATTGTATAACAGAAATAACTCTTCCAGATACACTTGAAGTGATAGGGAATTATGCTTTTGCAAATGAGTTTGATGACTATGAAGATAGAGTAGAACATGATTTTACAACTATAACATTACCTACAAATGTTAAAATTATTGGAAGTCACGCATTTTATTCACAAAAAAATTTGCAAGAAGTTAATATTTCTCCAGAATCTGAATTGCAAGAAATTGGGGACTATGCTTTTTCTGGTTTGATTCTAAAGTCATATGGGAGTGGTAGAGCATATCATTTTACTTCTGCACCAAATATTAGCACGTTTACAATTCCAAAAAAAGTTACAAAAATTGGGGACTATGCTTTTTATATGTGCGAAGATTTGACAACAGTAAATTTTGCATCCGATTCAATGTTGCAAGAAATTGGAAGATATGCTTTTGCTGGAGATGTTTATGAGTCAGAACATATAGATAATAGAGAAAGCGATTATTATAAATATGAATTTGCAACAAATAAAATATCTTCTATTACAATTCCAAAAAGTGTGATAACAATTAAAGACTATGCTTTTTATGGTTGCGGAAATTTAAGTGAATTAAATTTTGAACAAGATTCAAGTCTTGAGAGCATTGGTGATTATGCTTTTGCTGGAAGTATTTATAGAAGCAAGCGAGATTTTAATGCGAGTAAAAGTACTTACAACAAACAAGAAAATAAAATTTCCACAATCACATTCCCTGAAAGTTTGAAAAGCATTGGAAATGGAGCATTTTATATTTGTTCAAATTTAAGTAATGTTGAGTTTGCTCCAAATTCTACATTGGAATCTATCGGAAGTTACGCATTTGGAGCAATTACATATTATAGTAGTGCGGACGCAAGTGAAAACAATAAACAAGATCCAGTGTCAACAAAATCATCACTGAAAAGTTTTACTATTCCAGAAAGTGTTCAATCGCTTACATTTGATATTCTTGCTGAATACAATGAGCAAACAAAAACCTACACAGATATTTGTGAATGGACAATATCAAATTCATCCATTGAAAAAACGGAAAATTATTTGTATAACAATGACACAAACACATTGTTGTCTTGCAAAGAACAGGACATTCCAGTGGCAGTTCAAGAAAAAGTTCAAATAATTGGAAATCGTGCATTTTACGGAGTGGATCTTGGTTCAAATCCGATTGCTTTGCCGGAAACTGTTACAGAGCTTAAAGAGAAAGCTTTTGAGGGGTGCGGGCTGAGCTCAATTACAATAAATGCTGGTTTAAAAACTATTGGGAAATCTGCTTTTTCAGCAGAGACAATATCAACAGCATATTCAACAAAAATTACCAGTGTTACATACAATGGAACTCTTGAAAGCTGGCTTGATATAGATTTTGCAGATGCTGTGGCTAACCCATTAAATGCTGGAGCAACCTTGACAATTGGAGCAGATTCGCAAACAGAAATTACAATAAATAAAAATGTTAAACCATATGCATTTTACGGATGCTCAAGTTTGACAAATGTGACGTTAGCAAATCCGGTTACTTCTATTGGAGAACAGGCATTTTATAGTGCAAATTTAACAAAAATTACATTAAACGAAACACTTTCTTCAATTGGCTTAAAGGCTTTTGGTGATGATTATTCTAATAGTACAACAAAAATTAAAGAAGTGGTATTTGAAGGCTCTATTGCGCAATGGCTTGATATTGATTTTGCAAATGGATTTGCAAATCCATTATATAATCACGCATCATTGACAATTGGGGAACAGTTGATTGAAAATGTTAAAACAAGCAAAAATATCAAATCCTATGCATTTTTTGGTTATGAGAAATTAAAAAGCGTAATTTTAGAAGAAGGTGCAACATCAATAGGGGAAAATGCTTTTTATACTAATGGCTATGGTGTGTCATTACCAATACTTACAGTGCCAGAATCATTGACTAATGTTGGGGCTAATTCATTTAACGGATGCAACATGGTTGTTGCAAAATCAAAGGCACAAAGCGAAGAACTTTCCGCAAAAACAAATTCTACTGCCCTGACTTATCAAATTCAAATTACTTTCAACAAAACAGATGGTTCACAACAAGTTGAAACAAAATTATACGCAAAGGATTTAAAATGGGGCTTGGTTGAAGGTGTTTGGACACTAGGCGATAGTGAAATGACCTTAGATGAAGACAACTGGACTGACGGAGAACAACTTTATTTTAGAAATCTTGCTAATTTCCAAACCATTTGGAATAGTGGAGTGATAAAAGAAGACATTGAGTTTAATCATGTTGATATTGTAAACAATATTGTCGATGAAAAAACAAAAGTTGGTGTTTCAAGTCAAACGGGATTTTTGGAAGGAGCAGCAAGTTTGTCGGTTGAAGAAATCAGTGACAAAGAAACATTGCAGACTGAGCTTGGGAATGCTTATATTGATGGTGTTGCAAAATTGATTAAAAATATTACATTGACTCAAGTTGACAATGTCCGTGTTTCTGATGCAAGATTTATCTTAAACGAAGCAGATTTTAAAGATTATTATGTATGTTCATATAGTTATGGTTCTCTTAGTTTAAAAAATCCTGTTGATGGAAAGTATGATTTTGGAACTTCCGCTCCTACAATCGTTTTGTTGAAGAAGGGAAGTGGCGAAGTTGTTACTCCAACAAAGCCTGTTGAAATTCATGATAACACCGGTGTTTTTGCAGCACACGTTGATGCTGGATTTGAAGAAAATGTTACATTAAGTGTAGATAAAATCACAGATGCTTCTGCAATTGCAGCAAACTTGGGTGGACTTTACACCAATGATATTAAAAGACTTTTTGTAATTCAGTTGAAACAAGGCGAAGCAGAATTTAGTGGAGAGAACGTGAAGATTTCTTTTGACGAACTTTTGGCTTATGGGTTTAAAGTCAGTGTTGTTGAAGAAGGGGTTGAAGGAAAAACTTTAAGAACAATTTCTGCAGTTGATGGAAAATACACAATTGATGGCACAAAAGCAACCGTTGTTTTAACAGCCGATTCACAGCAACAAGATGTTCCAGGGCAAACTGAAAACAGTGCCAGCGCCAATATGCCGCTTGTAATTGGGCTTGCAGTTGGCATGGGTGTTGAGCTTATTGCACTTATTGGAATTTGTGTTTACATGATAATTAAACGCAAAAGAAATATTATGTAAAATAAAAAATTGAGCCTTTGTAAAAACAAAGGTTCTTTTTTAACTTATATTTTTGAAACGCAAATTTATTTTTAAATTTGTTAAAATTATTTTGCATATAAAGTAAAAATGGGTATAATAATGGGGAAGGTGGTTTGATATGAAAATTAAGAAAATGCTTTTGATTATAGGTTTGATTTGCGCGCTTGTTGTTCCACCAGTCCTCACCACTGGGTGTTGCATACACGAGCATAGTTTTTCAAACTGGGTTCAGGTTGAAGAGCCTTCTTGCACGGAAAAGGGCTTGATGAAAAGAGAGTGTAAATGTGGTTTTTATGAAACAACAGAAATTGACGCACTTGGCCATGAATATGGGGAATTTAAAAAGACAAAAGACCCAACTTGCACGGAAGACGGAGAGCAAGAGCAGGAATGCATAAGGTGTCAAGACAAGAAAACAAAGCCTATTGAAAAATATGGGCACAACTATTCGCAAAAATGGGAGAGTTCTGCGACAGAGCATTTTCACATTTGCACGCGTTGCAGAGAGCGCGAAGAATCAAGTGTTCAAGCGCACGATTTTACATTGAACAACAATTCAAAATGTTCAATTTGCGGATATGAAAAGGCAACAGACTCACTTGTGTATGTGAAGAATGCGGACAATCAGTCTTATTCAGTGAAATATGTTGGTGATATAACAAAAATTCCATATGAAATTGAAATTCCAGATGAATATGGTGGATTGCCAGTCACAGAGATTGCTGACTATGCATTTTCTACGCAGTATAACAATATTGAATCTCCGCTCTCAAAAATAACACTTGGAAAGAACATAAAAAGAATTGGTGTGTCGGCATTTTGGCATAACACCAATTTAACCGACTTTGTTTTGCCTGAAAATTTGGAAGTGATAGACAATTATGCTTTTTCACAATGTTCGCATCTTAATAATTTGATTTTAAACGAAAAACTTAAAAAGATTGAGCAAGAAGCCTTCTATTATTGCACTGGGCTTTCAAACATTCAGTTCAATGAAAAACTTGAAAGCATTGGAGAGTCGGCATTTTTTGGATGTGGAGCACTTGAAAACCTTGAATTTTCAACAGAATTAAAAAGCATTGGGAGATGGTCTTTTTATGAAAACACTTCTTTAAAGACGATTAAGTTTAAGGACAATTTTGAACATCTTGGATTTGCTGCCTTCTATCATTGCACAGACCTGACAGATGCGGACCTTGGAAACGGCAATTTGGTGATAGATTCTTGGGCTTTTCAAGACTGCACTTCACTACAAAATCTTTATGTCAGCGACAACACTCAAGAAATTGGGGAAGGAATTTTATATGGAGTTTCAACAGTTAAGTTTAACAACAAGGATTATGTAGATTATCTTGGGAACAAGACAAATCCATATATAATTGCGTTCAAGGCGGACACAGAAATTCAAACATACACTGCAAGTCCAGAAACACGCGTTATTGCCGACAATGCTTTTTACAATTGCACACAACTTACCACAGCCACATTGGAGAATGTTTATTCAATCGGCATAAATGGATTTAGATTTTGTTCAAGTTTGGAAACATTGACTTTTGGGTCAAATATCAAGAAAATTTGTGCGTATAGTTTTGAAGACTGCACATCTTTATCGCAGGTTAACATTCCTTCAATCAAAGATTGGCTTGAAATAGATTTTTCAGTTGAAGGTGAACAAGAAAATCCAGATGCTTTTGCCTATAAAGGTCAGGTAAATCCACTTTATTACACAGCGGATTTGATGGTTGAAGGGCAGGCTGTGACAGAGCTTACAATCCCAGACGAAGTAACAAAAATTTATCCATATGCTTTTGCTGGATATGACAAACTTGAATCGATAAAATTTGGAAAAAATGTAAGCGAAATTGGAAAATTTGCATTTAGAGAATGTAAAAATGTTCAAACAATAACATTAGACGGAGAAAATTCAACTTTTTATGTAGAAGAAAATTGCATCATCGACAATTCCACAAAAACAATTGTAGTTGGCTGTGCAGGCAGCACAATCCCACAGGGAGTGAAAAAGGTTGGCGATTATGTTTTCTTTGATATACAGTTGAATGCACAACATATTATCATCCCAGACAGTGTTGAAGAGATTGGAAGATTTTCTTTCTCTGGTGCAACAGGCTTTTATCCAACGGAACAAAGCAAGGAGATAACAATGGGCATGGGTGTTAAAAAGATTGGTTATTGGGCATTTGCAAACTTTAAAACATCAAAACTAAATATTCAAAGTTTGGAAAAGTGGTGCGAAATTGATTTTGATGGCGATGGTGCAAACCCTATGAGACGCGAAATGCAACTTTTTGTTGAAGGCAAGGAAATTGACGACACACATTCTTACACTCCATATTATGCACTTGAATTTACATCCAATATTCATGAAATCAAGCCTTGGGCATTTGCAGAATGTCGTGTTCAAAAGATAATAATTCCAAAAGAAGTAACAAAGATTGACTCCTCTTCCTTTGCGCGAACACAAAGTTTAAATGAAATTGTGTTGGATGAGCAAAATCCTAATTACAAACTTACAGCAAACAAACAGGGGATTGTGGATAAACAGACAAACACGCTGATTCTTTGTTTAAGAAATACAGGTTCGGTTGATTTCAGTCAAGAAGATTTTGAGAAAGTTGCCCCTTATGTATGCTGGGCAAGAACGGTTAAAAGCCTTGTGTTGCCATCAACTGTCACTGAGATTGGAGAATATGCATTCAGTCAAAGCGGACTGACTTCTCTCACACTTGGCGAAGGACTTGTTAAGATTTGTGACAATGCCTTCTCAGGAAACGGTGACCTTACAGAAATAACAATTCCAGCAAGTGTGAATTATATTGGCGAGCAAGCATTCAC
>CANRCQ010000039.1 GCA_947629145.1 uncultured Clostridia bacterium
TTGACTGTGGTTTTGGTCGCTTACAAGAAAAAAGAAAAACAAAAATAACAACCGAGCATATAAAAAAAGATGGCTTTTTTGGGCTATCTTTTTTTAATAATTTTTGGGAAAGTTGCGTGGGTTGTTTGTTTTATTGCGCTGTTTTTGATATAATAAACTATATGGCAAAAAGAAAACTTGGGTTTTTCATAGGGTGTTTAGTGTTGCTGGCGGCAGCAGGAGTTTTTCTTGGAGTTAATTTTGAAAGCAAATATATTTATGTAAATGAAGAGATTTCGCAAACAGAAAATATTGAGCTTTTTGAAAATTACACCCAAACAAGTTTGAAAGAAGAATACAAAAACATTGATGTTTTAGACCAATTAAAAGCAAGTCAACAGATTGATGAACAGCAATATGACAGGGCGCTTGATGTTTTAAAGGGAAATGTAAAATTTGCGCAACGAAGGGAGTTTTCCACGGAGTTTGAAAATGACAACAAGATAGACCAGGTGGGAGACATAGCGCGATATTCACAAATTGAACTTAAATGCATTTGGCCAGCAAGCGAACTTATTTTGACAGGCATTTATGGAATGCAAGAAGAAACATTTAATATTTTCGTTGAGGCAGACACGGACAAATTGCCTTCAATTCTTTTTTCACAAAATCATGGATATTATCAGCATTGGTATGAAGAAAGACAACTTAAAAATGGCTGGAACAAATTGGAATTTCCAAGTTTTGGCAGAGGGCTTGTTGCAGATGATGAAATATGGGGTGGGGCAATCTATATATGCAATCCATATTTTCCTTATGAGCAGGGCAAAGTTAATCTTTACATAGAAGGCGGCGGATATTATCCTGTTTTTAGAAAAGGCGGAAATGAAAAAGAATTTTTAAACTTTCTTGAAGAATATGAAAATGAGAGAAAGTCAAAGAGGATGCTTAATATGGCGGAACTTGTCACTGACCATGCAATAATCACCACAACATCTTCTTCGCTTTATGATGTTTATTTCAACAACAATGTTATCACTCCAAGTGAAAACTTGAACCTTTGGGGGAATTATATTACACAACTTTTTGAGTTTAATGGAATTCCTACCAGTGATAAATCGAATGTGGGGCGTCCTTATGACCCACGAAATGACTATGTCAAAATAAATTTTAGATATATGACCTATTATCAAGGCTCTGGAGCATATTCATTTTCCTATCACATTGGGTGGTATTATGAGCATTATTGGTTTGCCAATTTTTACAACGCAATGCATCCATTAAGCGGACACGTCTTGGATGAACACCTGATTTTTGGCATTGGACATGAACTTGGACATGCACTGGACAACGAGCCACGCAAAATAAACGAAACTACAAACAATTTTACAGCAGCAATGGCATATTTCAACATTGTTGGAAAGCCACATCATGACCAATATCAGCCTTTTGAGAAAACTCTTAAAGCCCTTTCAAATGACTATACCTTAGACTATTATGCCTATGACGATGGACAGATTATGTATACAAAACAAGACTATCCAACAAACTATGACCACAACTATTTGATTTGGTGGGATTTGGAAGCGGTTTTTCCTGGATTTTGGGCAAAATTTAACAATTATTTCCGCGGAACTTTGGAAACGGATTTAAGCATGGAAGAAAAATTTGTTTATTATTCTTCACTTGCAACAGGGGTTGACCTTTCAAATTATTATGAGCGATGGGGATTTTACTATGGGAGAAGTCCAAACGAAAGAAGTCACAGATTTATTTACAGCACTTCTTCGACAAAATTTAAAAATTTGATGGAACAGGCACTAAATTCAGGAGAAATCTCAAAAAAATATGACCATTTTTGGTATGTCGATGGAACTCAGTATGATTTTGCGTTAAGCCATCAAAATGTTTTGGAAGAAGACAAATTATACAAAGGCGAAACTCCTTCTATAACAAAAATTTTAAAGTCCAACAATAAGCGAACCATTTACATTCAGGGCGAGAGAGACGAAGCTCATCTTGGATATGAAGTTATGTCAAAGGTTGATGGTGAGTGGAAACTTGCAGGCTTCACTTATGGCTCTTCTTTTGTGGATGAAAATTATTATTCGCAAAATCCAACATACAAGGTTGTGGCAATCAACAGATATTTTTATACAAGTGATGAAAGTGAAGAGTTTTCAACTGTTTCGACTGAAAGCCCAAGTGTTTGCAGAATTGGCGAACAATATTTTGACACACTTCACAAGGCTTACGAGACGGCAACAAGTGGGCAGACAATCTATCTTTTGGCGGATTGCAAATTGGAATTTACACATCTACTTAAAGATATTACTATAGAAATTGACCCAACTGTTTTGAATGATATTCTCATTGACACAAATGGGACATATTTTCAAATCCAAAGTGACTTTACAATAAAGGGGCGAAAGGAAGCTAAAATTGTTTTTGACGGCAATCAAAAGCAATCGAGCAATCCGCTAATTTACGCGGTTAGTTCAAATTTTAAAGCCGAAAATGTTGTTTTTAGAAATATGCAAACTGTGTATCTTGCAGGGGTTATTTATGCTCCTGGGGCAAACATCCAACTTTCAAATTGTAGTTTTGAAAATTGCGTTGATTTGAAGGCGGATGGAATAATTAACGCATCTAAGGAAGTTAAACTTGAAAATTGCACTTTTTCACAAATAGAAGAGCCTTGTGTTAATATAGGCAATCTTGATAATTTAACTCTTTCACAGAATGTAGATGAAATTTCCATTGTTTTTGGCGATTTTGATGATACTAAAAACATCAAACTTGAAGGGATTTTTACAAGGGATGTTTTAGATAAAATTGAAATAAATCCGGATTATATGCTTAAATTTGAAGGGGACAGGATTGCAGTTTCTAAACTTTTATACAAATTGAAGTTTTATGGAAATGGAATAAATTTTGATTATAACATCAACAGTCACGAATTTGAGTTTGGAACAGAGCAATATGAATACAACTTAACTGACACTTTGTATGTTGAATATGAAGAGCGTGTCAGTGGAAAAAAATACAAAACTGGCGACAAGATTTTCATTGATGACGACATGGAATTTAATTTTGAAATTAAAAACAAACTCAGTTTAAAAATCTTTTACAACAATGTTCAAAGTTTGAATTACTATGCAAATGGCGAAGAAATTTATTTGCCAACCATCGACAGCCTAAGTAACAAGGTTTTTGCCTATAAAGATGGTGACAGAACTTACAGTGCAGGGAAAGTTTACACGATAAAAACGGACAGCACTTTGGTCGCCGTTTATCTTGGAAGTTTGACTTACAGATATATTGTTAAAGACGAAATTTACAGTGTGGGTTATGGCAATTATGGGCAAACAATTCAACTTTTGGAACTTGAAGAAGAAGGTTTTTTGGGCTGGAAAAGTGATGTGCAAATTGTCTTGAACAGTGCAGTTTTAAATGACGATGTGGACTTTATTGCAGTCTTTGACGGAGAACTTCCAAAAACTTATGAACTTGATAAGTGCGAAATCCATGTTGTTGGAACTTACACCTATTCTGGCAGTGATATTCAACCACAAATTATTGTGTATTTTAATGGATTTATTGTTCCAGAAAATTGTTATTCAATTTCCTATTCAAACAACATTTCCGCATCGACACAAGCGCAAGTTAGTATAAACTATGTGGATGGGCTGTCAACTGGAAGCAAGACGCAGTTTTTTACAATTCTTCCAAAAAAGTTGAGTTTGAGTGATGTCAATGTGGCTGGGCTTAAAGATGTTGTTTACAACGGCAGTGAAACAAGCCAAGATTTGACTTTTTCTTATAACGGCAATAACATTGAAACATTTTCTATTGAATATATTGGCGACAGAACTAATGCAGGAAAGGTGCAAATTAAAGTCACTTTTTCTGGGAACTTCATTGGCGAAATTTCTTTGGAATACACCATTTTAAAAGCCAACAGAGATGACTTTGGGGTTTCTTTGGATGACTGGGTTTATGATGATGTGACTCTTCCAAATCCACAGGTGCAAAATATACAAGAACAAGCGGCAATAACTTACACTTACTCAAACGCGCAATATGGCAATTATTCAAGCGAAAGGCCGAAAAATGCAGGAAATTATTGGATTAAGGCGACAATTGCAGATTCTAAAAATTACAACTATGCCGAAGCAACTGCGCCATTTACTATTGAAAAGGCTGACCATCCAAAGACAATGCCAGAAAGGGCAATGACGGTTTCAAGAAAGGCAAAAACTTTGCAAGAAATTAAACTTATAAGTGGTTGGGAATGGGAAAATTCAAACACAAAAATAGATGAAGAATCGATTAAAGCAAATGCAGTTTATTTTGACAAACTAAACTACAAAAACTATCAAGTTGAAATCACAATAACAAAGCAGCAGCCAAAGGAAGCCAGTGCGCTGGAAGTTTATCTTGAACAAGTTGATTTTGTGTATGATGGAAATTTAAAAATGCCAAAAGTCGTTGCAAAAGATGGCTCTGTCACACTTGTTCTTGGCGAAGACTTTGATGTTGAATATAAAAACAACAAACTTGCAGGACAGGGAGAAGCGGTTGTTACTTTCAAAAATGATTACACAGGCACAATCACACTTGTTTTCACAATTTCAAATGCACCTGACAATGAACAAAACAACCTTTTGTGGCTTGCAATAGTTGTGCCAGTTGCGGCTTTGATTCTTGTGTGCGCTGGGTTTGCAATCGCAAGAGCTAAACGCAAAAAGTGGTGGGAAAATAAATAAAAGTATTTGGAAAGTTGGCAGTATTGCGATATAATAAACTTAGGGAGAGTAAAGATGGACGAACTTGTGGATTTGTTGGATGAAAATGGGAATATTATTGGGGTTCAAGGCAAAAGGGAAGCGCACAGAACTGGGGCTTGGCATAAGTCCATTCATATTTATTTGGTGAATAACAGAAAGGAAATCCTGTTGCAGTTAAGGGCAGCGAATAAAGATATTTATCCAAGTGTTTGGGATATATCTGTGGGCGGTCATGTTGATGCTGGCGAAAAAACGGCGGTCACGGCAAGCAGAGAATTGGAAGAAGAATTGGGGCTGAAGTCCAAGTCGGAAGAATTTGAATATTTAACCACTGTTAAAGAAATTTTGAAAACTGGAAACTACACAAGTGCGGAGTTTGTTGATGTCTTTTTAATAAGAAAAAATGTCACTAAAAAAGATATAACAATGCAAAAAACCGAAGTTGCAGATTTTAAGTTTGTAAAATTGGAAACTTTTTTCAAAATGGTGAAAGAAAAAGACAAGATGTTGTTTCCACACTATGACGAATATTCAAAAGTAATTCCAATCTTGAAAAAAATAAAATAAGTATTTTAGGAGAAAATATGAATTTATATGTAATGCGGCATGGGACAACTGTTTGGAATGAAAAGGGCATTACGCAAGGGCGAACAAACAACAGATTGAGTAAAAATGGAATTGCACTCACTGAGGATGTGGCAAAAAAATTGAAAGAAGTTCCTTTTGACATTATTCTTTCTTCTCCTTTAATGAGAACAGTTCAAACGGCAAATATTATAAACAAATATCACAAAGTGAAAGTGATTAAAGACGAAAATTTGATTGAAATAAATCAAGGGATTTTCACTGGAAGAAGTAAGTTTTCTTTATCAAAAGAAGAACAAATCTTGAAAAATGAAAGGTCAAAAAAGGCAGGAATGGAGTCCTATCAAGAATGTTTTGAAAGATGCAAAAAGTTTGTTGAAGAAATTAAAGACAAATACAACGTTCAAAATGTTTTGGTTGTCACTCACAACTGCACCGCAACTTTTATAGAAAATGTGGTCTGCAACAAACAAGTAAATTTTTGCAATGACGAATTTTTGCGTAATTTCAACAATGGCGAAGTGAAAAAATTTGTTATATAAAAATCATTTTGAATTTTCTGGAATATGTTGTAAAATAAGTGTGTAAGAGATTACACACTTTTTTTGGGAGGTTATATGAAAAATTATTTTATTATTCATGGGACATTTGGACATAACAAAGAAAACTGGTTTCCGTGGCTTGAAGAGAAGTTAAGCGGGGGGGGGAGATGTGAAGTTTTCAACTTAAACTATCCAACTCCAGAAGGGCAAAGTTTTGAAGGTTGGTCAAAAGTTTTGGACAAATACAAAGACAAAATTACAGATGAAACTGTTTTTATTTGTCACAGTATTGGGTGCGTGTTCTTGGCAAAATATTGCATTCACAATAAAATCAAAATTGGAAAAGCAATTTTTGTTAGCGGCTGCAACAACTACTATTTCAATCCAGAATTCGATAAAATAAATAGAGATATGTATACTGACAGAATTTTAGAATTTAAAGATTATTGCAAAGATGTGATTTGCTTTATGTCGAAGGATGACCCTTTTATAAAGTTTGATGCGCTTTTGAGTTTTGCAGATTCCGTTGGCGGAAAAAAGATAATCAAAGAGCATTCTGGACACTTTAATGCAAAGGCTGGCTATACAACATTTCCAGAAATTCTTAAATATGTTTAAAGGAGTGTTATGAAAATTGATGTGAATTATCATAGTTCTATGGCAATCAATGACGAGATTTTTGTTGACCCACTGAATATTGTGGGAAAGAAAGAAGCGAAATACATTTTTTTGACTCATCCGCATTGGGACCATTTTTCGGTGGAAGATATTGAAAAAATTGTTGCGGCGGACACGATTTTCGTTTGCCCTGTGACTATGAAAAAGGAAGTTGAAAAACATTTTAAAAACAAAATCCTTGCGGTTGAGCCAAACAAAAGTTATCACCTTGACGGCATTGATTTTGATGTGTTTGCATCTTACAACACAAACAAAAAGTTTCATCCAAAACAAAATGGATGGGTGGGCTTTAACATGACGATTGAAAACACAAAAATTGCAATTACAGGCGACACGGATGTGACAGAAGAACTTTTAAATCTCAAAACCGACATATTGCTTTTGCCAATCGGCGGAACTTACACAATGACCTTTGACGAAGCCGCAAGGGTGACAAATATCATAAAGCCAAAAAAGGTCATCCCAATTCATTATGGGAAGGTTGTTGGCGACAAATCTTTGGGCGAAAAGTTCAAACAACTTGTAAATGACAAAATTGTTTGCGAATTGAAACTTTAAAGGAGAGAAACTATGGAAAAAATCACGGCGAAAGAGTTGACGGACAAGGGAATTTGTCCAACTTGCTATGACAGGGCGCATGGGAACTGTGTGTTTGGCGACAACAGCGAAGACATGATTTTGAAAAACGATGTTTTTGAATGTTTTTTGTGCGACAGGCCGCGTGCGGATGGGCATATGATTATTTCAAGTGAGAAACATTTTAAAGACATTATGGAAGCCCCATGGGATGTGTGCGAGAAGATGTTGAAGTTTGCAAAATTTATGATGATTGCAATCAAAGATGTGTATGGGTGTGAAAGCGTTTATCTTTGCACAATGTGTGATGGGCCGATGAACCATTTTCATTTGCAACTTATTCCAAGATATGATTTTGAAGAACGTGGCTCGAAAAATTTTGTTAAGGAGCGCAAAAAATATGTTCGCGACTATGACAAAATCAAAAAACTTTGTGAAATTGCAAAAACATATGAAAAACAAGGAGAATAGACATGGATTTTGATGTGAGTATTATCGGTGCTGGGCCTGGCGGAATTTTTTCTGCCTATGAACTTGTAAACAAAAACCCAAAACTTAAGGTTGCCGTCTTTGAAACAGGGCATCCGCTTGAAAAACGCAAATGCCCAATTGATGGCGACAAAATAAAAAGTTGTATCAAATGTAAAACTTGTTCAATTATGAGTGGATTTGGTGGGGCAGGGGCATTTTCAGATGGAAAATACAACATTACAAACGACTTTGGTGGCACACTTTTTGAATACATAGGCAAAGAACATGCACTTGAACTTATGCGCTATGTCGATGAAATCAATCTTAATCATGGTGGAAAAGGCACAAAACTTTATTCCACTGCTGGCACGGATTTTAAAAAAGTTTGTATTCAAAACGACCTTCATCTTTTGGATGCGTCAGTAAGACACCTTGGCACAGATGTGAATTATATAGTTTTGAAAAACTTGTATAACGAACTTAAAGACAAGGTAAAGTTTTTCTTTGAAAGCCCAGTAAAATCAATAAAAGTGCTAGAAAAGGGCTTTGAAGTTGTCTGTGACGAGAAGAGTTACACCTGCAAAAAGTGCATCGTCTCCGTTGGGCGAAGTGGAAGCAAGTGGGTGGAACAAATTTGCCGTGAACTTGACATTCCAACAAAGTCAAACCGCGTGGATATTGGGGTTAGGGTGGAACTTCCTGCCGAAGTTTTTTCTAGCATCACTGACGAACTTTATGAAAGTAAAATTGTCTATTGCACACAAAAATACAACGACTATGTTCGCACATTCTGCATGAATCCAAAGGGCGCAGTTGTGAATGAAAACACAAATGGCATTTTTAAAAGCTGTTACACAGCAAACCCTAAAACCAGAAAATATCTTAAAAATAGGGGAATTTATTGATATTTTCCACAAAAACATAAAAACAAACATAACAATAGATGAAATAAAAGACTATGTTCCATATGCAGTAAACTTTAGTACAGAAAACTTAAAAACAGCAACTCTAGAGGGAGA
>CANRCQ010000040.1 GCA_947629145.1 uncultured Clostridia bacterium
GCACTCCACAGGAAAATTTACAACTCTTTCACGATATGCGTGATGGAAAATTCGCTGACGGAAAGGCAACTCTTCGTGCTAAGATTGACATGGCGCACCCTAATATGAATATGCGCGACCCAGTTATGTATCGCGTTTTAAGGGCCGAACACTACAAACTTGGCAATAAGTGGTGCATTTATCCTATGTATGACTTTGCACACCCTATGGAAGACGCACTTGAAGGCGTGACTTACAGCCTTTGCAGTATGGAATTTCGTGACCATCGTCCACTTTATGATTGGTTTATCGAAAATGGCTGGAGAAAGCCTTTTGCGCCAAAACAGCGGGAATTTTCAAGACTTACAATTGAAAATGTGCTGATTGGAAAGCGCTATTTGAAACAACTTGTCAAAGAAGGCTATGTCAACGGATGGGACGACCCACGTTTTCCAACCCTTGTGGGAGTTCGCCGCCGTGGTTACACCGCAAACGCAATCAAACAGTTTGTAAAATCCACTGGCTGGGGAAATGTGTTGGAAGTGACAGTGCCTTACAGCGCCCTGGAATATTATGTGCGCGAAGATTTAAACAAGATTGCAACGCGCGCAATGGTTGTGCTTGACCCACTTAAAGTTGTGATTACAAACCTTGAAAAGAGCGAAGAAATTGAGATTGAAAACAATCCAAATGACGAAAATGCCGGAAAACATAAGGCTGTCTTTGGCAAAGAGATTTATATAGAACGCGAAGATTTTTCGCTGAACCCACCACCTAAATACAACCGACTTGTTGAAGGCGGAATAGTGCGCCTTAAAGGTGCGTATATCATAAAATGCAACAAGGCAGTTTTGGACAAAGATGGCAATGTTGACCACTTGGAATGTGAATATCTTCCAGAAACAAAAAGTGGCGAAGATAATTCTGGCATAAAGTGTAAAGGTACAATTCACTTTGTTTCAAAAGACAACTGTTTTAAAGTGACAATTAGGCAATTTAAAAATCTTATCAAAGAAGAATACAAAAATCCTGCAAAAGCGCTTGCAGAAGGTGTTGCAATAAGTGAAATCTTAGAACCAAATTCACTGACTGAAACAACCGCCCTTGCAGAAAACTTTTTAAAAGATGCAAAGGTGGAAGATAAATTTCAGTTTATGCGAAAGGGCTATTACTGTGTTGATAAGGACAGCACAAAGGACAATCTTATCTTCAACAGCACAATCTCTTTGAAGGACGGTTTTAAGCCAAATAAATAAAAAATTTAAACGCGTGAGAAAATCATGCGTTTTTTGTTGGACTTTTTTAGTTTTTTTGATAAAATAATTATATGTTGTTGGCAATGGTGATTTGTATGTTTGTTGCAACAGTGGCACTCGGCGCGAGCCTTTGTTTTGTAAACAAAAGTTCTTACTTTAAAGCCGCCATTCAAATAGGAATATATATCGCCATAATTTGCACCATACTTTCTTGCATGGTTTACACAAACTTTTATGGTGGCTTTTCAATAACCTTGATTGTAAGTGTGCTACCTATGTTTTTGACAGTGATAAAATCTCCACAAAAACAGAAAAACGACGAAGAAAACACAGAAAATTCAAATAAAACGGCTAAAAATACTCAAATTTTGGAAAATATTGCCGCTATTTTGCCAAATTTGGCATATCCCCTTGTTGCAATTGCACTAAGTTTTTGTGCGCTCTATTTGGGCAAAGAAACGCCGTTTGCGATTTTGACAGGAATTGTGTTGGGAGTCTTTTTAACATTCTTGGATTTTATTATTAGAAAGGAAAAATTTGAAAACACAAAGGAATATTTCAAAAAGTTCGGTTTGAAACTTCCTATCTTTTTAGCAATCGGTCTTTCACTTTCAAATATCGTGATTGTGCTTTTGTATTCCTTCGCAATTGGGAATATCATGTTCGCACTTGGGCTTTTGATTTTTGCCGCCTATTTAGCATTTTCAACATATTTTGACACAAAATTCAATCATTTGGCATATATTTTGGCAATGTTTTTCATGTTTTCCGCAATTTTATTGTGATTAACACTTGACAAACCCTTTTGAATATATTAAAATATGCCTAGTGACGCGAGGTAGAGCAGCTCGGAAGCTCGTCGGGCTCATAACCCGAAGGTCGCTGGTTCAAATCCAGCCCTCGCAACCAGAAAATAAAAGCACCTGTAAAGGTGCTTTTATTTTCAACTATAAAGTGATAAAACTAGTAAGTGATAGAGATTTGTTCGTGACTACTTTGGAAATTTTAAAACAAATTTTAGCAAAATCTAGCCCCAAAACTTTAATGTGTGCCAAAAGTGTGCCATTTTTATCAATGCATTCATGTTTTATATTCTTCAGGATTTATTACTTTAATTTTTAATCCATATTCTTGTGCATATCTAATTGTATTTCCTGTGCCACTTGGCTTACCATTCCAACAAGCAATGCAACAGTGCGATTTTTTTACCATAAATAGATTTCTTTGATTAAAGCATTCTTTTGTAATTTTCTCAGACAGGACTATTCTTTTATCACATTGATTTACTATATTCCAATATCTATTTTGTTGATTGACTTTCCATTTTTTTTCTTGATTTTTACAAGGAATAACCGCAATGATTTTTATATTTGAAAATTCTTGTTTCAATTTTAAAACCATTTCTGCAGCAATCATATCAAATCCCTCAGCCATTCCCGTTAAAAATATTTTAGCACCATTGCTAATTTCATTTCTAATTATTTTTTCTAAATCATTTTTAAAACGAATACAATTTTCTTCTTCTTCGTTATATCCCCATGGCAATTTAATGGGACGATGCCCTGTGAAGCATACTGTTTTCTCTTTTTTATTCATATATTAACTTTAATATAGAATTTTCTATATGTCAAGCAAATGAATAGAAATTTCTATAAAATCTAATAATAGGGGTAACTAAATATGGATTTTATAGATATTTTAAAAGATATAATGGTTGATTTTAATCTAAATCAAACGCAACTTGCAAAACTTATTGGAGTTAAACAAAGTCAAGTAAGCGAATGGCTGAGTGGAAAAAGTAAGCCTGGCTATGACAGTCTGCGTGCCATTTGCAAAGCCCTTGATATTTCAGCTGATAGAATTTTGGGGTTAAAAGACTAACTTAAATTTTTATTGTGTTTTTTGTGTTTAAAAGTCTGTCTTCAATGTCGGCTGTGCCGTCTTTTTCAAAATTGTTGCCAATAATAATTATCTTTCTTATTCCAAAAAGTTCGTTGTCTTTAATTTTTTCGCCGATTGAAAAATCCCTGTCATCAAGGCAAACTTTTTCGCCACTTTTTTTAAGTTTTTCATAAAGTTTTTCACCAGCATTCAAACAAATTTCACTATTTTTACAAATAATGTTTGTGTTGAAGGCTGAAATATTGTCATTCCAAATAAGTTTGCCATATTTATGAATTTGATTGGCGGCAATCAATGCAACAAGTCTTGAAACACCAATTCCATAGCAACCATTCCAATAGTAGTCTTGTTTGCCTTCTCTGTTAATAAATGTTCCGCCCATCATCTTTGAATAAACTTGTTCGTTTTGAAAAATATGTCCAAGTTCAATGGCTTTTCTCTTTACAAAGCAAGATTTTTCAATGTTATAATGCTTTCCAAGCACAAGTTTTTTAAGTTCTTCATCCTGCAAATCAAAAACTTCTTCATTTACATACAGTCCAAGTTCGTCATTGCAAAAAATGGTGTCTTGACCGTATTCATCATCAAACCACATAAATTCGCTTGCAATCTTTCCGCCCATATCATTGACTGATGTGATGTTGACAACATTGTCAAAGCCAAGTTCTTTGAAAATCTTGTGATAGACATTCATCATTTTGTTGTAATTTTCAATCATTTTCTCTTTGCTTTCGTCAAAAGAGTAGGCATCCATCATGTTAAATTCTTTGCTTTTTAAAAGTCCTCCTTGACAGCGAATTTCATCACGAAATTTCGTGCCTATTTGATAGTGAATAAATCCCAAATCTCGATAACTTTTTATGTGGTCTTTCACCATTGCAACACTAAATTCTTCTGCGGTGGCAGAAATAGCATAATCGCTGTGACGCCCTTTGCTTGTAAACATTGTGCCACTTTGCACATATTTGTCCCAACGGCCAGATTCCTGCCAAAAACTTTTGGCTTGCAAAATCGAATATTGCACTTCGGCGCAGCCAATTTCGTCCAAGTTTTTCCTTATAACATCTTCTATGTTCCTTTTAATTTTTAAGAGCATTGTCCCAAAGCCAAAACAGCCGGCAGAGTATTTTTTCAGTTGTCCGCTTTGTTCCAACAACTCACTGATGTAGCAATCTTCATTGCCCATATGTTTTTTCGTTCTTAAACCTAAATTTGATAGTTTCATAATATTCTCCTTTTGATTATTATTGCTTGCAAGTAAGCAAGCGAAAGGGGATTTTTATCCCCTTATTTTTAATTTTCGAATTTTCCCCAAAAAAATATTTTTCGTTTGCCTCCCATAATGGGTGAAGTTTGTAATTTTGTGCTTTTCATATTTTTCTCCTTTTAACAAAATAGAGCGGCAAATCTTTCGACTACCGCTCTAAATCCTTAAAAGAAAACAAAAAAGCGGCAGTCAGTGTTTTGACTACCGCTCTATATTTTATGGCGCACCAAAACACTACAACAAATCTGTTGTAGGTGCGGGAACATATTTACGTTGTAAAATTTCTAATTTTTTCATGTTTTTGCTCCTTAAACATAATAATTATAGCATAAATTTTCGAAAAATCAATATTTTTTTAAAAATTTTGCTGACTTAATTTTAGAATTAAACTAGTCTTGTTTTGTTTTATCTTTTTTGTTATTTTTTTCAATATAGTCAAGACATTCATCTATTTTTTGAGCATTGGTTACAACTGCGTTATAAAAAATATCAATTAAATCATCAATTTCATGTGTTGTAATCGCCTTATTGAGTGCTTCAAAATATTCATCTGTATTTTGATAACGAAGTGCAACTGTTGGTATTTCGTTTTTTATCAAAATGTAATTTGACATAATTCTGCCTGTTCTACCATTTCCGTCAACAAATGGATGAATACGAATAAATTCCGCATGAAAACAGGCTGCTTTCTCAATCGGGTGCAGTTTTCCGCTTTGTGCCCCATCAACCGCCCAACTACACAATGTGTCTATTCTTTCTGTAATTTCATCTGGTCTTGCCGTGTTCCATCTTGTGTTGGTAACCTTTGCAGGCATAGCGCGAAAAGTGACAAGGTCATTTCCAGACATAAGCGCACTGGCATTTTTCAAAATTTCTTCAAACTCATTAGCAGAAAGAACTTCTCTTCCGCCCCTAGTTGCTTTTGCACAATGATAGATATATTTAAACGCAATAAAATGGTTTATTGTTGCTATGGAAAGTTGATGCGCTTGTTTTTTCCCAATAATTACACGGCTGTCATTGTTTTGTTTGACTTTTTGAGTTTGTTCATAAAGTTTGTGGAAATAATCTTTATAGTCAAAGTTTTCCAGGCTTGGGTCACTTGCAAATTCACCGCGAAGTTTTGCACGAAAATCCAAAAGGTCATATGAGAAATCATCCATAATTCCTTCGATAGCGCTGCTTTCACGCGAAAGGTCAAGCCAAATATTTCTGTTAAAACTTTTAATGCCTTCAAGGTCATAGCCCTGTTTTTTCATTCGTTCTTCTCTTTGATAAAGTGTGTTTAACATTTGATTTAATTTTGAGTAATCTTTTCTGTTAAATGCATAAAAATTTATATTTCTGCTGTCTTTTTTTACTTTTGGGTTTATCCAATGAATACAATCTTTCTCATTATAATATTCAAAAGGTTTATCTGTAACAAGAGATAACGGAAGTTTTTCAAACTTTCTTACAAAACTTTGTCGTTGTTCTTGTTTTATTTTTCCATTTTCTTTTGATTTCATACGCAAATCTTAACATATTAAATATGTCAAGTCAACATTTTTTCAAAATCTTGCGTTTAATTGATTGCTTTTTTTCCTATTATATATTATAATATAGTATATTTATATATATAAAGGAAATAATTGCATCATGGAAAATGAAGATTTGAAAAATGAAGATTTAAAAGAACTTGAAGAAACTGAAAAACTTTCTAAAAGCACAAAATATGACGCTGGCGAAATTCAGGTTTTGGAAGGGCTTGAACCTGTTAGAAAGCGCCCAGGAATGTATATCGGCTCAACCGACTCTCACGGACTTCACCACCTTGTTCAAGAAGTGGTGGACAACTCTATTGACGAAGCGCTTGCTGGATATTGCACACAGATTGATGTTGTGCTTAATGCAGACGGAAGTTGTTCTGTTGCGGACAACGGCCGCGGCATTCCAACCGGCATAATTGAAAAAGAAGGCAAAAGTGCCGTTGAAGTTGTTTTGACAAAACTTCATGCTGGGGGAAAGTTTGGTGGCGAAGGCTACAAAATTTCTGGTGGATTGCACGGAGTTGGTGTTTCGTGCGTGAATGCGCTTTCAACAAAACTTATTGTTGATGTCTATCAAGCCGGAAAGCACCACACAATCGAATTTGCACGTGGAAGAAGTTTGTATCCACTTAAAGTGATTGGCTCAACCGACAAAACAGGAACAACCGTAACCTTTTATCCAGACCCAGAAATTTTTGAAACAACCGAATTTTCATATGATAATTTGAAAAACCGCTTCCGTGAAATAGCCTTTTTAAACAAAGGGCTTGTTATCACTTTGGAAGACCGCCGCGAAGGAAAAGAGCGAAGTGACCGCTTTGAGTTTAAAGGCGGAATTATTGAATTTGTAAACTTTTTGAATGTCAACAAACAAACGCTTTTGTCATACCCTGTTTATTTCAATAAATTCAACCACAACGACAAGGGCGAAGTTGTAAACGAAGTTGAAGTTTGTTTGCAATACAACGACAGTTACAACGAGATAATAAACACCTACGCAAACAACATCAACACAGAAGAAGGCGGAACTCACCTTGAAGGCTTTAAAAATGCTTTGACAAAGGTTATAAATGACTATGCTGTCAAGAACAAAATAATAAAGGAAAGTGAAAAACTCTCTGGGGAAGACTGCCGTGAAGGAATTACAGCCGTCATCTCTGTGAAACTGCGTGAACCACAATTTGAAGGGCAGACAAAAACCAAACTTGGAAACAGCGAAATGCGCACAATCGTTTACAAGGCAATGCAAGAAGCATTTGGCGACTATTTGGAAGAACACCCAGCCGAAGCACGCGAACTTATCATGAAATCCATAACCGCCCAACGCGCTCGTGATGCCGCCAGAAATGCAAGGGAACTCACTCGAAGAAAGAGTGTGCTTGAAAACACAACCCTTCCTGGAAAACTTGCGGACTGCACCGAACGCGACAGCAGTTTGTGTGAGATTTACATCGTGGAAGGGGATTCCGCTGGTGGTTCTGCTAAACAAGGCAGAGACAGAAGATTTCAAGCGATTTTGCCACTTCGCGGAAAGATTTTGAATGTTGAAAAAGCAAGATTAAATCGCATTTTAGAGAATGCCGAAATTCGTGCTATGATAACCGCCTTTGGCGCTGGCACAGGCAATGATTTTGATGAAAGCAAACTTAGATACAACAAAATCATTTGTATGTCCGATGCCGATGTCGACGGTTCTCACATTAGAATTTTGCTTTTGACATTCTTTTTCCGCTTTATGCGCCCACTTATTGAAAATGGTCATGTCTATGCCGCACAGCCACCACTTTACAAGGTGACAAAGAATAAAGACGACTTCTATTTTTACAGTGATGATGAACTCAACAAGTGGTTTGATGAAAATGGTCGCAAAGGCACAACACTCCAGCGCTATAAAGGTTTGGGTGAAATGAACCCAGAACAACTTTGGGAAACAACCATGAACCCAGAACACCGCATACTTCTTCAAATCACAATGGAAGATGCTATTGAAGCGGACAGATTGTTTACAGAACTTATGGGCGAAGATGTTGAACTTAGAAGAAAATTTATTGAAGAAAACGCAACTCTTGTCACAGATTTAGACGTTTAATTTTAAAATAAGGATGCTGTTATGAGTAAAAAAATGGATGAAGAAAAGAAAGAAAACCTGAAAGAACTTATCGCCAAGGAAAAAATTCAACCTATCGAAGTTGTCGGCGAGCTTAAAAAGTCTTTCATTGCCTATGCCATGGCGGTCAACGTAAGCCGTGCAATTCCAGACGTGCGCGATGGCTTGAAGCCGGTGCATCGAAGAATTTTATTCTCAATGGGCGAACTTAACAACTTTTACAACTACCCACACAAAAAATCGGCAAGAATTGTCGGTGAAGTTATGGGTAAATATCACCCACATGGTGACAGTTCTGTGTATGATGCACTTGTTCGCCTTGCGCAAGATTTTTCTATTAGGTATCCCCTTGTAGATGGACACGGAAACTTTGGTTCTGTGGATGGTGACCCACCTGCTGCACAGCGTTACACGGAAGCGCGTCTTTCAAAGATTGCCGCACTTATGCTTGAAGACATCGACAAAGAAACAGTTGATTTTTATCCAAACTTTGATGACACCTTGATGCAGCCTTCTGTTCTGCCATCAAAATTCCCAAATCTTTTGGTGAATGGTGC
>CANRCQ010000041.1 GCA_947629145.1 uncultured Clostridia bacterium
CATCTGCGCGATGATGTAAGATGTCGTTGTTTTTCCGTTTGTCCCTGTAACCCCAATCATCTTCATTTTATCGCACGCGTTTTCGCTTTGCACTTTGCAAGCCGCTGCAAAACTTTTTCTGCAATTTTCCACTTTTAAAGACTTTTCAAAGGGCAAATTGAAATTGCTCACAACAAAAGCTGCACCGCCGTCTAAGGCTTCTTGGCAACGCAAAACTGCCTTTTCATATTCATCAGTAAGGCAAAAGAAAACTTCATCTTTTTGTATTGTTTTGCTGTCACGACTTATGCCTGCAATCTCAATTTCTTCAAATTTTTTCTGGCAGTTTAAAAGGTTTTTAAGTTTCATAACTTCTCCTTTTTAAGTATTTTAATAAATCGCGACATTGATTTGAATAGCCATGTCAAAAATAGAAAAAATAAGACAAATTTTGCAATCACTTTTTCGCCGTTGGAGCATTTTTACTGAAAAATTCAATCGCGTCACTTTCAAATGTTTTGATAAGTTTATCGTCTTTTATCTTGTCGATTTTGCACTGTTCGACCGCCGCAAGAACAAGGTCTTTAAGCGAAAAATCCTTAAAAAGATAAAATGCAAGCGAGCCTGGAATTGTGTTTATTTCATTGACATACAATTCATCTTTCTTTTCATCATATAAAAAGTCAACACGCACAATTCCACTTAAAGAAAATAATTTATACACCTTTAATGTGAGAGCTTTTATTTTCCGTGCAAGAACTGATGCTGTTTCTTTGTTTTTGGATGTTGTAGAGAGATATTTGTCATCAAACGAGAAAATTTTGCCGTCATTTTCAACTTCTGTCACGTTTGAAAGCAGAAACTCGTCTTTATACATAAGACAGGCACAGTTGAATTCCCTTAGATTTTCAACAAGTTTTTCAACAATCACATAATTATCAAAGTTAAAAGCCAAGTCAATCGCCTTTGAAAGTTCGTCAAAATTGGTGCATTTGCTCACCCCAATGCTGCTTCCAAGACTGCACGGCTTGACAACAACCGGCAGTTTAATTTTCTTTGTCTTTATGTTTTCTTTATCAAAATAAATATATTCAGGTGTTGGAATATCATTTGCCTTTAAAACATCTTTAAAAAGCCCCTTGTTCATGCAAAGTGACGCAGAAAGAGTGGATGCACTTGTGTGCGGAATGTCACAAGCCTTTAAAATCCCAGCAACTGCCCCATCTTCACCCACATTCCCATGACAGCAGTTTAAAACGGCGGAAACATTTGCAAATTCAACAAATTTTCCACCCTTTTTCTTCAATAAAATATTTTTGCCAAGAAGAAAACTCACTTGATATTTTTTCTTTGCAAGCCTGTTGAAATCGGCATAAATGGATTGTTCAGCCAAATTTTCGGCAGTCCACCAATTCCCACTTTTGTCTATGTAGATGGGCAAAAATTCATCCATGCCAGAAAGCGCCCTTTGCACTTGAAGCGCCGTGATAATTGAGATGTCGTGTTCAACACTTTTTCCGCCATATAAAATCAATGTTTTTTCTTTCATGTTAATAGATATGAAACAAAAAACAAAATGTGAAAAAAAAGACGGATATTTCCGCCCTTTTTATTCTTCTTCTGTGCCTGACGCGAGATATTCATAATAATTGTAAATCATATCATTCAAATCTTTAACAAAGTTTTTGATGTTTTTGAATTTCTTTGAAACATAGTTAAGCCCAATCACAAGCCCATTCACAACCATCAAATCCTTCGCTTCACAAGCCTTTATAATTGAATTTACAATAAATTCTACATCATCCAAAACATCTGTTCTATGTTTTTCAAATTTCAAAAGTGACATAATTTGATTGCAGACCTTTATAATTTCTTCCAAAAGTTCGTCTAGGTGTGGGAATTGTTCTGCCGCCGCCTTTTGTTCTTCTTCAAGTTTAGCCTGTTTTTCTTCGTCAAGTTGCTTTTTAATATCGTCTTCTGTAAGATTAGGCGATATTTCAAAATATTTACAAATCAAATCACGATAAGGCCTTATTATTTTTTCAAGGAAATTTTGCATAACAGTTGTCTTTCTGTCTTTAAAATAAGTTTCCAAAAATTGATTTGGATTTATTTTTCCATTTGAAATGCCATTGAAAATTGTCACAGTAAGTGCCAATCTTTTTTTATCATCACTTGGAATTGCAACCCTTGAATTGCCAGATTTATCCAAAGAAAAAGCCTTTGAAAATTCTTCTTCATCGTCAAAGTCTTCAAGACAATCCGCCAAGAAATCAAGCAAATCTTCGCTGTCCGTCATGACAGTGAGAAACTTTTCCAGCCTTTTGGAAAGGTCAAGAAATTTGCCACTTAGCATATCGTTGCATTCTAAAACAAATTTTTGCACATCAAGAATGTTTTTTGCTTCCATTACAGCCTCCACTTAATCCATTTTAGCACAAATTATAAAAAAAACAAATAAATTTACAAACAAGCACAAAAAAATTGATTTTTTATTTTAAGTTGTGCTATTATTTAGGTATGGGATATGATGCAGTCACAAACAAACTTATCATTCTTTTCTGTATGGACAAAATGGAAATGCCCCTTACAGAAAACTCTATCATTGAAATTTGTTCTGTGACAAACAACTGGGTGAATTACATGGACTGCCTTGATTTGTTGTATCAGTTAAGCGAAGCCAAACTCATCTACAAAACCGAGTGTAAAGAAGGCGAAATGCGCTACACCCTAACCTTTGAAGGAAGGGATTGTCTTTCCTATTTTTACAAACGCATTCCTCCAGCGCTTAGGGATGAGATAACGCAGTATTGTAAATCCAACCGCCTTTCAATCAAACAGTCACAGGAATATTATGCAAATTACACAGATGCCGATGATGGAAGTTATTTGGTGACACTTAGAATCTATGAAAGTTTGATTTCCACGCCGCTTTTTGAAATTCAAATCAAAGCGCCAACAAGACAGGCCGCCGAAGAAGCGTGCAAAAAATGGCGTCAGTCCGCCCCTAATATGTATGAATACATATTTGACAATTTAGTGAACACAGATTAAGGCAAGTTTGCCTTTTTTTGTTATAAAAAAATCTTTACATTTTAAAAATAATGTTATATAATAAACATATGGAAAATGTAATTGAAGCAAAAAATTTGTCAGTTATCATCAAAGATAGATTTCTTGTAAAAAATGTCTATCTCACACTTAAAAAGGGCGAATGTGTTGGCGTTTTAGGAGAAGATAAATCTGGCAAAACAAGTTTAATAAAAGCAATTTCTGGCTCGCTTCCAATAGCCCCTGGTCAGGCTTTTATTCTTGGCGAAGATATATATTACAACAAAAAAGTTTTAACAAAGGTGTCAACCTGCTTTGACCCACCTATGTTTTTTAAATATCAAACTGTAATGGACAACATGAAATATATTTCAAGTTTAAGTGAAAACAACAGCAAGGAAAAAATAATACAAACTCTCAAAATGTTTGGAATAGAAAAAATCAAAAAAACTCGTATTATGTTTTTGCCTTATTATCAAAAAAAGTTGATGGCGCTTGCACTTGCCTTTTTGACAGAACCAGAAATTTTGCTTTTGGATGAGCCTTACAAAAACCTTCCACCAGAGCCTTTGAAGATTGTAAAAAATGCAATTAAAGCCGCTCAAAAAAAAGGCACAACAATCATCATAACTTCACAAAACATAGAACAACTTGAAAACGATTGCGACAGATTTGTGTTTATGGAAGAACGCGCCATAAAAAGCATTTTAGACAGCAGCACTGTTGAAGAAATAACTGACAAAAACAGTTATGCCTTTATCAAAGTTAAATATCCGCACTATGTGGGCAAACTTTTGATTGACAACTTTAAGATAAAGGTTAAAATTCTTGGCAGACGCGTTTTATTTAACGCCAACGAAGAAGAAACGGCAAAAATGGTTAGATTTATCACAAAGCAAAATCTTGCCGTCTATGGTGCAGGTTATGTGACAAGAAAGGCAGAGAAAATTTTTGCTGAACTCACCCCTTATTTTAAGGAGGAAAAGTAATTGAAGAAGATTTTCCAAATTGCAAGTTATGACTATAAGCGCCTTTTAATGAACCCAATCATGCTGATATGTTTGATTTTCATTTTGATTGCAATGTTTATTGTGACAACATCTGCGCCAATTCAAACCACAGTGCAATACACCACAAATGTTGAAGGGCAAACTACAAAAGAAGTTTATGACAACTTTAACCTAACAATTTCAACAAAAGAAACTCGTGGAGAATATCTAAAAAACATTGATAAAGCAGATGAACTTTTAAGTATTCAAGTTGAATGTCAAGATGCAACAAATCTTGAAAATTTAATTCCACTTTTCAACGAAATACAAACTCAAATGAGAAAATATCGCGACCAACATATAAACACCTACACAGAAAACAAAAGTTTGCAAGATGTCGAAACGGCAGTCAATCAACTTGAATATTTCATTGAAAACTATAAAAACTCCCCACACTTTGAAAGCAATGTCTATTTTTATAAAGATGATTTTGCAATGCTAGAAAATTCTTGCACCTTTTTATATAATGTGCTTGAAAGCAGTGAAGGCCTTGAAAACAAAGTTGCAACAATGAGTGAAAACTTGTCATATTTTGACAACATCCGCAGTGCAATTTCACACAAGGTTGTTCTTCAAATTGGAAGCAGCGCCTTGGACAATCTTAGAAAAAATTATGTCGAAGCCGCAAAACAAAGGCTTGGAAGCGAAAAGCCTTACAATGAAAGCGAAAACACAATCGAATTTGAAATGAACAAACTTTTAAAGGAAGTGTCAACTGGTGATTTCAGCCGCACAAACGATATGTTGGCGCTTGTGACAAGTTTTAAACTCACGTGTGAAAGTGCAAAGAAAGGCGTTGAAAACGAACTTTTACTTATGATAAAAACCCACTTTAAAACCCTTGAAAACTTGTATTCTTTTGAAGATGTCAAAGAAGAAAACATCAAAGTGGAACTTGCAAAAATAAACTATTATTTGCACGACCCTGATTTGTATTATTCGCAAAAGCAACAGCCACTAAATTTCAACACCGCTTCTTATGAAATAACCGCCTATGACAGAACATATTATGCAATTTCAATAATCGGCTTTATGGACATTATTTTCGCCATTTTCTGCGCATATAAACTGTTTGGACGCGACCGCAAAAATGGAAAAATGGACGTCATTTTGTCGCAAAATGTAACCTATGGACAAGTTTTTGCAGGAAAGGTTTTGGCAATCTTTTATATAACCGCGTTTCTTCTTGCACTTTACACCATGTCTTTGTTTATATTCTCGCTTATTTTATATCCAACCTTGCCAAACACAATCCTTGCCGTTTTCAACCTTTCAACCCCATACACAATCCATCCGTTTATGTTTTTGATTATAAAACTTTTGACAATAGAACTTCAAGCAATGTTCTATGCCGTTTTGTGCGTGTTTGTAATGAACCTTTCAAGAAAGTTTAATCTTGGATTTGTAGTTATGCTTGTTGTGTTTGCACTTGCAACAATTTTAAACATATTCCTAAACGGCTCACTTGTGTATTGCTTACTCCCATTCATCCATGCGGATTTATCAAGAATGATTGGCGGCGGAACGATGCAAACTGGCTTTCTTGTCACTTCACTTTACAACAGCGGAAACTTTTTCATTTCACTTGTGTATTATCTTGTTGTGGTTGTTTTGCTGTTTATTTTCACAAAACAATTATTTAAGAAAAATTAAGACCAAAAATTTGGTCTTTTTTTTAAAAATCTTTTATTATCATTTGCAAATTTAACATATATTTTGTTAAAATAGTCTTGGAGAACAAAAATGAAATATAAAATAATCACAGAAGCATCTGTCGATATGCCAAAAGAATTTGCAGAAGAAAAAGATATAACAATCTTGCCAATCGAAGTCAATTTTAATGGAGAACTTTATCCAGAAGGTTTGCCAACCAAAGAATTTTATGAAAAGTTGAAAACTGGCATCATCCCAAAAACAAGCCAGCCAAATCAATATAAATTTGAAAATGCCCTTAATCCATATATAAACAAAGAAGATTGGTTTGTGCTTATTGTTGTCATTTCGGCTGACCTTGCTGGCACAATCGCACAGGCAAAGAATGCTGTTGAAAATTTGGGAATGAAAAATGTGTATATTTGCGACAGTCGTGTGACCACCTTTGCCGAAGGAGCGCTTATTATGGAAATTCAAAAATATATCGAAGCGCACCCTAACGCACAGCCAAATGAAGTGATTGATGAATTGGAACGTTTAAAGACCAAGGTTCGCCTTATCGCCGTTGTTGGTGACTTAAAATATCTCAAAATGGGCGGAAGATTATCCACAGCAAGTTACATTGCCGCATCTGTTTTAAACATTCACCCTATCATTTCTTTGGATGGCGGAAAGGTGAATAATATTGCCAAAAAAATCGGCGAAAAAGCCAATGAATTTATGGTTGATGCCGCAAATACAAGAGATAGGGCATATCCAATCTATTTCGGCCATTCAGCCAATCCACAGGTTATAACAAACTTTTTGGACAAGTATGCCGCAAAACTTGATGTAAATCCAAAGACAACTCCAATCCACGAAATAGGTTGCGTTGTTGGAACACACGCAGGGCCAAACTGTTATGGAATGGTGTATTTCTCAAAATAAAACAGCCAAAAACGGCTGTTTTTTTAAAGCCTTGTTCCAAAGGGCTTTATTCTGCACGCACAAATTTCAACATTAAAAACAAAGTTGTCCCCTTCGCGCTTATATCTCACAACAACATCATCCGCAAGTAGAAAAAAATTTCTTGCCAACGGCTGTATTTCTTCTTTTAAAATTTCAGCAACTTGCGCTAAATCTTTGAATTTGTCTTGAATTAAAAGTTCGTTCATTCTGTTCATATCATACCAACTTTTTAATATTGCGTTTTAAATAGCCCATAAGTCCGCGATATTTATATGTGCAATCGAAAATCTTTTTGCTTCCATTGTGAATATTCTCCGCCAAAAGTGTAAATGCACGCGCGCTTTCGCAGTCGGTCATAATTCTGCCGTCACAAGACATTTTTCCAACACTGTCATCTTCTGGAACAACCCCTAAAAGCGGAATGCCCATGGATTTGACTATGCTTTCAATGTTCATCATCTCCCCAGACAGCAAAAGGTCGCCACGCATTCGATTGATGACAAGCCCCTTGCTTTCAATCTTATATTCATTCAAAAGCCCAACTACTTTGTCCGCATCACGAATAGATGAAAGATGTGGCGTCACAACAATAAGCGCTTCATTTGCTGGAAAAACCGCCCTGTGAAAGCCGGCTTCAACCCCAGCAGGACAGTCCAAAAGAATGTAATCAAAAGAATGGTCAATTATGTCAGTTATGTTTTTAATGTGTTCGCCGGTAATTTTGCTTGATGAATAAGTGTGTGATGACGGCAAAAGATAAAGCGAAGGATAATTCACATCTTGCACCAGTGCTTGCCTAACACGGCATTTGCCCATAACAACATCCGTTATGTCAAACACAATCTGCCTTTCCATCCCCAAAATAACATCCAAATTGTTAAGCCCAATGTCAACATCCAGCATTGCCACCCTAAACCCAAGCCGAGATAGATACACGCCAAGATTTGCGCAGACTGTCGTTTTGCCAACGCCACCTTTTCCACTTGTGATAACAATTTTTCTTGCCATAAATCAAACTCCTATCACAATTATAAAGCCAAAGTTTATGTAAAACAAATTAAAAATTACATAAAATTTGTCGCGTTGTGTCGATTTTTGGCAATAAAAAACACGCCGTTTGGCGTGCTGTTTTATTTTTTATTTTTGTTTCTAATTTTTTCAATCCAAGGTGGAACATTTACACTTGGATTAACGTTTACATGAGAAGTTGTGTCGTTTTGTTCCAAACGAACATCCTTTTGTGGCTGTGGAGTTGGCTGTGCGTTATAGCCGAAAGGATTGAAGCCCTTGAATTTATCTTCTTCCTCTTCTTCTTCCTTTTCAGCAGGCTTTTCTTCGCCCCCTTCTTCGTCTTCACCAGGAACTTTGAATCCGGTTGCTATGATTGTGATTTCAACTTCATCTCTCATTTCAGGGTCAATGCTGCTTCCAAAAATAAGGTTGCAAGATGGGTCGATAACTTCTTTAACCATGTTTGCTGCTTCTGTAACTTCACGCAAAGTGATGTCACTTCCGCCTTTAATGTTTAAAACAACACCTGTTGCGCCTTCGATTGTTGTTTCAATAAGTGGAGAAGCAACCGCTTGACGAACGGCTTCCAAAGTTTTGTTTTCGCCCTTGCCGTGACCAATTCCCATGTGGGCAAGTCCGCGATTTTTC
>CANRCQ010000042.1 GCA_947629145.1 uncultured Clostridia bacterium
TTAAGATAATTTTGCAATATTATTTGCGCCGAAACCTTGTCCAAAAGTTCCTTTCGCTTCTCCCACTTGATTTTAGCTTCCTTCAACAGTTCTTCTGCTTCCAAAGAAGTGTAGCGCTCGTCCTGAAACGCAACTTCAACATTGGTGGCTTTTGCAAGTTCGCTAGCAAAATTTTTAACCACAGCCGTCATTTCGCATTCAGTTCCATCCGTGTTAAGCGGAAGGCCAAACACAACTTTGCTTACAGACTTTTCCTTAATCAAGTTGGCGAAATAGCAAACATCTTTTTCAAGCCCACAAGATTTGTAAATATGGTCAGCAGTTGCTATTGTGGCAGACAAATCAGTGAATGCCACGCCAATTCTTGCTTTTCCATAATCCAACCCCATAAATCTTGAATATTGCATATATCACCATTCTTATTTTATCTAAATTTTGCAAATTAGTCAAATAAAATAATAAACTTTTTTTATTTACACTCAAAAAGATTTTTCCCACTGCCGACAGAAACAGTCAGTGGCACTTCAAAATTGCACACATTTTCCATGCATTCTTTTAAAATTGACTTAACTTTTTCAACTTCATCCCCTGGAGCATCCACGATAAGTTCGTCATGAATTTGCAAAATCACATGACTTTTCATTCCCACAAGATGTTTACTGATTTCAACCATAGCTTTTTTAATAATGTCTGATGCAGTCCCTTGAAGTGGCATATTCATAGCAACGCGTTCGCCAAATTTTCTTGTCATGCCGTTGGATGCCTTGATTTCTGGAATATGCCTAATTCTGCCAAAATAAGAACGCACAAAGCCATGCTCTTTTGCAAAATTGACATTTTTATCCATGAAAACTTTGATTTTTGGATAGCGATTAAAGTAGTTTTCAATATAGTTTTTCGCCTTGTTTCTGCTTGATTTGATGTTTTGAGAAAGTCCAAAGTCGGAAATTCCATATATTATTCCAAAATTAACTGCCTTTGCATCACGGCGCTGCTCTGGTGTCACACTTGAAACAGGCACTCCAAAAATTTCACTTGCCGTTTTGGCATGAATATCCACCCCATGTTTATATGCGTCAATCATGCTTTCTTCCTGCGCCATATTAGCAAGAAGCCTAAGTTCAATTTGATTATAATCCGCCGAAATAATTTCTCCATCATCATATTTTGAGATGAAAATTTTGCGAAGATTTCGCCCTTCTTCGTTGCGTGTTGGGATGTTTTGCATATTAGGTTCACTGCTGGAAAGCCTGCCAGTTGAAGTGAGTGTTTGATTGAAAATAGTATGCACCACAGGCCCACTTGTGTCGCAAATTCGCTTATAGACATTGATGTAAGTGCTTATAAGTTTAGAAAGTTTTCTGTGAGAAATGATTAGTTCCACAATCTCATGTTGCCATCTCATTTCATCAAGAATTGCAAAACTTGTGGACTGTTTTTTGTTGTTAAACGATTTAAGCCCAAGTTTATCAAACAAAATACTTGCCACCTGTTTTGGCGAATTTATGTTAAATGTTTCGCCAGCAAGTGCATAAATTTGTTGTGACAGAGATGAAAGTTCCCCTTCATATTTTTGTTGCAGAATGTCAAGTTCGGCTTCGTTAATCTTAAAACCTTCTTCTTCCATATCAGCAAGGATTTTCACAAGTGGAATTTCAATCTCACTGTAAATTTCTAAAACCCCTTCATCTTGCATCTGTTTAAGAAGAACATCTTTGTTTTCTTGAAATTCTTCCACCTTCAAAAGTGGCGCTTTTGGAAGCCCTGCAAACAAAACATATTTTGCAATTTCAAGGTCAAAAAAGTTTTTTAAACAAATTCCAAGCCCCTTCAAAATCTTAATATCTTGCTTAGAAGAATTTGTGATTTTTAAAACATTCTCATCTTCAAAAACATCCTTCATCTCACGCAAAGCATCATTAAAATCAACTGTATCCGCAAACAAACTTATCTCTTTTTCAATGAAATAAACTTCGCCGTCTTTGACAGAAAATTCCATATTTTCAAGGTCATAAGATAAGACATTTTGAATTTTTGCCTTAAACGCAGTCACATCTTGCAAACTTTTAAGGCAAATCTTTGCTGCCTGAGTTTTTTCTTTTTCTATTTGCCCAAAAATATCCTTCCTTGCAACAAGACTTTTGAAATCCCAGTCTTCAAAAAACTCTTTGACTTCCTGCGAAAAAGGATAAAGATATTCACAATCTTGCAAGTTAAAGCCAATATCACAGTCCGTTTTTATTGTGGCAAGTTGTTTTGACATATAAGCGTCATTTTTCCCTGCTTCAAGTTTTTCCTTTAAACTGCCCTTAAAAGAAGAAATGTTTTCATAGACGCCTTCCAAAGAGCCGTTTTCTTGAATTAAAGAAAGTGCCGTCTTTTCGCCAACACCAGCCACCCCAGGAATATTGTCACTTTGGTCACCCATAAGGGCTTTTAGGTCAACAACTGAATTTGCCGAAACACCATATTTTTCTTGAATATTGCTTTCATCAAAAAGTTCAGTTTCCGTCACACCCTTTCTTGTAAGCCAAACGGATGTTGTGGAATTTATAAGTTGAAACAAATCCCTGTCCCCAGAAACAAGAATATTTTCAATTCCACTGCTTCTGGAAATTGTGCCGATAATGTCGTCTGCTTCAATGCCAGCCTTTTCAAAAACCTTGATGTCCATAACATCCAACATCTTTTTAATAACAGGAAATTGGGAAACCAAATCCGGCGGAGTTTCCTTTCGTTTTGCTTTATAATCGGCATAAATTTCATTTCTAAAAGTCTTTCTTGCGTGGTCAAATGCCACCGCAATATAGTCAGGACGCGTGGAAGAAATAAGTTTTACAAGCAAGTTAGCAAAGCCAAACACCGCTCCAGACGGTTCTTTTCTTCTATTAGATAAATAAGGCATTGCGTAGAATGCCCTATTTGCCAAACTATTGCCGTCAACAATAATAATTTTCTTCACAAATCACCTTAAATTTTAAGCAAAACTTTTGCTGCGTTAACCGCACTTTCAACTGTTTCCTTTCCCTTAAAAATATTGTAGAAGAAATCAGGAACAATTGAAATGATAATAAAGCAAATAATTGCAACTATAAGCAAGATAAAGAACACTGTTTTAAGTGGGCTTCCTGCAAAATTCACAAGAGCAAAACAAAAGATAATTGCAATTCCACCAAAACTTACAATAAAGTTATAGATTTTTGTGAACCAACCCATATCCGCAAGAAATTCAGGATTTGCCCTTCTAATAACATCAACACACATAAAGCCAATATAAATAATTGACAGGATTGACAAAATTGTGTATAAAACTTTTTTCATAATCCCTCCTAGTTAGATTTTATCATAAAGAAAGATTATTTACAAGCAATTTTTATTATAAATTAAAAAATATAACAAAAATAAAAAACCGAGCCTAAGTTAAATAGGCTCGATTTTTGTTTCATTGTGTGTATATTTATACATTATTTTGTTTATTTATTCATATTTGCACCATCATTTGGCAAGTTGTCATCATCGTCAAAATCGTCATCGCCTTTATCTTTGTTTGTTGACATATCAACAATTCCAAGCACAACCAAAAGGCTTGCAAGTGACATGACAACATCATCAACAATCTTCTCGTCAATGGAAAAACCAAAGGCTCTTCCAAGCGCATTTAAAAGCACAATAACAGCCGCCGACAAACTCACCCAAAAACCATAAGATTTGAATTTTTTGAAAAAATTTTTCATAGTTTTTCACTCTCCAAAATATCTTTAATTTCATCTACATCTTCTCTTACATCCTGCAAAACTTGCAATCCAACAGTAAGTTCTTCAATAGTTTGTTGATATTTTTCTTCTCTACGCCTGCTGTCTTTAAGTTGATAAACAAAAAGGCAAACAAACAAAATTGCAAACACGCCGTTGCTGATGATAATGCTTACAATCTCTTCCCAAATTTCCATTTTAAAAACCTTTTAAAAAGAATTTTTTAAACGTTTTAAAGTCGCCTAAAATTTCAAAAGATTTCCAAACAAAAAGTTTGGTTGTGTCAAAAAAAGTTATATTATTCTTCAACATCAAACACCACCATCGGCTTTTTTATGTCGCAATTTTTTTCAGTCGTTTCAAAGATAAATTGAAAGTTTTTGCCCAAAATATTGATTTTTTCGCGTTGAATTTCACTTTTTCCTGCAAATTTATATGATTTTTCTTCTTCATTTGAAATTATCTTCATTTCACAATCATACAAAGTTGTGATGTAAACTTCCTTAATTCTTTTGCGTTTGCCCGGCAAGTCAAGGTCTGTTGAAAAAGACTTCCAACACTTTTGTGTGGAGTTTTCAAAGGTTGCCCCAGAGTGATTAAGTTGTCCAACCCTTTGTTTGTTTTCGTTGTAAAAACAAGCACATAATTTGCTCATGTAAGGGTTGTCCAAAGCAAGCAATTTTCTTATATCAACTCCGCGATATAAATTAAGTTCAAAGTTTTTTATGTCAATTTCAAACAGACAGTTGTTGACATAGTCGCCGTTTTCACAGCCAACCTTTTCTTTGTCATTAAAATTGCATTTACTTGCAAAATAATACTTGCCATCAAGACAAGCACTTGTGCAATTTGTGTTGTCCAAATTTTTGAAATAATTGTCATATTGGTCTGCAACTTTGTTGACTGAATTTCCGTTGAATGTGTAAAGTCCATCGCGTGTCATAAACAGCACAAACTCCCCACAGACGCACACAGAATTTTCATAGATTTTAGATGTGGAAGTGTATAAATGAGTGAATGCAAACTCATCTCTTGTGGTGTAAATTGAAAGTTTTGTTATTCCATTTTCCCTGAATAAATATACATAATCATTGAATGCGACAAGTTTAGTAAAAGCCCCACGGTTGTCCAAAAATTCAACCATGGAAAGTTTTTCTTCGTCTTCCCAATTTGTTATGTTTAAATTTGTTGTATAAATAAGTGTGTTACGATTTGTGTTTGTGATTCCAAAAAAATTGTCATAATGCACAACGCAAGAAATAAAAGGCGGAACATTTGGATATATTCCTTCCCTTATGGTTGAAAGATATAAAAGCCCTTCATTTGCAAAAAACAAACAGCAGTCGGTGTCATCAATTCGATATGCACATTGAAAAAGTGGCTTTGACTTTAATTTATCCGATTTGCTCCAAACAATGCCGTTCATCTCGTCAATAAGTGGAACGCCCCAAAGATAATTTTTACTGTCACTTAAAATAATTTGATATTGATAAGTGCCAGTGTTGGAGTTAAACCATCTATCTGGCCACAACCCACAAATTTCATCTATTTTGGAAGCAAAATTAAATGTATGTGTGTCATCAAGGTTGTTTTCGCTTGCAGGAACAGCCAAGTCAGCAAAGCCAAGCCCATTTTTAAGTGCCCCATCCACATATGAAAGGTTGTAAAAAGTTTTGCAAGCATTCGGCTTTGCCACACTGTCATCCGTGTTTGAAACAACACCGCCATCAAAAATCGAAAAGACAAGATTTTTGTTTTTAACCTGCTTATGTTTTTTGAGATTTTTATAGAAAATCACAGCCAGCGCCTTTTAGGCAAAACAAGTTCGCCGCGTTTTCTTGAAAGAACAAAAAGGCTTTCTTTAAATCTATTCTCCCAAATTTCCGCATCTTCGCTTACGCCGTCAATCAAAAGATATTCGCTTGCCACACCATAGGCATAAATTCTTCCACTAAGTCCGCTGTGCATGATAACTTCGTCATCTATTGTCAAATCATCTGGAAGATAAGAGTATATTACACTTTTTGCCCTGCCAGAAATTTCAATATAATTGTCAAAATTTTTGAAATGTAAATTCATTCCAAAACGATTTTTCACTTCGTAGATATGTATCACCTTTTTTGAAAGCGAACTGAAATTTAAAATCGCATTTGCATCCACATTTTCACGCGCGAAAAGTGGAAGATAATCGCAAGCAATCTCCTGCCTTACAAGATTGAAGCAGCGAATCATTCTGTCAACTTTTTCTTGTTCTTTGCCAGAAAGCGAAGAGTTTAGAGAGAGTTTCGAAAAAATCTCACTCTCTCCTACAAAATCACAAACTATTTTAATTATGTCTAAAACTTTCATAGAGTTTCTCCTTAAAGTTATTCAAAATTTCCTTTGACTTCTTTTCTTCCAGTTTGCGATTTTGTTCTTCAAGTTCTGCAAAAATTTTGTCGCTGTTTTGCACGCGTGTTTTAAGCACATACAAAACCGCCCTTTCATCAAGAGTATCATATGGAAAAGTTAGACAATATGTGTTTTTCTGCGACCTTGAATGAAGTTGAAATTTATGATTTTCACTGTCAAACATAACAAAATAATCATCATCAATTTCTTTAATTCGCCTTACTATTTCCAAGCAGTCGCTGTCAACTTCAAATAACTTTCGTTTCATAAAAAGCCCCTTTTATTCGCCGTATGTTGTTTTGATGCCAGTTACATGAGCAATTCCAGATGGCTTATGGCAAATAAGTTCTGTGTATTTAACCAAGGTTGCAGCAAATGAAGCCTTGTTTGGATTTTGCTTCAAAATTCTGCCACTTTCGTCTTCAAGCCACTTCCAGTCGCCAAGTTCGTAGAAAACCAAATCATCGGTGTTAAGGAAATAGCATTCCCCATCATCAATTTGATTTGTAGGAACGATTGGTGTTCCAAGATGTGTGATAACTTTTGTGCCGTCATCCAAGGTTGTATATTCAATATTTTTCTTGTTTACAGTCAAATATTTTTGATACAATCTTTTAAGCGCATAAGAAGTGTTGATAAAGTTTACAACTGTCCCCTTTGCTTCAAGGTCATCAATGAAACTTTGAACATATTCTTCATCAAAGGCTTCGCTGCCAAGCGCACTTACATTGTTTGCGTTCATAACATTGTAAACACTTCTGTCAACACCATAAAGTGTGTCATTGTTTTTAACAATTCCTTTAAGTCCAATTATTTCGTTGTCCTTAGAACCATGAACGTAAATTTTGTCTTCACTTGCAACAGATGCATCCTTTGAGAATGCAAGTTTGATTTCTTTTGTTGCTGTATCTACACTTTCAACATAGGCATTTTCGATTTTTAAATTGTCGTCACTGCCATAGACATCAACATACATTCCTGGTGCAATGCCGTTTACAGATGACAAAACAACCTTTCCAGAAGCATCACTGACGGTTGCCAAAAGTCCGCTTCCGTCACCATAAATCATTCTTGAAAGATTGAACATACTTGCCTTTAAAAGAGTGTCCATATTGTCTTGAATTAAGTTGACAAAACTGCCAACATCAGTTGATGATGCGCGAACTGCCTTATCGGAAATTTCAAATCTTCCAAAAAGGTTTTTAAGTTCTGCTGTAAGTGAAAGATATGGCGCACCAACTCCGTCTGGAAGCACACTTGTTTCTTCCCCAGCCATAATTCCGCCGTTTACGCCGATAGGTGCAACAACGTGAATTTTCTTTCCTACAATGTTTCTTGAAGTTCTTCTAATTTTAGAAAAAAGTGGGCTGGTTTTAGTGTTGATTTGGTCTGCAACAACACCCAAATACACTTCTTTCAGCACATTTTCCGCACTTTTTAATGTAATCATAATTTTCTCCTTTTAGTTTTTAAACAACTCCATTGCAACCCTTTTTGCTTCTTCAAAAGATGTTGGTCGTGATTGAGCCGGCGTTGTCACGCGTTCACCAGAATTTGAAGAAATCACAACTGGTGCTTTTTGATTTTGAAGTTGTTTATAATAATTTTTGATAACCATGTTTTGAATGGCATCATCGTTTAAAACCATGTTTTGAACGAATGGTTCTTTTGCAAAGTCTTTTGACGTGAGTTTTTCATATAAAATCCCTGCCCAAGCCTTTTCAAAAGCATTTTCGTCAGCGCTTTTATCAGTCACGCGGGCTTTAAGTTCTTCTACATAGCCCACTGCACTTTCGTTTTTTGAAAGGAACGCTTGAAGGGCAGCATCACTGTCTTGTTCTTGCGTTTTCTCTTTCTCAAGTTCGCTAAGTCGCTGGCTTTTTCTTGTAAACTCGGCTTCAAGGTTGTTGTATGCACTGTAAAGGTCATCTACACTTTTAAATTTCCCAAGGAAAACACCCCTTTCAGCTTCACCTTCAGCCACAACTTCCTTCTC
>CANRCQ010000043.1 GCA_947629145.1 uncultured Clostridia bacterium
GCCTTTTCACAAAAAAAGAGCTATCAAAAACGGGAAAAAATCACCCAAATTCCGAAAAAATAAGCAAAGTTCCACTCAATTATTTTGACACAACCACAAAGGGAGATTTGCTTTCACGCGTTACAAACGATGTTGACATCATAAGTCAAACCCTAAGTTCCAGCACAGCCAACCTTATAAGCGCCCTTACACTTTTTATCGGTGTTGTTATAAAAATGTTCACAAACAACTGGATGCTTTCGCTTATCACAATCGGCACATCACTTTTTGGCTTTGTGTTTATGGGCATAATTTTAAGATTTTCACAAAAATACTTTAACCGCAAACAAGTTGACCTTGGCATTATGGACGGTCAAATCGAAGAAGTTTACACAAATCACAACGTTGTTTCAGCATTTGGCGGCAAAAAATTTGAAATGAAAAAATTCAACAAAACAAACAACGATTTGTATGTTGACAACAAAAAATCTCAGTTTTTGTCCGGCATGATGATGCCAATTATGAACTTTGTTGGCAACTTTTCAAATGTGCTTATCTTCATTGTGTGTATAACCCTTATTTTAAGTGGCAGCAAGTCCGTCACCCCAGGCACAATCTCTTCGTTTATTTTGTATGCAAGATTATTCTCTCAGCCACTTTCAACCTTTGCGCAGTCCATGACTTCACTTCAACAGACATCCGCCGCATCCAGAAGAGTTTTTGAATTTCTTGAAACAGAAGAAATGGCAAATGAAGATGAGAAAACACTTAAACTTGAAAATGTTAAAGGAAATGTTGAATTTAAACACGTCAATTTTGGCTATCTTCCAAACAAGACAATTATTCACGATTTTTCGGCAAAACTAAATGCAGGACAAAAAGTTGCAATTGTGGGGCCAACTGGTGCAGGAAAAACCACGATTGTCAACCTTTTGATGAGATTTTATGAGTGCAATGGCGACATCACTATTGACGGTGTTTCCACAAAAAATATGAAACGCGAAGATGTGCAAAGTCTTTTTGATATGATATTACAAGACACATGGCTGTTTGACGGCACGATAAGAGAAAACCTTGTTTTCAATCAGGAAAATGTAAGTGACGAGAAACTTTATGAAGTCTGCAAGGCCGTTGGGCTTAAACACTTTATCGATACTCTCCCACAAGGCTTTGACACAATGCTGACTGACAATTTAAACTTATCCGAAGGGCAAAAACAACAACTCACAATCGCACGTGCCATGGTAAAAGATTCGCCACTTCTTATATTAGACGAAGCAACGTCTTCGGTTGACACAAGAACAGAACTCATCATCCAAGAAGCAATGGACAATTTGACAAAAGGCAGAACATCCTTTGTCATTGCACATCGACTTTCAACAATCAAAAATGCCGACACAATTTTGGTTATGAAAGATGGCGACATAATCGAGCAAGGAAGTCACAAACAGCTTCTTGCAAAAAACGGCTTTTATGCCGAACTTTACAACAGCCAGTTTGCCACAACATAAATCATCTTATAATCTGTTTTTCAGCAAAGAAATTCGCCCATGGGTTTGTTAAAAATTTGTCTATATTTCTTAAATTCACTTGATTTGGTGCAATTTTATCGAGAGCTTCCCATGAAATTGGGCAAGATACAGGTGCGCCCACCCTGGCGCGAAGTGAATATGGTGCAACACACGTTGCACCTTTTTTATTCCTTAAATAGTCCACAAAAATTCGCCCATGACGGCTGTCCTTTCTAATATTTGATGTGTAAAGTTTTGGCCAACGTGCTTCCAACAAAAGCGCTACATCCTTTGAAAATTCACTGAAATTTTCCCAATTTTTAGAGCGTGAAAACGGCATAACGATATGATAACCTTTTCCGCCACTTGTCTTTAAATATGATTTTAAATGCAACTGTTCCAGCACACTTTTAAGATTGCAAACACCATCTCTAAGTTTTTCCAAAGGCACATCTTCGCTGGGGTCCAAATCAAACACCATAACATCCGGCCTGTCAATCTCGTCTATTTTGCTGCCCCAAGTGTGAAACTCCAAACTTCCCATTTGCGACTGAAAAACAAATTCCCTTTTGTCTTTTACATAAAAATATTTCTCTCCGTCAACATTAAAACTGCTCACCATGTCCCCTTCGGTTGTGGGGTGTTTTTTGAAAAACTTTTCGCCGTCAATATTCTCATGACAGCGAATGACACTTAAAAGCCTTCTGTCCAAAAACGGCAACATCCACTTTGCAACTTTTTCATAATATTTGCAAATTTCAAGTTTTGTGATTTTGTCCTTTGGAAAAACAATTTTTTGTGGATTTGTTATGTTTATTTTCAAAATTTCAGTCATTTTCAATCTCCAGATGCACATCCTGTGGCTTTTTGTCTTCTCTAATTCCAATAAAACTAGGTTGCCTTAAAATTTTGCCCTTTGTAAGTTCTGCATATTCAATCTCAACAACAATCTCTGGTCTTGTCCAAATCACGCCTTTTAATTTGAAATTTGGTGTTTTTTTCGTGATTTTAGATAGTTTTTTTTGAATTTCTACTCTTTTTTTATCGTCAAAGCCAGTTCCAACTTTTCCAACATACAAAAGCTTTCCTTTCTCAAAAACACCTAAAACAAGTGCGCTCAATGTTGGATTTTTGTCCGTGACTGTGTAGCCCACAACGACAAATTCCTGCCTGTGCCTACACTTGATTTTAAGCCAGTTCTCATCGCGCTGCCCAGTGTATTGAGAGTCAATTTTCTTTGCAATCACTCCTTCCAAATTGTTTTGTTTTGCAAACTCAAACACTTCCTTCCCATGCCCTAAAACATAGTCACTGTAAAGCAAAAAATCGCCGTTTATCAAGTTTTTTAACACTTTTTTGCGTTGTAAAAGTGTTTTTCCACGCAAATCTTCGCCTTGAAATGCTAAAATATCAAAAATTTGATAATAAATATTTCCATTTTTCTTTATCTCTTCCTGCAAAAGTCCAAAGCCACTCCTGCCATTTTTATCGAACGCCACCATTTCGCCATCCAGCACAAAAGTGTATTTTTTCGCAAGAATTTCAAGTTCTTTCACACATTTAGAAAACTTTTTTGTGTAGTCCTTTCCGTTTCTTGTCAAAAGTTTAACTGCGCCCTTCTCCCCAAAAGCCAAAATGCGATAGCCATCATACTTTATCTCAAATGCATAATCACTGCCCTTTGGCACACTTTTTACAAGTGTTGCAAGCATAACATCACATTTTTTAAACGGATTTTTTGGTGGCTTCAATTCGAGATTTTCACTTTTAAATTCGTCTTTAAGCTTCATTAAAAGCCAATTTTTCTCATCTGTTTTTAAAAGCGACCACTTGCCTTTGAGTTTCTCTCCATGCAAAATAAAAACCAAATGTCCTTTTTTAAGTGCATAGTCCATGTCATATAAACTTTCATATTCGCCTTTATCAAAAATTTGAACAGTGCCTGCGCCGTAATTTCCCTTTGGAATAACTCCTTCAAAATTGATGTAATCAAGTGGATGGTCTTCCACCTGAACCGCAAGTCGCTTTACATCCAAATCATATGAAAAACCCTTTGGCACAGCCCAACTTAAAAGCACACCATCATGCTCCAATCTAAAATCATAGTGCTTGGCACGCGCTTCGTGATATTGCACAACAAATCGCCCACCTGTGCCATTTTCAACTTCCCCAAAAGGCTCGTTAGTGGAAGAAAAATTGCGTTTTTTATTGTATTTTTCAAGTTTCATTTTGCTTGTTTAAGACTTTTCTGCAATGCTTCCATAAGGCTTATAATCTTTGTCGGCTGAGAGTCTTCCTTTTCTTCAATTATCTCATGTCCAGCAATCTTGCGTTTGATTGCCTTTTTAAGTTTTTCATTGTATTCGTCTTTGAATTTTTCTGGTTTAAAAGGTTGCGTCATTTGGTCAATAAGCGAAATCGCAAGGTCAAGTTCCTTCTTGTCAACCTTCCCCATCTCCACTGCCTTTGCCTTTTGAATTTCGTCAAAAAAATACATGGTGTTTAAAAGCATTTTCCCATCGCGCGCACGCACAAGCACAAGGGTTTCTTTTGTGCCAAGCACGGTTTTTGCAAGCCCTGCCTTATTCTTTTTCTCCATGGCCTGCAACAACACACTGAAAGCCTTTTCTCCACCAGTTGGTGTGACATAATATGCCTTATCAAAATAAACTGGGTCTATTTCGCTTAAATTTACAAACTGTAAAATGGTGATATTTTTGTCTTTCTCAGTTTTAATTTTCTCAAAATCCCTGTCTGTGAAAATCACATATTTGCCTTTTTCATATTGATAGCCTTTCACAATATCTTCGTTTTTCACTTCTTTGTTGTCGCAATCCACACAAGTTTTTTTATATTTCACACGCGACATAGTGTGTTTTTCAATCATGTTAAAGCCAATATCATTTTCTTTGACACTTGCATTTAACGTGATAGGAATATACACAAGCCCAAAACTTATCGCCCCTTTATAATAAGCCATAAAATCCCCCTAAGGTTATTTTTGGCAAAAAAATCGCAAAAAATAATAAAAAAAGAGCTTTTTTTGCCCTTTTTTATTTAAAATACTTTTGAAATAAGTTCTCTCACCTTTGCGGAGTTTGCTTTGCCACCAGTGTTTTTCATAACATAACCCATGATAAATCCAGTCACTTTGTCTGGCGCAACTTTGTAGTCCGCAGCCACTTTTGCATTTTCATTTTTAAGTTTGTTTAAAAGTTCAATGATTTGTTCGTCACTTATCGTCACAAGCAAATTCATCTCTTTTGCAAGCACTTCTGGGGATTTGTGAGTTTTTATCACTTCATCCAAAAGTTGAAGCCCCACGGTTTTGTTTATCACTTTCTCTTCCACCATCTTCACAATCTGTGCAAGGTGCTGCTCGCTTAATGGAAAGACAATCTCTTCTTGCTCTTTGACAAGTTTCAAAAGGTCAACCATAATCCAGTTGCTAATCTTCTTTGGAGCATTGTAAAATTCAACGCACTTTTCAAAATATGTGGATATATATTTTGTGGAAGTGAGAATATTTGCGTCATATTGTGGCAAGCCAAATTCTTCGACATAGCGCGTTCTTCTGTCAGCAGGCAATTCCACCATCTCATCTTTGATGTTTGAAACATCTTCCTTTGTCACTTCGATTGGCAGCAGGTCTGGGTCTGGGAAATATCTGTAATCCTGCGCCTGTTCCTTGCTTCTCATGGCAAAACTTTCGCCCCTGTCGTCATCCCATTTTCTTGTTTCTTGAACGATAACTCCGCCATTTGAAATCACTTCGGCTTGACGGCGCGCTTCAAAGTTTATTGCACGTTCAACACTTTTAAAAGAGTTGAGATTTTTCATTTCAGTTCTTGTGCCAAATGTTGTTGTGCCTTTTGGACGAAGAGAAAGATTGACATCACAACGCATTCCGCCTTCTTCCATCTTGCAGTTTGCAATATCTTCAAACACAAGTGCTTCTCTCACTCTGCGCAAAAACTCAACCGCTTCTTCGGCAGACGAAATATCTGGCTCTGTCACCATTTCAATAAGTGGTGTTCCGCCACGGTTATAGTCCACAAGCGTTCCGCCTGCATGAGAAATATGTGTAAGTTTTCCGGCATCTTCTTCCAAATGGATGCGATTAAGTCTAACTTTTTTGCCATTATCCAGTGTCACCCCACCGCCAATGCAAAGTGGATAGACAAGTTGGCTTATTTGATAGGCCTTTGAAAGGTCTGGATAGAAATAATTTTTGCGTTCAAACACCGAGTAAGGCGAAATTTCACAGCCAAAACATAATCCTGCTTTGATTGCAAGGCAAACCGCGTGTCGATTTAAAACTGGAAGTGCGCCTGGCATCCCAGTGCAAACTGGGCAAGTGTTTGTGTTTGGCAGCGCCCCAAATTCATTTTTACAACTGCAAAAAACCTTTGTTTTTGTTTTAAGTTCGGCATGAATTTCAAGCCCAATTACAACATCAAAATTATCAAGTTCGCTCACTTCACACCCCCTACTTTTTCCACGATTTTTGCAACTTCAAACATGACATCTTCGTTTAAATCATCCGCATAAAGCTGTGCTCCAAGTGGAAATTTCCCAATTTTTGCATATGGCACGGAAATTGCAGGAACTCCAACAATGTTCGCCGGAACAGTGAACAAATCTTCCTTATACATCGCAATTGGGTCAGCAAGTTTTTCGCCGATTTTGAAAGTTGTGCCAGCAGTGGTTGGCATCAAAATGCAGTCACAATGCGAAAAAGCTTCTGTAAATTCGCGTTTAATAAGTTTTTGCACACGCTTTGCCTTGTTGTAATAAGCATCAAAATAGCCGCTTGAAAGAACATAGTTTCCAAGCATAATACGCCTTTTAACTTCGCGTCCAAAACCTTCACTTCTGCTTTGAACATACACACTCTCTAAATCCTTTGCGTTTTCACTGCGAACAGTGTATTTCACTCCATCAAAGCGTGCAAGGTTGGATGTTGCTTCCGCTGGCGCGATGATGTAGTAGCACGCAAGCGAGTTTTGAATATGTGGAATGTCAACTTGCACAATATCAAAAATATCACCAAGTTTTTGAATGAGTTTATAGAACTCTTCGCCGCCTTGGGTGGATTTTGCTTCTTGCATAACCTGTCTGCAAATGCCAAGTGTGTATTTGCTTTTATGCACAGATATCAATTTGTTGTCTATGGTTGTGCTGTCGTGAATGTCTTTTCCTGCAATGACCTTTAACACAAGTTGGCAGTCTTCCACAGTTTTGCAAATTGGCGAAGCCTGGTCAAGTGAGCTTGCAAATGCCACAATCCCATATCTTGAAACAGTGCCATAAGTTGGTTTAAGCCCAACAACGCCATTCAAAGATGCAGGTTGTCGAATAGAGCCGCCTGTGTCTGTCCCCAATGCACAAGGCACAAGCCCAGCCGCAACCGCCGCTGCACTTCCGCCGCTGCTTCCCCCAGCAACATAATCTGGGTCAATTGCGTTGTGACAAACCCCATAGCAAGTGTTTTCGCAGCTGCTTCCCATAGCAAACTCGTCCATGTTGGTGCGTCCCAAAATGACGGCATCTTCGCTCAATAATTTTTCAACAACAGTGGATGTGTATGATGCAACAAAATTCTGCAAAAACTTGCTTGCGCAGCCCATTTTTTTGCCTTTATACAAAATGTTGTCCTTAATAGCAATCGGCACGCCTGCCAACACTCCCACTTTTTCGTGATTTTTAATTTTATTGTCAATCTCTTTTGCCCTATCAACTGCGTCATAGAAAATTTCAATAACGGCATTGAGTGACTTTTTCTCTTCACATTTTGCAATGAAAAATCTTACAACTTCTTCACTTGTAAATTTGCCATTTGCAATACCATCTCTAATTTCAATTAAACTAAGTTTTGAAAAGTCCATCAGTCAACCACCAGCGGTGTTGAATAACAACCGTCCTTTTGTTTTGGTGCATTTTGCAAAACTTCTTCACGCGGCATACTTGGTTTTGCTTCATCAGGTCGAAGTTCTGTCAATTTAACTGGTTTGTCTTTTTCAATATCGTCTGGAATTTCCAAAGAAGTGATTTCATTCACAAAAGAAAGGATGTTTTCAAACTCCTTTTCAAACTTTGTGCGTTCTTCACTTGAAAACTTCAATTTGCTTAGATATTCAAGGTGTTCAATCGTGTCCATTATTCCCCCACTGAGATAAAAGACGGCAAAAAATTCTCCGTCAATTTCTAAATTATTTTATCATTAAAACGCGCTTTATGTCAATCTATTTGCACGATTTTATTTAAGTGTGAAC
>CANRCQ010000044.1 GCA_947629145.1 uncultured Clostridia bacterium
CAGATATCTCACTCCCATTTGGATTTATCTGCACCAAACAACATTCATAGTATGCGCTTCTGTCCGCCTTTCCTTCAAGATTTTTCAAAAGTTTTTTGATAGAAGCATCTTTGTTATGGTCGCCGCCATATCTTGCACTGTAAACTCCTGGCTCTCCATTAAGAGCATTCACACAAAGTCCACTGTCATCGGCAATCACAGCGTATTCTTTCCCCTGCTTTTTCAAAAAATTATGCACTGCAAGTGCTTTTATTTTGGCATTTTCATAGAAGGTTTTGCCAGTTTCTTCAATCTCTTCGTCAAATCCAACATCTTTTAGTGACAAAATCTCGTCATTTTTGAATTCTTCTTTAAATTCTTTTATCTTTCCAGCATTGCTTGAAGCAAGAACAAATTTCATATATTTCTCCTTTTTGGCTTAATTTTACAATAAAAAAATAAAAAAGCAACAAAAAATGGATGTAAAATCCGTCTTTTATGCTTGTGCTATTGAACCAAATATGCTTGCAAACATTCCGCCAAACATTGCAATAATCACAATTGAAAGAACTACTTCAACTGCAAGCATTACAAAGAATGTAATCATCCAACCTTTTACAAATGTCTTTCTTTCATAAGAACCTGCTGGCCAACACAACATGAATAAAAGCCCAATAAGTCCTAAAAAGAAAGCACAAACAAACCCAATTCCAGCCTTGCTGGTTCCTTGTGAGCTAGCGGTTGTTTCAGGTTTTTTCTCTTCTTCAGCCATTTTAACCTCCTTTTTCTTTCAGTTTATACAAAAACCATAAAAAAGTCAAATAAAATGCGATTTTTATGAAAAATTGTTTTAAATTTCTATAATATTTATAAAAAAATCCACTTAACTAGTGGATTTTCTTCTTTGGAGCGGGCGGCGAGAATCGAACTCGTCTCTCAGGCTTGGGAAGCCCGCATTCTACCGATGAACTACGCCCGCACGGCAAAACCTGCACTTTTGCTCGTTTTTGCCAAGAGACTCTTCACTTCGTCCAAGATGACAAATAGGAAGGTTTTTGAAGACGGCTTCGAAGCCTTCCTTTTTGTCTTCCAACCCTCTTCTCGTCATCCTGAGCAACGCGAAGGATCTCATCAACGCCCCACTTCGCAAGAGAGTCGCGCAAAATCGCCAAGCGTTGCTGCGATTTTCGTTTGGCGCGAGAAGGCGAAAAAACAAACGAAACCCTTTGCTTTTTGTCATGCAGTGACAAAAACAAATTTTGAGTGCAGTTTTTTCGCTATTCTTGCATATTCGGCGGTGTCACAATTGGCCCTAAGATTGTGTTCATAGAAAGTGTTGTGATAAGGCTTGACACATATGAAATCAAAATACGAACAGGTTGGCTGTTTTTGATGTATTCCTTTGGGTCTGGCAATTTTGAAAACTCGATTGAGTCAACAGGAATATCAATACTCATTGAAACAGACAATCTCATAAGATTTATTGGGGTTATTGCAAGATTTCTTGTAAGGGTCACTTTAACAACTTCTTCCGAAACTTTTCTCACATCAATCACATCTTCTGGTTTGATGTTTATCATTGCATTTGGCTGTGGCATTGACAACTTTTCAAACACAACTTTTTCAAGAAGTGGTTTTACAAGGTGTGGTTTGATAACATTTTCTGGATTCATAATATCTCCTTTTGGTATGTATATTTTAGCACAAACTTTTAAAAAAAACAACATTTTTTATATTGACAAAACAATTTTTTCAAGATAAAATGAAAATATGAATGAAAAAGCACTGATTTTTTTAGATTATAACGGAACTTTTGACGATGTCCAAGACGGCAAGGGAGCCGTTCTTTTTCACGGTCTTTCAAAATTTGACAGAATTTTTCGCGGAAACATACAGATTGTTGTCATCACTTCCGCACTTGCAAATGGAAATTTTTCGATTAAGAGCGACCTTATTGTCACACTTATGCATTTCCCAAAATTTTTGCAAAGTAGATTTGCGTATTTGATAGAAGAAGATTGCAAATATCTTTCTAAAATAGAAAATTTAAAGATTAAAGACACGAAAGAAATTTGTTCTCATGATGGAACTAAACGAAACGGAGTTGAACTTTTTTTCAAAAACATTCCTTGTGGCGATATAACTCACTGCATTTTTGCCGGAGATGATGAGAAAGTCGATTTAGGAATGCTTGATGCAAATATTGGAAATTGCAAAAAAATCATGTTGCTTGCAAATCGCAGAGCCGTTGTGGAACAAAGGCATCCGCTTTACAAAGTCAATTTAAACTGCGCGCAAGTTTATGATGAGATGAAAAACTATATTCCAGACAAAAACAGTCCGTTTATTGTAAAAACAACTCCGCAAAGCTACGGAGTTGGCAAAGGCTTTGAAGCCATATCACAATGGATTGAAAAAAGCAAAGATTAGTTGTCCAAATAAATAATTTTTAAATTAACTTTTTTCACTGCACGTCCATCCATTTGAATAACAGTGAAAATCATTTTTATATTGTGTTTTGTTAAGTTCCCTTCGTCATCAATTATTTCATCTATTGTGAAATATTCATATTTGTTACCTTTTTTTGGAATATCTTCCGAAAGTTCAAACACAAACGAGTTGACTGTTTGATAAGGGTTTTCTGGAAGATGTTCAATTTCCAAGCGGTCGAAAAGTTCTTCAATAGAAATTTCTGCGTCAACATTGTATTCGTCATCGCCAATTTGCTCAATCATAGGCTCTGTTTCGCCCTGGTCGGTTTCATCAAAAATTTCCCCAAACAGTGTTTCAACACAGTCTTCCATTGTGACAATTCCAGACACTCCGCCCCTTTCGTCTAAAACAACGGCAAGGTGTTTTTTGTTTTTCTGCATATCTTTAAAGAGTGTGTCAACAGAAGTGTTTTCTGCTGTAAAAAGTGGCTCTGTCATAATCTTTTTCAAAGAAAAAGGTTGTTTTTTTATTATTGAATTGAAAAAATCCTTGATATTCAAAATTCCAACAACATTATCAATGCTGTCCTGATAAACTGGCAAACGGCTGTAAAGGGACTCACTGAAAACATTTTCTGTTTCATCTTCGGTTGAAGTTATATCCAAAAACACAACATCCATGCGATGGGTCATAATATCATGCGCAGTGGCTTCCTTGATTTTGAAGGTGTTTTGAATAAGTTCCGCATCGTCTTTTTCCAACACGCCTTCTTCTTCCATCGTGTCGATAATGCTTTCAAGTTCATCTTCCGTGACTGTCACAGACGGCTTTTCTTCTTTCTTTTTAGTGAAAAGTTTTTGAAGCCCATAAAAGCAAATTACAATTGGATATGATATTTTCATAATCACATAAAGTGTGAAAGCAAACTTTGTGGCAATCTTTTCTGGGTAGTTTTTCGCAATCGCCTTCGGCAAAATTTCGCCAGTTATCAAAATGATAATTGTCATTACAACGGTGTTCAAAACGTTTAAAATGGTTGCATCGACAATAAACTGCGAAAGAATAAACGCACACAATGTTGTGCCTAAAATATTGACTATATTATTTCCAACTAAAATTGTTGTAAGCGCCCTGTTGGAATGTTCTGCAATATAAAGTGCCTTTCTTGCGCCCTTAACTTTGTTTTCTGCCATCGTGCGAATTCTAATAAGGTTCATAGACGTGAATGCCGTTTCGCTTGCCGAAAAGAATGCAGAACAAAGCAAAAGCAAAACAATAACAAAAATAATAACTCCGTGAACAGCGGTAAATTGTGCTAAAAGCATACTGGGGTGCATTAAAATTTTTCTCCTTAAAAAAGTATATTCAAAATACTTATGCAATATAATAACATATTTTACATACATTTGTCTAGATTTTATTGCATTTTTTTAATTTTTCTTGACATAAAACATGAAATCGCATTAAAATTTGTGTGTTAAATAAGGAAGAATATGAAAAAGTTTTGTGAAAATTGCCCAAGGCATTGTAAGTGTAACAGAACAAGAAATATGGGATTTTGTGGCGAACAACAGACCATGCGAATTGCAAAAATAATAAAACACTTCAAATGGGAAGAACCTTGCCTTTGCACAGATGGCGGAACACTTGCCATATTCTTTTCAGGCTGCAACTTAAAATGTGACTACTGTCAAAACATCGACATTTCACGCGGCGGAGTTGGAGAGCTTTACTCCCCTGAAAAACTTGCAGAGCTTATCAAAAAAGAACAAGAAACTCACTCTTCAATCGACCTTATCACCCCAACTCACTTTTTAGACCAACTTGAAAAAACATTTTCACTTTTCGATAAAAAAGTGCCTGTCATTTGGAATACAAGTGGCTATGAAAGTGTGGAAAACATCGAAAAAATAAGCAAATTTGTAGATATTTTTCTCACAGATTTAAAATATTCAAACAACGACCTTGCTTTAAAGTTTTCTAAATGCAGCGATTATTTAACAGTTTCGCTGCCCGCAATTAAAAAAATGTGTGAATTAAAAAAAGATGTTTTTGAAGGCGAAAAATTAAAACAAGGTGTTGTGATAAGGCATTTAGTTTTGCCAAACTTCACTAAAAACTCCATTGAAGTGCTTGACCTTGTAAAGGAGCATTTTCCAAACAGAATGATAAGTGTCATGTCACAGTTCACTCCAAATGGACATGGGCTTTTAAACAGAAAACTCAATCCAATTGAATATAAAGCGGTGCTGTTGCACCTTGAAAAATTGGGGCTTAAAAACGGCTTTATACAGGATTTTGAAAGTGCCGATTGTGACTTTGTTCCAAAATTTATTTGAAAATATTAAAAATCATTTGACATATTTTTCGCGAAAAACTACAATCTTATATATAGGGGGTGTTATATGACACTGACACGCGATGCAAAAAAATATATAATATTTGGCTGTGTATTTGGGGCTTTGGCAATCACTTTTGCACTTTTATATTATTTTAATGTAATTTCAACATTAAACTTGTTCACTTGCGTGACTTATGTGGTGTATTTCGCCGGGCTTGCACTTTTCTACAACGGTGGCTTAGCCAGGGAAAAAGGCAATCGCGCTACAAGCATAATAAGTTATCTTTGTGCAACGGTTTTTGTTGTAGCAGCGGCAGTTTTGCTTATATATGGTTTTGCAACTGACAACATTTCGTTCTTTAACTAATTTATTAAATTAAAAAAACAAGCGAAAATTTCGCTTGTTTTTTTTAGTTATTCAAATTCTTTATTTGGTTTAAAAGCATTTCAAGTTTGTGGTTTATTTCTTCAATCTTTTCTTCGGACTCGTGTTTTTCAATAACTTGTTGTGCTTCTTTTTGCAGAGCATCGATTTGTTTGATAAGCTCATCTCTATGAAGTTTTTTGTCGTCAACATCGTTAGAATTCATTTCACTCATTGCACTTTGCAAATCTTCATTCAAACTGTTGCGCATTTGACTTATTCTTTTTTCTTCTTCGTTAAGGCGCTTGTTGATTTCTTCAATGGATGATTTTTTAGGTCTGCCCCTTTCCCTTTTTTGTGTCGCGTTTTCAGGTTTTACAATCTTTCTTGGTCGCCCAACAGACTTCTTTGGTTTTTGCGGTTGGTCTTCTTGAACGGCTTTTTTAGGGCGTCCCCTTTTCTTGCTTTCTGGCTTGTCTTCAACAATCTTTCTTGGTCTGCCAGCCTTTTTCTTTGGTTTTTCTTCGGTTTGAACAACAGGAAGTTCTTCTTTCACAACAGGAAGTTCTTCTGGCTCTTCAAGTGAAACTGTTTCCAATTGTGCAGGCTCTGCTTTTTCTTCCTTTGGTTGTTCTTCTGCTGGCTGTTCAACAGCAAAGTTGGATTTTTCTGTGTTGTTTACAACTTCTATATCTTTGTCAATATCATTTAAAACATTTTCTGCAACTGAGTAAACATCGCCCTTTGCAGAAGTGTCCGTCATAAAGTCGAATGCATCAAAGTCGTCAAAATCCACAATCGTCTTTTCTGGCTGTTTTTCTTCTGGTTTTGCTTCTTCCTTCTCTTCGTTTTTGGAAATCAGTGTGCCATCTTGACTGTAAACATCCCCTTTCTCATCGTGGAAGTTGCCATCTTTGTCATAGAAAGTTCCGTTTGGATAAACATAATTGCCATTTTCGTCATATTTGCCTTCTTCTACAAGTTTGTCGGCATCAAGTTCCCCTTGTGGGACATTTTTTAATTTGATTTCAAGTTGTGTGATGTATTCTTTGTCTTTTGCGTTTTCTTCTTTAAGTGTGTTAAGTTTGTCCGCAAGCGCTTTTGAAACTACAAGTTCTGCACTGTGACAGAATTTATCAAAGAAGGTTTGATATTCACTTAACATTGCGTTTTCAACATCAGTTTTGCTGGTTTCAAGTTCGGCATTGAGTTTTTTGATTTCTTCTTCTGCTTCGCCCTTTTCAAGCATATATTTTGCACGTTGTTGCTCAAATTCTTGTTCAAGTTGTTCTTGTTTAGCAACTTCCTGAGTTTGTTGTTTTCTGTAATAGTTGCTTTCAATACGATTGGTTGTTTCTTCGGACATTTGACGAAGTCTGTCAACATTCTCCTTAGAAGCTTGAAGTTTTGTTTGATAGTCTTTTTGCACTGAGTCAAAGTTCTTTCTGCGGCTGTCAATTTCACTTTCAAGCGCACTTATATTTAAAAGGATTTTTTCTTTCTTCTTTAAATAACGTTCGCTTTCTTTCATCGCTCTGTCAAGCACAATCGAGCCGTCAACGCCAGTCGTTGAAAAATCGTAGGTTTCTTGTTGAACATCTTCTTCACGCGCTCTGTTGAATTCTTCCTTTTCCTTTCTTGCCTTGTAGTCCATAAATTCACGCAAAACTGGCTGACCATTTTCAATTTCTTGTGGAGTGAACAAAATTTGATAATCTATATATGATGGAAGGTCAACACACGCATTGTCCATAAATCTTCCAAAAAGTTGAACATTTTGATAGAGCGAATTTAAAATGGAATTTTTTCTTGCACGCATATACACGATAAATGCAATTCCAATAATAAGTATAAGTGCAGGGACAAAAAGTGCTTGCACAAATGATAAGCCAACCAATGTGCTTTCTGTGCTGATAACAAGCATTGCAACGATAAATGCCCAAAGGCAAGTGAAAAGTGTCAAGTTTTTGATATTGGAATTATAAGAACTTGTCTTTAAAGGTTTGTCAATAAGGTTTTCTGTTGAAAGATAAGAAGAAGGTTCTCCCTCGCGGAACAATATGTATTGTTGCCAAAAATAGCAAAGGCGCTTTGGAGCTTTTGTTTTAAAAAGGAAGTTCAGTTCTTTTATATTATCTTCCGTGACGACCTTTTTATCAAACAGCCACATATTTATCTTTTCAAGAGCGCGATTTAATGACGATTCATATGAAAAGATTGACTTCACTAAAAAGAAGACAACAAGCAAAACTTCCACAACAAGTGAAAGAATAAACAACATATCTTCGCCAAGCAAATTTATGGTGTTTTTAAAGAAATTTGCAATGTTTTCAACTATTGCGGCAAATGTGGAAA
>CANRCQ010000045.1 GCA_947629145.1 uncultured Clostridia bacterium
AAGTTATAAAGATGATGGCGATTATGTGGCAAAAATAAGGGCAATAACGAATGTTGTAGATATTGGCGAAAATTCAAACAATGACTTAAAATATGCTAGAGTCGAAATGGAAAATAGGGCTATTCCTTATGAGAAGGGGCGAGATTTAATACCAGACATTGAAGTATACTTTGATGAAGAGCTTCTTGAACAAGATGTGGATTATGAGTTAAAAGTGGAAAACAACGATTATCCAGGCATGGCGACATTAACAATCACAGGGATAAACAACTATACTGGCTCAAGGACGGCGTATTTCGAAGTTGCAAAAGGCAAATATGTGCCAAGTAGAATAAGTGGCACAATCAAGGTCTATGATGATATAAAAATGGCACATGATCTCAAGATCCCAAAAGATTGGGAGTGGTTAGGTAATGATGAAAAACTAGAAATAGGGAAAAAGCATGGACTTTTTACACTTATATATAAAGGGGCGGATGCCGAATGTTATCAAAATATATACAGCAGTTTTTATATTGAAAAAATTGAAGGGGAAAAACCTGACAAAACAGATATTGCTGATGCAAACATGGAAATTTTAGGAAGTTATATTTACACAGGGGACGCAATAAAGCCAAGAGTGAAGATAACTTATCTTGGGGAAGTGTTAAAGGAACACGATGATTATGAATTGGAGTTTCAAAATAATACAAACGCAGGCACAGCCACAGTAACTGTTACAGGAAGCGGAAATTATAATGGGCAAATAAGCCAAGAATTTAAAATAAGAAAGGCTAGATGGCCTGAGGGAAAGCCGAAAAGCACCATGATTGTAAATAAAAATACAACAAATTCAACTCAAATCAAACTTGGCACTGATTGGTATTGGGAAAAAAGTTTTGAAATAACAGGCGAAAAGACTCAAGCAGTTGCAGTGTATAAAGGATCTGACAAGAAAAACTATGGTAACACGAAAATGCTGGTCACAATCACCCATGAGAGTGAAAGCGAAACCAAACCAAAGAATATTTCTTCGATAACAATAAACCTTGAATATGAGTCAATTGTGTACGATGGTTCTAAGAAAGAACCGAATGTTATTGCGACCGACGGGGATTACCAACTTGTGAAAGATAAAGATTTTGAAGTTGAATATTTTGAAAACACTGATGCTGGAAGAGCAAGAGCGGTTGTTAGTGGGAAAGATAAATACACCGGAACAAGAACGCTGTATTTCACAATTAACAAAGCAGATATTCAAGGATTTGGAGTGTCACAACAAGGGTGGACTTATGGGCAGTCAGCACCAGAGCCAACCATAAGTGGACAGATTGGAACAGCGAGAGTGACATACACCTATTCAAATAGAAAAGATGGAACATACACCGAAATTAGGCCAACGAAAGCAGGAGATTATTGGATAAAAGCAGTGGTCGAAGAGTCGAAAAACTACAACTCCGCAGAAGCAACAGCTCCATTTACTATTGAAAAAGCCGACCATCCAGAAAATATGCCAAACGCGCAAATGACAATCAGCAGAAAGGCAAAAACTTTGCAGGATGTTGACCTTAACATGGAAGGTTGGAATTGGGAAATTCCAAGCACAAAAATTACTGACGAGAGTATAACAGCCACGGCGATTTATTTTGACAAAGAAAACTATAAAAATTACACAGTTGAAGTCACATTAACAAAAGCGCCAAGAAAAGAAGTGACAAGTTTGAGTGTTGAAATTGAAACTGAAAATTTTGTCTATGATGGAACGGAAAAAACGCCAAAAGTTATTGCAAAAGATGGAAATTTGTTGCTTGTTTTAGGCGAAGACTATGATGTCCAATATGAGAGCAATATATTTGCAGGACAGGGGAAGGCGACTGTTACTTTCAAAGGTGACTATACTGGCACAAAAGAATTATTTTTTACAATTTCAAAAGCAGAAAAGCCAAAAGTTGAAACAACTTTGAAAATTAGCGGTCATTTTGAAGATTTGTCCCAAATTGAATTGCCAGATAATTTTGAGTGGGTTGAAGATTCTCTTCAAGTTATTTCAAAAACCAAGATGATTGCAAAAGCAATTTACAAGGGCAGTGATGCAAATAGCTATGAAACAATCGAACTTACATTTGAAATTATCATTGAAGAGCTAGATGTTCAAAAACAAGGGAGTTTGATTTGGCTGGCAATCGTTGTCCCAGTTGCCGCTTTGTTTCTTGGATGTATGGTGCTTTCTGTTGTTAGATATAAGAAAAAGCAGTGGTTGAAATAAATTATTTATAAGGAGTTAATATTAAAAGATTACACAAGCGCGGACCAGAATTTTATCGAGAAGTGGAACACGAAAATCCAGAATGGTTACAAAAAATAGAAAAAGAAAATTAAGCTTTTGAAAGAGAACTTTCTGGCGGTGGAAAACAATAAACAAAAAAAGTCGAGCAAGTTTCGACTTTTTTTATTTTTTAAAATTACTAAAATTTAAAATCAGGTAGAACTTTTTAGTCCAAACTTTTTAACGAAGCATTCATATCTGTTTTTACAATTTTCTTTCTTAATAGAAGAGTTGATAAGAATGTGAAGAGCATTATCAAAATTGGGCCAATTATCCAAGTGAACCAATTTACACCGCCAATTGAGCCAAAATCAATAAAGCCAAATACGAATGACAAAAACCAATACGCAAGTGGGATGCCAAGCACTGCCGCAATTGCGCTCATTATGTAAATTTCGCGATAGATATAGCCGCAAACTTCATGATTATTATAGCCCAAAACCATAAGTGTTGCGATTTCGCGATTTCTTTCGCTTATGTTGATGTTTGCAAGATTGTAAATGACAAGCGCACTTAAAACTCCGGCAAAGGCAATCAGCGCCACTGCAAGCACAACAAGTGCCAAGCCTGCTTCAAGTTTTATTGTGTTGTCAAGAATTCCAAGCCCCGAGATGACAAGCACGGTTGAACCAACAATTGAAACAACTGTCATGAAAAATCTGCTTTTAAAAAGAAGGACATTTCTTAAACAAGACTTATATTTAAAACTCAGCCTGTTCCAGAAGAATGGGATGCGTTCTAATATAACTTTTTTGCCTGACTTTGGGGCTTTTGGTGTTAGGAGTTTGGCTGGCTTTTGACTAACCAGTTTAAGCCCAGTGAAAAATGTTACAACAAGTGACGCGCACAATATTATGCCGAGTGTAATTCCAAAATAATTCAAACTTATCCCTGAAACAAAGTCCGGCATAAAATACTGAGTTCCAAAGGATGAATAGATGAAATAGGTCAAAAGAATCCCAACCGGAAGCCCAATCGCGCCACCCAAAACTGCTGCCGCAAAGATAAACAGAAGATAACGGCTTAAAATTTTGAAGTTTCCAAAACCAAGAGTTTTTAGGCACGCAATTTGTCCTCTTTCCTCATCCAGAAGCCTTGTCATTGTGGAAAAGACAACAAGTGCCGTCACAAGTAGGAAGAAAATCACAAAAATAATTGCCAAATTACCCACTTTGTCGGCATAAGAGTGAAGAGAATATATTCCATAATTTTCATATAGCGACAAAATTTGTCTTTGTTCAACTTGAAGTTCTTGTGACAACTCGGCTTTCAGTTCACTAATTGTTTGTTTATATTCTTCGCTGAATGCATTAAACAAATTTCTGTCCTTAAGGCTGATGTAGGCGTCTGTTATTATTGCATTTGACCTGTTTACATAGATGCAGTAGTCGATACTTCTGTTCTCAATTATGCTTGGCTCTTTGTCTTTAATTAAAAGCATTGGGCTTTCCACAATTCCACTGACATAAAACTTTGTGCCACCTAACAGCATATTTAACTGGGAATTTTCAAGGGTGACTTCTTCTCTTAAATTAAAACTTTTCAGCCCTTTTGAGCCTTCCGCCACCAAAATTTCATCGTTTACTGTTGGCAAAATGCCCTGTGTCAAAATCAGTTTGTTTACATTGAGATTTTCAAGGTTTAAAATGTTCACTCTGTAAATTTTTCCGTCAATTTCGTAGTCGTTATAAAAACCAAACATAACATTTTCTTCGCCAAACCTATCTATCAAAAACTGTTTGTTTTGTTCCGCCTTTGGATTGAACGGCAAAAAAGCATTGTCGCTTTTAATTATAAGGTCAGAAACATTTTGCGAAACATAAAAGTTGTAAAAGTTTGAGTCAATTTTCCCTTCAACCTCTCCAAGACCAGACATAAAGCCCACGCTGACAATAATTATTGCCATAAGTGTCAAAAATCTTGTAAGGTGCTTTTTAAACATTCGCAAAGCAGATTTAAAATATCGACTTTTCACCACTCAATCTCCATAATAGATTTTGGTTTTTTGTTAACTTTGTTTTTTCCTATCTTTCCATTTTTAATGTAAATAACCCTGTCAGCCATCTCTTTAAGTGCTTGATTGTGGGTGACTACAATAACAAGTTTGTTCTTCTCTTTTGAAGTGTCATACAAAAGTTTTAAAATGTTTTTCCCTGTTATGTAGTCTAGTGCTCCAGTTGGCTCGTCACATAAAAGAATTTTGGGATTTTTTGCAACTGCACGCGCAATGCTCACTCTTTGTTGCTCTCCGCCAGAAAGTTGTGCAGGAAAATTTTTGAATTTGCTTGCAAGCCCAACCGAAGTTAAAACATCCTCAGGCGAAAGCGCACCTTTGCAAATTTCCGTGGCAAGTTCGACATTTTCAAGCGCGGTCAGGTTTGGCATTAGGTTGTAAAACTGGAAAACAAAACCAATGTCTGCCCTTCGATAAAGTGTGAGTTCTTTTTCATTAAAATTTGAAATTTCCTTGCCGTCAAGAAAGATTCTTCCGCTTGTAACGGTGTCCATTCCGCCAAGCAGGTTCAAAAGCGTGGTTTTGCCTGCTCCACTTGGGCCAAGAATAACAACAAATTCCCCATTTTCAACTTCAAAAGAAATTTCTGACAATGCCAAAAAGCCGCCAGCATCAGTTTTGTATTCTTTTGAAACATTTTCAAGCTTTAAAAATGCCATCTTTCACCTCTTAAACAAAAAGTCAATCAACTTGCAAAATTATTGCACAATTTGTCCTTTTTGTCAAGCAAATTTAAAATTGACTACTCAACAACAATAAAAGCCCTTTATTAATTGTTTAAGCCACAGGATAGAGTTGCAAATGTTGATGATAAAAAACTTGAAAGAATTTTGAAAGAAAAGAAACACAGAAGAAAAAGACGAAAAGTTTTTGAAATGCAGGTAAAAAGATACAAATTATTGGAAAGTGTGCTATAATAAATTTAAGGAGATAGTTATGGATTTCAAATTTAAAATTGGCGATTTGGTTAAAGTCAATACAAAATATGGAATATTTCAAATTGTTAAGCCTGTATGTTTTAAAGACCAACCTGAAAAAGATTGCTTAAAATATTATGTAAGACAAATATTTAACAAAAACGATGAACTTGATGTTCAACCTGCAATTCTTTGTCATGAAAGTTGGATGGATTTATTATCGCAAAACACAAAACTGTATGCAACTGTTAAAGACAAATTAAACTCTCCAGAAATCAAAAATATTGTTTTTATTCCAAGCGAAGAATATCGCTATTTCACAAAATTTAAAAACTCGGCCTTTATTTGTTGCACAAATAATATTTTCAAAGAATTATCTTCACAATTTGAAAAAATTTCTGGCAATAGATTAAATATAGACAATGCTTTAGAAATTCTTAATGAATTTTACAATAAGAAACTCATAAAATCATTTGACATATTAAAGCCACAACAATACGAGTTGGAAAAAGATGAAAATGTTTATTTGATTGAGGTGGGCAGGTTTGTTAATGATTTTGAAATACCAGACCAATATGCAACTTCGTTTGATAGAAACATAAAATTGAAAAAGAAAACAGTGAAAAATATAAGAAGAAAATAGTTATTGTTGCAAATATGGCATTATTGCGTAAAAATGTGCTTTTTTACTATCTAAAACTACCTAAAACGAACAAAGTTTGATATGGAGATTTGCTGAATAATTTATTTGACGACAAAAGAAAAGTTTTTAAAATTTTGATACAAATTCACTGCGAATATGCTATTATATAGATGAAGTAAAAAGGAGTTAATATGAAAAAGATAACACAAGACGCAGGAAGAAAACAATTAGGGGATTTCACCCCAGACTTTGCACATTTCAATGATGATGTGCTTTTTGGCGAGAATTGGAACAACACTGATATTGACCTTAAAACGAGATGTATTATCACGGTTGTTGGGCTTATGTCATCTGGAATAACTGACAGCCCACTTACTTATCACTTGCAAAACGCAAAGAACAATGGAGTTAGTAAAAAGGAAATTGCTGCCATTATCACACATTGTGCCTTTTATGTTGGCTGGCCAAAAGCATGGGCTGTGTTTAGACTTGCAAAAGACGTTTGGAATGAGAAAGTTGATGCTAAAACTGAAAAAGAAATCTATCAAAACACAATTTTCTTTCCTATTGGCGAGCCTAATGATGCCTTTAAAGATTATTTTATAGGGCAAAGTTATCTTGCACCAATCTGCAAAGAGCAAGGCATATTTAATGTGACTTTCGAGCCAAAGTGCCGAAATAATTGGCATATTCATAAAGCAAAAAGTGGCGGTGGGCAAATACTTATTTGTGTTGGTGGCAGAGGATATTATCAGGAATTTGGCAAGAAGCCCATTGAACTAAAGCCAGGGGATTGTGTGAATATTCCAGCAAATGTCAAACATTGGCACGGCGCGGCAAAGAACAGTTGGTTTTCACATCTTGCAATCGAAGTGAAGGGCGAAGAAACTTCAAACGAGTGGCTCGAGCCAGTTGATGACAAACAATATAACAAATTGAAATAGAAATATTTAAAGAAGGATAAACATGACAAAAAAAATTTATAAAATTGCAAAAACATTTTTGGACAACTTCTCGCAATTTTGATAATCTTACAAAAGAGCTTAAAAAATCATGAAAAGCGATTTTAATTTATTTGTAATTTTTATGGCAAAATTTTTAAGAATTTCAATAAAAGAGATAAAAACTTATTTTTTGTTTAAGCCTTCGTAAGTAGATTTAATAATATTGCAAAGCTTTTCGCTATCGTCAACATCTTCTACCATATACATTTGTTTTGCTCCTTCGTATGGGGTTTCTAATGGCATATTAAAGCCTATGTTGTTTGCGTTTGGTTTAACAAGAAGCCTATTATCGTAAAGTCCACCTACCAAAGTCCCTTTGTAGTAAAGCAAATATTCGCCCATCATGGGCTTGCAAGTGATTGGTGATAAATCTGCTAATTGCTCAAGAATAAAGTCTTTAAATTCTTTTGAAGTTGCCATTTTTTTCTCCTGTATGTTTTTGTTTAATTTCTTAACCAGTATAACACAAAAGTGTAAAATTTAGTATGTTTTTTAGC
>CANRCQ010000046.1 GCA_947629145.1 uncultured Clostridia bacterium
GCATACTGACTTGTGTTTGTGTATGTGAAAACAAAGCCAAAGACACCTAATGAAAATAAAAGCAGCCCTAAATACAGGCTTGTGTCAAAGCGGAAGAGAAAACTTTTAACAAGTTCAAAACTGCCCACAAAAAGACAGAAGCCGAAGAACCAAATCTCTGGGCTTTTGAGATAGAAGATTGAAACAAATAAAAAAGCAAGAAATGCCCAAAAGAAAAATAGGGCGCTTGCTTTTAAAATTGTAGATTTTTTTATTCCTAAAAATCTTCCTGTCATAGTTTAATTATGTCAAGAAAATTAAGATTTTATAAGTCTTTTTTAAGAATTTTCATGATTTTATCAAAACTGTCTTTTTTCTTTCTGTTTCTAAGATATAAAAAGACATAAAGAATAGTTCCAAGCAAAATAAACAGCAAACTCAAAAGTTGAGAAACACGAATTGCACCAAGATACAAACTGTCAGTGCGCATTCCTTCGATTATCATTCTTCCAAGCCCATACAACACAAGATAGCCACACGCGATGCAGCCATTGAATTGTTTTTTTGAAAGATATAAATCAAGTGTCAAAGCCGCAAACACAATTAGATTCCACATACTTTCATAGAAAAAGGTTGCGTAGTGCCAGCCAAACCCAGGGCAGGTGCAGTCACTCATTTGGCAGTTGTCGATGTAAACACCAAACGGAAACCATTGCAGAGATGGATTTGAGATGTAGTTGCCATATGCTTCTTGATTGAAAAAGTTTCCCCAGCGGCCAAGGGCTTGGGCGAGTATCATGGAAGGGGCAATGATGTCGATAAGAGCCAAAAAGTTTTTCTTGTGAATAAGGCAGTAGAGCAAAACGGCAAGTGCGCCGCCAATCATTCCGCCATAGAATGCAAGTCCGCCTTTTCTAAGATTGAAAACATCCCAAAAACTTGTTATGTTTGAATGTTGAAAAATCACATAATAAAGCCTTGCGCCAATTATTGCCATTGGCACAACATAAAGGGCGAGTGTGAGAATGTCGTCTTTCTTAAAACCGCGCTTTTTTGCAAAGACGCAGGTCATTATAATGCCCAAAAGATAGGCAAGGGCACTTGTTATGCCGTAAATTTTTATTGGAACGCCAAATAAATTAAATCCATCTGGAATTGATAAAATACTATTCATATTCAAAATTATATAGATTTAACGTAAAAAAGTCAACGAAAAAACACGCATAAGCGTGTTTTTTTTATAATTCAATCTTTTTGCAAACTTTATAAACGGAAGAAACATACATTTGGTCGAACAAATCCGCTTGGTCAAAGGTTGTGAAGAAGGTTGTGTGTTTTCCCCTTCCGCCATCTTTTGCAAGAGATACAAGATTTTTGATGACTTCAACGGCGGCTTCCGTGTGTCCCATAAGGGCTTTTGTGTTGTTTTTATAAACGAAATCAATAGAGTTTGCAAGGGTTGTTGGGTCTTGAACAAATATCGCAATATTAAGCCCCATAGACTGCATACGAAGGATGTGGTCGATAAGGCAGTTTATTGCTTCGTTTGCGTCAAAGGCGGTGTCTTCATATTTAAGAAGAACCATGTTGTCAAAGCCAAGAGAGTTTATTTCTTCCATATCAGTGAACATAACGTTTGGAATAAGTCCAATTGCAACAACGTTGTTTTTATGTAAAGTTTGAATAAGTTCTTTCATTGTGTCCATGTTGTCTGTGAATTTGGAAGTGTTTAAGATATATCTAAGCCCCATAAGGATGTCTTTGTTTTTGAATTTCAAAGAAACGGAAGGCATTGATTCCAAGTAGATATTTGACACTTCTTTATATTCTTTGTAGTTTTGATAGTTTACAGTGAAAACATCGTCTAAAATATATTCTTTTTCACGGTTCATGACAACAGCATTTCCTGTGATATAGTCAAAGGCTTTAAGTTTTGGGAAATAGTCTTTTCTTACAAAGATTGATTTTCCACTTTCTTGGTCAAGGAAGAACATTTCTTTTTCACTTTTGTCATAAAGAATACCACTTACTGTGATAGGGAACAGTTTTTGTTTGATAACATTTTCTTCAACTTGTTTAAATGAAACGGATTTTGTTTGACGAACTCCGCCGCGTTGTTGAATGCCTTTTAAGGTGTAGTCTTTCCCAGTGATTTGGCTGAGTTCTGCCAAAATTCCTTCGATGTTAGAAAGTTCTTTATAAGGACGACCTTGACGAACAGGAATAGGTTTTAAGTCTTCCCCAGAAATAATTTTTTGCATAACAATTTGAATGTGGTCGTTTCTTTTTAAAATGGTTGGGGAATTATCTCCAAACACTCTTGCCAGGGCGCGTAGTTCATATATACCAAGTGACTCAATCAGCACAAGGCAATCCTGTTGGGGTTTTGTTAAGTTTTTAAATTCATATGTTGGCTTCATACCAAATCTCCTTTTAAATCTTTTATAGTATAACACGAATTTTATTTTTTTCCAATTAAAATTACCAATTTTTTACAAAAAATATTTGTTTTTTCTTGTTTAATTATTCTTTAATTTTTAAAAATCTATATTTTGTGGTGTTATGCAATGCATACTACACCATATCTTGTTTTTTAATTTGTTGTATAAAAACAATAAATTAAATCATATACATATTTTAAGATGAAATATTATGACAATCTATACAAAAAAAGACGCAGACGCAAGGCTAAAATTTTGGCTGTTTTGTTTTCTTCTTTTGTGCTTAGTATGTTCTTGTATGTGTATTTAGTTGTCAATCCAATTGTGGTTGAAGCATCAAGGCATATGGTTTTTTCACTGTCAACTTCTGCGGTCAGTGACGCAATTTACGATGTTTTAAATCAAGAAGATGTCGATTATGAAGATTTGATTGATGTTCAGCGAGATAATGACGGCAATATTTCCATGATTGCACTTCAAACTGTCAGGCTTAATCTTATTGCAAGAAAATTTTATCAGGTGGCACAGGTTTATCTTGACCGAATGGGAAGTGTTGGGATTGATATTGCGCTGGGAACATTTACTGGGCTTCCGTTTTTAATTGGGCTTGGGCCAAAGATTAACATTAAACTTGTGCCTATCGGAGCGATGACTTCAACCTTTGAAAACTCCTTTACAAGTGCTGGAATAAATCAAACAAATCATTCCCTTTACATTCACTTGTATGCCAGTGTTAGCATGATTTTGCCTGCTTACACAAAGACTATTGACAGCGAAACAGAAATGCTTGTGTGCGAAAGTGTTATTGTTGGAAAAGTTCCAGAAATTTATTTTGGTGGCGGACTTAATTTTTCGCCAAATTAAAAATATCTTAAAATCGTTTTTACTTTTTCTTATTTTGTTGTATAATGCTTTTAGAGAGGTGTTTCATGGCAAAACGTAAGGAAGAAAAATCTAACGCAGCACGATTTTTGGCGGCTTTCAATGATATAGACTATGTGATTAAAACACGCTATAATTTAAACAGAAGCATGGGCTTTTCTGAAGCAGTTAGGCGTGCTGTTGCTTACAACTACACCATAAGAAAATATGAAGACGATTTGATTGGCTATGGCAGGCTTAGAAATGCTATTGTCCATGACAACGGCGATTTTATTATCGCAGAACCACATATCGATGTTGTGGAAAAGATTGAAAAAATTTGCAAACTTCTCACAACTCCACCACGCGCTCTGGAGAGCATTGCAAGGCGAGATGTTTTGTCAGTTCATGCACATAAATCAATGAGAGAAGTCATCATGCTTATTGCATCATCAAGTTATTCAAACATCCCTGTTTTTAACGATGACAACGAAATTATCGGCATTGCAAACGGTCAAAAAATAATTGATGCTCTTGGAAAACACCTTTTATCTGGCGGAAAGGCAGACTCTTTTTTGGATGCTATTAAAATAGAAGATATGCTTTCTAAGATTGAAAACAGTGACTACTACGCGATTGCAAACAAAGACATCACAATTGAACAAGCACTGACGCTTTTCCATCAAAATTCAAAACTTCTTGCCGTTTTAATCACAAACAACGGTGGGGCAAAAGAAAAGCCACTTGGAATTTTGACTGGTGCAGATGTTTTGAAAATGAATAAAATTTTGGAAAACTATTAGTTTTAGTTGACATATCTTACATACAGATGTTATAATAAATTTGTCGAAAATATTAAAGACGTTTGAGAAAAGACACAATTTTAAATGGTTGAATTTCCAGAGAGTTGCCGCTTTGCTGAAAGGCAATAATTCAAATTTAAAATCATCACTTTTCGAGTTGCTTTCCCAAAAACACAGTAAGAAAGACGGCGGCTTCCCGTAAGTAAGCGGGCGTGTGGTGGCACGCTGAAAGTAACAAGTGGTTTAGCCTTGAAGGTTCTTGTGACTTTCAAGGATTTTTTATAATAGGAGTGAATATGAAAAAAGAGCAAACAGTCCCAAATTTTGTGGAGATGGAACACGACATTTTAAATTATTGGAAGGAAAACAAAAGTTTTGAAAAGCTTGTTGAAAAAAACAAGGGGCACAAGCGCTTTAAGTTTCTTGATGGCCCTGCAACTGCAAACAATAGGCTTGGAATTCATCACTTTTGGGGCAGAGTTTTAAAGGATATGACAATCCGCTATCACGCACTTAAAGGCATGGACTGTCAATATCAAAACGGTTTTGATGGGCAGGGACTTTGGGTTGAAGTTAACATTGAAAAAGAACTTGGGCTTAATGGAAAGCCTGAGATTGTTAAATATGGCATTGACAAATTCACAAACAAGTGTATGGAACGCGTCAATTACTTTGCAAAGGAGATGACAAATCAATCAATTCGCATGGGGCAGTGGATGGATTGGGACAACTCCTATTTCACAAACAGCGATGAGAACATCACTTCCATTTGGCACTTTTTGAAAAAATGTCATGAAAAGGGTTGGATTGTCAAGAAAAACAGACCTATGGCTTGGTGTCCACGTTGTGGAACTAGTTTGTCCGAACACGAAATGTCATCTTCTTATCACGAAGTTGAACACACGGCAATTTTTGCTAAACTGCCAGTTATAGGCAAGGATTTTAAGATTGTCGCATGGACAACAACCCCTTGGACACTTTCCGCAAATGTGGCACTTGCCGTTAATCCAGATTTTGAATATGTTGTTGTTGAATTTGAAGGCGAAAAAATACTTTTGGGCAAAGACAGGCTTTGTGTTTTAAAGTGTCAGCCAAAAATTTTACAAACTTTCAAAGGCAGCGAACTTGTTGGGCTTTCTTATGAAACTTGCTTCCCAGAACTTCCTGACCAAAAATTTGAACATAAAATTGTGGCTTGGGACGAAGTGGACAATGCCGAAGGAACTTGCGTTGTTCATATTGCACCAGGTTGCGGTGTGGAAGACTTTGAACTTGGTCAAAAACTTTCTCTTCCAGAAATCTGCCCAATAAATGAACAGGGTGTTATGCTTCCATCAACTGGCTTCTTGGCTGGGAAAAAGACAACTGATGTGGTTGAGCTGGTTGTTGACAGGCTTAAAAGTGACGGCAAACTTTTATACAGTCACAAATATAAACACTCATATCCTTATTGTTGGAGATGTAAAACTGACCTTGTTTACAAGTTGATTTCCGCTTGGTTTATCAAAATGGATGAAATTCGTCCGCTTGCAATCAAGGCTGTTGAAGAAGTTGAGTTTAAGCCAGAATATGCAAAAAAGCGTATGCTTGATTGGCTTGCAAACATGGGTGACTGGAACATTTCAAGAAGCCGTTTTTATGGGCTTCCACTTCCATTCTATGTTTGTGAAAAATGCGGCAAAGTGCATGTTATCGGCAGTTTAGACGAACTTAGAAAACGCGCTGTCAATCCGCAGCTTATTGACAAACTTCCAAATATTCACAAGCCATGGATTGATGATATAAAGATAAAATGTGACTGCGGAGAAGTTGTTTCGCGTATTCCAGAAGTTGGCGATGTTTGGCTTGATGCCGGAATTACGCCTTTCTCAACAAAAAAATATTTCACAGACAAGAAATTCTTTGAAGAAAACTTCCCAAGTGACTATGTCTGCGAAATGATTGAGCAAATCAAACTTTGGTTCTATTCGCTTTTGATTATGAGTGTTGTGCTGACCGGAAAAGCGCCTTACAAAAAGATTGTCACATATCAATATGTTAAAGACGAAAATGGCAACGAATTTCATAAAAGTGGCGGAAATTCGCTTGATGCAGATGTTGTTGCGGACAAGGTTGGGGCGGATGTTGTGAGATATTTGTATTCTTCTTCAAGTCCAACAAACGAGATGCGTTTCGGCTTTAATCTCACAGACGAAGCAAGACGCAAACTTTTGGCATTCTGGAACATTTACACATTCTTCAATACCTATGCTTGCATTGACAATCCAGATATTGCACACTTTAAAATCGATGAGAAAAATTTGACTGTCACAGACAAGTGGCTTATTCAAAGCATAAACAAATTTGTCACAGAAAGCGACAAAAACTACAGTGAAGACAAAAACTATGTTGTTGTGCATGATTTTGAAAAACTTGTTGACGACATTTCAAACTTCTATATTCGCGCAAATCGCAAGAGATTTTGGAAGAGTGAAAACAAAACTGACCAAATGACAGCTTATTGGACACTTTATCATGCGATAAAAGCCATGATTAAGGTTATGTGCCCAATCATTCCTTTTGTAAGTGAATATATTTGGCAAAACCTTGTCCGCGAAATCGAAAAGGACGAAGCGGAAAATGTTATGCTTTCTGGTTTTGGCGAAAAGATTTATGACAAGGATTTTGGCGATATTTTGCAAAATGCACAGGTTGCAAGAGATGTTATGTCAACTGCACAAAGGCTTAGAAATGAAAATCAAATAAAGGTTAAACAGCCACTTCGCACAATGTATGTTGCCGGCGGAGATAACACGGTTAAGGTGTTGAAAGATTTTCAAGATATTATCAAAGAAGAACTCAATGTCAAAAACCTTGAAGCAGTCACTGACGACAGCAAATTTAATGACGAATATTTGTCTGTTAATTTCAAAAAAGCAGGCGCAGTTTTGAAGGGCGATGTGCAAAAACTCAAAAACGCACTTGCAGGCCTTTCTGTTGAAGAAAATGCCGTTGTTATGGAAGGTTATAAAAATGGCAAAGTGACTGTGGGCGAATTTAAAAACCTTGACAGCGAACTTTTCAACTTAGAGAAAAAGCCAAAAACAGACTTTGTCATCTCTCATGAGAATGGAAACACGGTTGTTTTGGACATTACACTTGACGAAGAACTTTTGCTTGAAGGCTTGTATCGTGAGTTTGT
>CANRCQ010000047.1 GCA_947629145.1 uncultured Clostridia bacterium
CAGGCTTATGCAAATGATTCTCTTCATCCAAACACCGCCGGCATGAAACTGATTTCCGACTGTTTTATCGACGCACTCTACAAAAATTATGTTGAAAATAACTTATAAAATTGTGGCAAAGTCAATTTAGGGTTCAACAATTAAAATGTTGAGCCCTTTTCCTTTTGCATAATCAACCGTTTGCTTTGTGCCGCCAGGCTTACCATTGAAAAGGGCTATAAGCACAGCAGAATTGTCAATCATGTATTTATTTCTTTTCTGCATACAGCCGTCAAAATATGGCCTATCACTAACATAGGTCACTTTGTCCGCTTGCGACAAGATGTTTTTATATCTTTCTTTTTGTTGTTCTCGCCAAAGTTTGTCTTGCTCTTTGCATGGTATTGCACACTCCAAAGTGATGAACGGATAGTCCTTTTTCAACTCCAAAACAAGTTCGGCTGCAATCATATCAAAGCCTATTGCCATACCAGAAATGAAGTGCGTTATTCCATAGTTGATAATCACATTTTGTATCTCAATCTTCGCAATCTCTTTCATAGCAAGGCAGCCAACATCATTCTCATTAAATCCCCATGGCAACTTTTGTGGCCTATGTCCTGTAAAGCAACAAGTGTTTGATTTCATGTAAAATCCTTCATACAATGATTGTTTTTTGACCATTATATGATAAAATTAAACAAAAGTCAAACATACAGTGTCGGTGTTTTGTCCATTTTTTGCAAAACGGGGTCATTCTCTGCAAGTGGCACTCCTTTACTCATACTTTAAACTATATACATAAACAAAAAAGGAGTGAATTATGGATAACAAAATTGATTACAACGAAATCATCAACAGAATGGGCTATTTTATGAATAAAGCCAATCTTAGCGCAAGAGCTGTAAGTTTAAAACTTGATTACAGTGAGCAATTTATGAAAAGGATATTAAACAAAAGCGTAGAGCTTAAAGTCAGCACTTTGCTCGAATTTTTCAATATTGTGGATATAACTCCGCAAGATTTCTTCTATCTTGGCAAAGAGTATAATAAAGATGACAAGAATATGCTGGATATGTTTAATTCTCTTTCTGCCGATAGCAAACGCACAATTGTTGATCTAATGAAAAAGTTAAAATAATATATAGGTATATATCTTATATATTGGTAGAAAAAATATGTAAGATGGTAGAAATTTTTGCTTTAAAAACTAGGCAAAAAGTCTTTTTAGAAAGAAAAATAAAAAATGCTACAGCCCTTTATTTTAGGGACATGTAGCATTTTTCTTTGGCGCAGGGTTAGGGATTCGAACCCCAGATACCCTCTCAGGTATGCCAGTTTTCAAGACTGGTGTAATCGACCGCTCTACCAACCCTGCATATTAAATTTTCAACATCTAAAAGCCCTTTTTTAAGGTGAAATCGCTGTTGGTAGAAATTTTGGCAGAAATTTCTAATTTCATTGTTGCTTTTGGCAGAAGTTTCAGGCTGTATATCGCTTATTATAAGGGGCGAATAGCAAGCAAGTCAACTAAAACGCACCACTTAATACTGATGGGTTTTCAAGACCGCCGCTTTCGACCGCTCAGCCAAACCTCCACAATCAAAGCAGTTGTATTATACCCAAAAAAAATTATTTTGTCAATGATTTCCGCCTAAAAAGTAGCAAAAATTTGTTTAAAAAAACGAACATTTACTGTTCGTTTTTCTTTGTTTTCTTTGGTTTTTCTGTAACTTCTTGTGTGTTTTGTTTTTTAAGTTCTTCCAAGATTCCAGTCAAAAGTTCTTCCTGAGTTGGCTTTGGTGGAATTGGTGCTGGAGCATTGGCTTTTCTAAGTTCTTCAGTTGCGTGGCGAACTTCTTCATAATCTTTCATGTTGATGCCCTGGGCTTTAAGTTGTTTTCTTTCCGCCCTTGTTGGCATTCCTTCCTTAACCTTGTTTGTAAAGCCATGTGCCGCCATAACCGCTTTAAGAATTACAAACAAAACAAATGCGATAATCAAAAAGTCCAGGATTGCGGTTATGAAAGCGCCCCAGTCGATGTAGATACTTTTTTCCAAAACAAGTTGTGTTACTCCGTCTACATCTTCATAAAAAGGTTTCAAGAAAGTGTAAGCCCCTTCAACACCCTTTCCGCCAGTGATTGCAGCGATTGCCCAATTCACAAGTGGCATGATAATTTTGTTTGTAAATGCCGTGACAATTGCACTGAACGCGCCGCCTATGATAACGCCGATAGCAAGGTCCAAGATGTTGCCACGAGTTATGAAGGCTTTAAAATCTTTAAAGAATTGTTTAACTTTATTCATTTTTTCATCTCCTACGTATATAATAGAACAAATTTCATTTAAAAGCAAACGTTTTCAACATTTTTCGCAAAAATTTTAATCTGCGCTTTTCTGTTCGATGCCGTTGACTGAGATTACAAGTTGGCCGTTTGAATAGGTCGCAAACCCTGCAAGGAAAGGAGTGAGTTTTGTTGGAATTGTGTAAGTGATTGTGTCGTCTGTGCTACCTGAACTTTCAAGTGTGACATTGCCAATTTTGATTTCAAGTTTTGAATAATCATACTTATCCGCATCCTTTTTTGTAAAGGTCAAGGTTGCGCCTTCTTCATAAGTGATATTTTCTTTGTCAATAGAAATTTCATAGGCATCTTGTTCTTGTGGATATGAGAAAGTGTAACTTCTTAAAGTCAACGCGTCAAAATTCACATTTATTGTGTAATCTTCCCTGCCATCAACATTGTTTCCAAGGTTTACAACAAGGTGGTCGCCAGAAACAAAGATGCTGTTTATTGGAGAAGAAAATGAGTTTGAAGTGACACCAAAAATATCAAAATTTGTGTAATCATACAAGTCATTTATGACCTTTTGCCCATCTTGGAACTTCATTTTGAATGTTCTGTAAGGGTTCAGCCTGCTTGCATCCGCGTTAAATTCTTTTGTGTAACTTTTGTTTGCTCTGTTCAAAATTTGATATAGTTGAACATAATTGTCTGTGTCATCCGTGCAAATATATGTGCTTTGAAGTTTTTTAACAAGCGCTTCGTCACTGGCATTGTCGCTGACAAGATTGAAAGTAAAGGTGGAAGTTTTCTTTGTTGTGCCTGTGACACTTATTTGAATGTCGCGTTTAAGTTGAAGCATTGGAAGATTGAACCACCCATATGTAAGTTTTTCCACATCAAACATATCATAATTATCTGTGCCGAAGATGTTTGCATCTTCGCCGTTTATTTTCACTTGAACGGTGGATTTGTTCATAACAATGCCGCGCTCCCTTGCAATCACAGAAACGCGAAGTTGCGCATCAGTGCTTACTGTCCAGCCGTTGTTTAAATCAGCCGGAAGCACTTCTTCTTCTGGCATTTCTTCGATTTGAACATACACATTATCATCAACCTGCCCCAAGGAAATTCTAAACGAAGTTGGGCCGTTGCAACACGACACCAAAAACACCCCTGCAAAAAGCGAGAGAAAACAAATTCCAAGACAGGCAAAAAGTTTTTTCATATGCGCCCCCTTGTTTTATTTTAACACAATAAATTTTTCTTAGCAAAATAATTTACACAGTTTTCTTAAAAATAATAAAAAAAGCCTAGGGGAGAGCCCTAAGCATTTTTTTGATTTGGATTAGTCAATCCAAATAACTTTGCCCATTACAAGAAGTGTGATGATGTCGATAAGCCAGAAAATTGCTGGGCAGAAGAACAACATCAAGATTGCAAGAACAATTCCTAATACATTTCCCTTGTCAAGAGACCTGCAAAGACGATAAATAGCCCATGCGATGTCGAGAACTGGCAATGCAAGAATGATTTTTACAAGCAATGGCAAATTATCAAAAGCCTTAACAATACCCTTCATTTTGAACCCTCTCCTTTTAATTAAATTTGTAATTTTGTTACACTTTAATTTTAATATTAAAAAATTAAAATGTCAACAATTTTTAACAAAATATATATATGTTTTTAAAAATTTTTCTATGCAAAATGTTTAAAATCGAAAAAATTTGACAATCTAAGCGTGAAAGGGGGACTTTTTATGCAAGACGGTTTAAACAGCGGTGTGCGTTGCAACGTGAAAACTTGTGTTTACAACGAAAGCGGATGCAACTGCAACAAAGATGTGATTGACGTTTCACAAGGCGATGGACAACCAATGCCAAATGGCGAAAAAGCACATTTTTGCAAAAGTTTTGTTGACAAGACAAAATAAAAAATCCTTGAAATCAAGGATTTTTTATTTTTTAGGCCTGTGTTTCAACTGTGATGTTGATTGTTGTTGTGTAAAGTTTTTGTCCATCAAACACTGAAACTTCATATGTTTTGCCGTCATATTTAGTGTGAGCTTCTTCTATGTTGTTTTTGCCATATGTTACAACATATTGTCCAAGAACATAACCTTCTCCTTCTTGGTCAAGGTTTGTGACACCATATTGAAGGTCGCTTGTTTCTTTGCTTTTTGTCAAAACAGTTTCATCTGCTTCTGCACCAAAATCATATGCAAACCAACTTTCATTGTCTTTTACATGAACATCATATTCGTTTTTCTCTTCAACTTGTGTCGCTGTGTTTCCAGATTCAGCAAATGCGGTTGGAACTTTAACTTCAATTGTGCCGTCTGCTGCGATTTCACTGTCATAAAGTGAAACTGTGGCTTTGACACCTTCAACTTCAATTTCGCCATTGAAAGCAAGTTCTATTTGAAGAATTGGAGCGGCAACATAAAGAGTGTTGTCTTTAACATACCAAGATTTGTCTTTAATAAACACATTGTTTCCTATTGAAAATGCAACTTCTTGTTCTTTTGTGAAGTTTTGATTTCCAAGTCTTAACTTTTCAACCTTATTAAAGTTTTTAAGTGTGGCAACCTTTGTATAATATTGAAGGTTTTCAAATCCAGTTTCTGCCTTTAAACCTTCAACCGTATATTCTTTTGAAAGTCCTGCCTTAGATGCTGTGTAAAGTGTGGTTTTTACATATTCAACAACAGCCGCTGCTTCTGTTTTTACATTTTCATTTACAACAAGTTCTGCCTTTGGTGGATTGTCGTTGCACGCAGAAAGTGTAACCGCCCCTGCAATTGCAAAAGCCCCAACTGATAAGCAAGCCAAAATTTTTGATAATTTTTTCATTTTAATCTCCTCTCTTTTATTTTATACATAATTTCCCTTTTTATGTATATCAACATTATAAGAAATCCCCCCCCACCTTGTCAAATGATTTTCAAAGAAAAATAAAATTTTTAAATTCGGCTGTGTTTTTGGGGTGGGCATATTGCACATCACTTTGTGATGCATTTTTGCCCTTGGCAAAAATAAAAAGACGGAGAGTCCGTCTTTTAGCAATATGCCCTGTTTCACTTAAACATAGAGTCTTTTGGAGTGAGCCTTGTCCAAGAAAGCATTGTTCGAATAAGGCTTGCCCAATAAGTCAGCCTTGCGCTGTTTAAAAGTTCTTTGCAGGCTTTAAGTTCTTTTGTATTTAGAATATCTTTCAAATAATCCATTGCAAAATCGCTTGCTTGTCTTTCAATTTTAATTTCCAAATATTTCAAAACGATTGCAAAAAGGAAAATCAAAAGGCTAAGTCCCAAAAGCACAAGGCCGGTTGTGAGAGTCACCATTCGCGGAAGAATGTTCAGCACTCCCAAAACACTCAGCACCGCCCCAATAATAAGAAGTGGCATAAAGAAAAGTCCGCAAAATCTGCCCGCTCTTCTCATGCGAAAATGTTTTTTAAGTGTGTCGCCAGTGTAGTCCTGTCTTGCGTGGCCAAGTTCGTGAGAGACGATTGCAAGGCTTGCAAGCGAGTTTGAATACATTGTCTGTGGGGAAAGAGCAACAACTCCGCCAGAATAATGGTCGTCATATTGCTTTGTTTGTGCAACACGCAGTTTGCCGTCAAAATAAGTTCTGTTTATTTCCTCAACATATTCAAGAGTGCTAAGTCTCATTGAGTTTGGCATTTGATTTATTTTTTCAAGTTTTTGTTTGTAATTTTCAAATGAAGATGTTGCAATTGCAAGAGCCAAACACAAAAGCACCGCAAGAACAGCAACAACCCCAATAATAACATATGTCCACATAGTTTTTCCTTTTATACATATATATTATCACAAAAAATTCAAAAAGTGAAACAAAAACAAAGAATTTAAGTCACCAAAAGCACTGTTGCGCCTTTTTTAAGGATTGTGCCTGCTGGCGGAAGTTGTTGTTTTATGACTCCGCCGCTTCCGTCAATTTCATAGAAAAGCCCAAGAGAGTTTAGTGTCAAGATTGCATCCGTTAAACTATGCCCCAAAAGTGACGGCATAATGACGTCATCTAAAACAACACTTTCATCGTCCTTTGGAATATCATAAAATTTGAAAAACTCACTGAAAAACTTCTGCCCATAGGGTGCGGCAACGATTGAGCCATAATATGCCCCAGCACTGGCTTCATCCACCATAATCATAAAAAGATAATCTGGATTGTCGGCAGGATATGTGCCAATAAAACTTGAAATATATTTTCCGCTTGCAATTCCTCCAGTTTCACTGTATTTCTGTGCCGTGCCAGTCTTTCCGCCAACATTATAGCCTTCCACAAAAGTGAAATCCGCCTGTTTGTTTTCTGCCTTTTCTAAAAGTGCGTTCACTGTTTTGCTTGTGGAAGCGGACACAATTTGTCGCGTTTGCACCTTGGGTGTGAAGGTCACTTTTCCAGAAACAGAAGTTATATTTTTAATAAGTGTTGGAGTTCTCCAAACTCCGCCGTTTGTTATGCCTGCAACAATGGATAAAAGTTGAAGTGGCGTGACAGCAATCGCGTGGCCAAAGCCCATTCTTGCCAAATCCACAGTTTTGACAAGTTTTTTGTCCATCAAAATGCCACTGCTTTCTCCACGAAGAGTGATG
>CANRCQ010000048.1 GCA_947629145.1 uncultured Clostridia bacterium
ATAAAAATTTGACAATGCAAATTCATGGATTGGTTGAAAAATATGTAAAAAAGTGTGTAATAAAGCAAAAAAATCAACAATTTAGGTTTATTTAAATTCAACTGCTTGCTAATAACTCCAAATTATGATATACTAATTCTGTGCATAAATTCAGCAATTTTGTGTGGATTTTGGGCACAAAATTTTGGCTCTTAAAATATAGGAGAAGATGCATGACCAAGAGTAAAGCGGTTTGGGAAGAAGAAAAGACCACCGCGAAACTTAAGAAAAAGTATAGAAAAGAGGCAAAGCCTAGTTCGCTTGAAAAACCTAAAAAAGTTTGGGTTTCTGTTTTTGAGTGGGCATTTTCAATTGTCACAAGCCTGATAATCTTGGTCCTTTCAACATTCACAATAAGTGTGATTGTTTGCAGAAACACTAAAACAGCGCCACTTTATCTTGGTTATTCGGTTATGGAAGTTGAAGAAGGAAGCAGCGCGGCACTCGGCTTAAATGTTGGCGACATTGTTGCAACAAGAATGGTTAAAGCAAGTTCTCTTAAAGTTGGTGACAAAATTGCGTTTTATGTTGATGTAAATGATTCGTCAAAATTCAAAACCAAGAAAATGACGGAGATTAGTGAGAATGCAATAAAAACCGAATATGATGTTCCATTTGTAAGCCTCTTTGGAGTTCACTCTTCATCCGTTAAGACTGCTGCACAAAGTGGCTGCAAAATTGTCCTTCATGAAATTGACAAAATTTATGTGGATGAAAGCGGACACAGGTGGTTTAAAACAAAGAGTTCTTCAAATGGTGCCAATGACCCATGGACAGTCAACGAAGACCTTGTTGTTGGAAAGCAAGATGAGTCGGGATTTGCAATTTTTATGGCGCACTCGCTTGATACGGCAACAAACAAGCCAAGTGTTCTTGTTGCGTCGACAATGCTCCCACTTGTTTTCGTTGTGCTCATCTTTGGATATATTCTAACAAGAGATATTAAAATGTTTGTTCTTGAACGCGATGTTGTTGAAGAAAGGCGTAAGCTCACCGACCCAATTTGCGTTAAAAATGATGTTGGCTATTCTATGAACACGAAGATGAAATACAAAGTTCTTGCTCAGGCCAATATAGATGAAGTTCCACTTTATCTGTCACTCCTTTGGCAAAATGGCTCAGCGCCAAACAGCATAAAAAAGTATTACATTCGAAAACGTTTATTGCTTTCTAAGAATGAAAAACTTTTAAAGCTTAATCGAGAATGCTCACAGATGTTCAAAGACAATGTGGACGAAAAGACAATAACAAAACATTATCTTAAAGAAAAAGAAAAGATAAACCGCGAGTATGAAAAAAAGCAAAAACGACTTGCCGAGATTAGAAAAAAATATCAAAAACATGCAAAAACAAGCAATAAGGAGAAATAATTGAAGCAAACATATAAAAATCTAAAACTTTTAGCAGTTCTTGGTGTGTTTGTGATCGCAATAGCAACTTGCGCGATTGCTTGTGTTTATTGCGCGCTTTTAGGCGGAATAAACAGCAATTTTAAAATTTTCTATACTCCAAAAAACAGTGCCATGTATTATGAACTTATGGCGTATTTATATAAAGAGAATGACCATTCGTGCGTCAGTTCAATAACTTTTGATTTCTACACTGACGAAGAAAAAGAGGAGTATATTGTTGACGGGAATAATGTAATTGACGGCATCCAAGGAACTAAAGTAATTTGGGGCGAGTTTAACGATATTGACATGTATCGCAAAGCAAACGGTGAAAGACCCGAACTCGAGGATGTCTATCTTCTCTCTCATAGCGATATTTATACTTGCTTGGACATGACGTCTATCTTTAAAGATCTTACCAACTGCAAAACAATCACTTTAAACAACTTTAATACGATTGGAACAAACAGCTTTTGGTGTACGTTTCAGAACAGCACGGGTCTTGAAAAGGTAACTTTCGGCAACAATGTTCATACTCAGGGCATAGTTCATTTGTATCAGACTTTTCAAGGCTGCACGAACCTAAGAGAAGTTGACTTTGGAAAAACTGTAACCTTTGAAAACGTGACGAGTTTTTATGAGATGTTTAGCGGTTGCACAAATCTTCAAGAGATTGACTTTTCAAATAGAAAAATTTATAGTGCTACAAATTTTGACAGAATGTTCTATCAGTGTTCAAGTTTAACAAATGTAAACTTTTGTGAAGATATAAACACTTCGAATGTTTCAACGTATGTTCAGATGTTTGAAGGCTGCACAAATCTTCAAACAATCGACTTTTCACATTTCAGGACGGACAATGCGCGGAATTTTTCTGCTGCCTTTGCTAATTGCAATAATCTTAGACATATAACTTTTGGCGAAAACTTCACTTGCCATAATGTTACTTCAATGAGTAATATGTTTGAATTTTGCAGTAAACTTGAAAACGTTGACCTTTTTATGGTCGATGGAAGACAACTTCAAGTGACCGAAAGAATGTTTGATGGCTGTCTTGAATTGAAAAGTGTGACATTTGGTAAGGATTTTACTTGTGAAAATGTTTACGATATGGAATTTATGTTCAATGACTGCAAAGCGCTCATCGAACTTGATCTTTCAATGATGAATACGAGAAGTGCAACTGACATGAAGTCAATGTTTAGATATTGCGAAAAAATTAAACATATTTATGTTGGTGACGGCTGGAACGTGACAAATGTTCCTGTGGGTGGTGATCCAAATGATTTGGGTTCTCCGGGTTCGGTTTCTATGTTCGATGCCTGTTCAAATTTGCCGAATTGGGATGAGAACAAAAAAACTGACAAGACTTTTGCTCACACGGGCGAAGGCGGATATTTAACCCACATAAATGACAAAGAAGTTTCATAAGCAAAAAAACAAGTGAGATGCAGCCTAAAAAATGGCAACCAAAAAGGTTGGCCATTTTTTATTTACAATCAATTTAATTAGGCTTATCTATGACGGCTTTTAATCCTTTTATCTCCTAATTTTTATATTTTTCTAGCACAGCATTTAAAATTTGTTTTATTTTAACGAGATTTTTAATCTTAGTGCTTCACCTGTGATGCCCATGTTGTTTTCTGGCTGAATAACAATGTAAAACGTGCCTTTTACTTCAGGTGTGAAGCCAAATGATGTGGTTTTTGTTTGTTCAAGCAAGTTGCGATAACTTATTTCTTCGCCTTCGCTTACTTTGTAAATGTTGTAATGCCAAATATCTCCACTGGATTTGTTCCAATTTAAACTTAATTTTCCGTCTTTAAATTCAACTTTTGCATTAGAAGGTTTGTTCGGCTTGATGTTAGGTGTATATTTTTCAAAAGTTGACCCCAAATCGCGTTTTGCCCAATCTTCAAAAATTTCGCAATTAGGAACAAGTATCGAATCATCGCGACTTTCACAACTTTCATCCAAACAAGCAAAATGCGATAAATTCTTTGCAAAATATTGATTGTCATAGAACTTGTCCCAGCAAACAGTCTTTTCCAGATCATCGCTTTTTTCGTTGAAAATCATATTATAGTAAAAATCGTTGCCGGTGCCAGTATACACCACATGGTTGTCGTGAAAAGTGTTGCCAAACCAATCACCTTCGCCGTTTCCGCGTCTTGCATAAAACAAACATTTGTCTGGATACAAAGGATTGACACCCTCGCCATTTTTAGGAGCACCCGAAATTAAATTGTCGGCAATTTCAAGATTTCTCACTGTAAGAAGATTTTGCGAGTTGTAGCCAATATATTTGCGTGCTGTTGCACCCTCATTTCCCCAAGGCACAAAATCACACACTGAAATTTGAGCTGGGTGGTTGGTTTCTGCCAGATTGTTAAAAACTCTGTTGTTTAGGATTTTGCAGTTATAATTTGCCATTGTTCCAATTCCGGAGCCGTCACAGGCATAAACATAGTTATATTGCACAACAATGTTCATGCAATTCCAGTCAATGTCAATGCCAATTCCGTCATTTACAATGCCTTGGCGATAATTATTATAGGTGACATTATATTTGATTTCGCCATCTCTAAGGCAAATGGACATAATTCCGCCTTCGCCCTCTTGTGGATCTTCGTTAACATCGCACACATACATTCCAGTGTTGTAAACAAGATTGCGATTCATTGTGCAACCGGTTGCCGCACCAGCAAATATTCCAATTGTGCCAACATCGTGCACAATATTGTTGTCCAAGTGGACATCTTTAAAAAGCGTGAATTTCATTTGTGATATAGCGTCCTCTTGAATCCACCCTTGTGCAGAAATTCCTGCCCTTCCAATATTATACACAAGATTGTTTGTGCAATAAAAACCAGTAAGGGCATAGTCGTCTGGAGATAAATCATAAGTCTGTTCATAACTGTTGACTCTAATTCCAAAAGTGTTTGCATCATATGGGGTTTTATTTTCTTCTATACATTCGGAGTGGATGACATTGTTCACAACATAAACATTTTCATATTTATCTTCTCCAACTTCGTCATACGCAACCGTAATTCCAGCGGCACCATCAGAAAGTGTTTTTCTGGACGTCCATTTGATGTTGATTTCCAAATCTCGAATTACAATGTTTGAACATTCGTGAATTATCACCGCCGCCGAGCCAGCGTTTGCAATATCTAAATGGCTTCCGCCGTGTGTGATTTCAATAACAGGCTTTTTGTCCGAGTCGCCATATGACGCAATGGTGATTGGATTGTCGACTTCGCCATAGCAAAAATGTATTTCCAAGCTTGTTTCAAAAACATCTCCACGCTTGAGTAAAATTTGGTCGCCGGGCATGAAAAAGTGGCTTGGCGTCCATTGAGAATCGCCATAATTTGGAAAAGTACGCCATCTAATACAGTCAAGGCTAACTGGGTCATCTTCCGACAAACCTGTTTGAGAGTTGAATCCGGGAGATTCATAAGTTTTTCCATCTGATGCAACATAAAAAGTTCTGCCACCATGCGATGTGGGATAAAGTGGTTTTTCGGTTGCCAAATTCCCTGCATCAAACTCAAATTCAGGGGTTTCGCTTGTGAGCGGAAAAAACAAAGGAAACAGTAAGCATGCAAGCAAAACGAAAACCAATATTATTGATATAGAAATTAAAACTTTTTTCTTTTTCATACTTCTCCTCAAAGATTTATATTCCATATTTTATCACAGCAAAAAAATTATTGCAACTTATATAAAACATTTGAATAGTTTTTATTTTGCAATACAATCTACATTAGAATAAAGAAAAGTGACAAAAAAATTTAATTGGAAAATATTTATCATATGCCTTGTCGTTTTAGCAATAGTTGTTTTGACAACTTGCCTTGTTTTTTATTTTGTCAAAGATAAAAAAGAGCCTTACACAGGCTATGACGGATATATCTGGTATGGCGCTGAGCATTCGGACAAACTTTCAGATGAAAAGGTTTCTGACGAAGATGCGTTTGAACACACTTTGGAAGTTGCTGGCACAATGTCAAAGTATTTTGACGGCGGTTATGCAGATTTGACAGACAGTTACATAGCCCTTTTGCCACACTATCAAAAATATACAAACACAGTGATTTTTTCTGAATTGAAAATCAAAAACATCACTGTTTTTGCAAAAAATGACGGGAATTTGGATGTTGGCACAGCAAATATTGAAGATGTTGTGAAATCTCGCACAAGCGATGCGCCGCTTACTGTCAAAAAGATAGACACTTTTCAAGTGACAAGCGGACAAACCACAATTGATTTTGAAGAACCAATATATATTGATACAAATGAGACGATTGTGCTTGGCGGAAATGGCTCAGTTTCACTTTATTATGCAAAAAACATTCCTGTCAGCGACGAAGCGGGCAATTTCACATTGATTGACGGACAGGCGCATGAAAAACTTCTTCAAGGCGGGCAGTATCCCGACACACTTGCGGTTGAAGT
>CANRCQ010000049.1 GCA_947629145.1 uncultured Clostridia bacterium
TTAAAAAATTTCTTAAAAGAGTATTTACAAATTGAAAATAGTGTGTTAAAATATAGGCAAGTAAACATAGGAGGTATAAAAAGATGGCAGATTTACCAGCACAATTAGATTCATTACATCATGCATACAAAATTCAGGATGACCCAAACAATGCTTACAATATGTATCCATTTCAATCGTTTGTTAATATGGTCAATTCAAACATGGAGTTTTTAAAATCAAAAATTACTGTAAACGGCAAAGAACAAACCAATTATCCTATTGGCTTCTTTGATTCATCACTCGCACGCAAATATGGAACAGACATTGATAATTTTAACAAATATATCAACACAAAACAAGTTGTAATGGATTTTGCTCTTTCAATTGCATTAAAAGATGCCAAGTTACCTGTATATTGTGTTGATACCAAATACTTTGTAAATCAATATAACACTATTAAAAATTTAAATCCAAGTTCTGAAGACTATAAGACCAAACTTTTGAGCATAGCAGCTGAACTTAAGAAAACTCTTGAATGGGTTGCAGAAACAAATATAGCCACAGCAATAGCGCATAAAATCCCTTTAGAGACAAAAGAGACACAAGATTATTACAATAAAAACATGAAAGCAAATGTAAATAACTATTACAGAACTCCCACTAAATAAAAAACATAACTAAAAAGTTATGTTTTTTTATAAATTTATTGTCCTTTCTTTAGGGGTTGATTTCGAGAACACCGATTCTCTCGTTTCTCCCTTTTCTCCAACATCTAGTTCTTTTGAATCCTTCTTGACATCATCTACTGTTGGTGTTAGTTTTCCATTACTCTCTTCAACTTCTGGTTGCTTTTCTCCAACATCTATTTCTTTTGAATCTTTTTTTGCATCATCTACTGTTGGTGTTGATGTTTCTTCATTCCTTTTTATAACTTCTTGTTGGTTTTCTTTCTCATTTTTTCTTTCAGATGTTTTGGATTCAATCATTTGCTCTCCAGTATGGTTTATTTCATTTTGTGATCTAGCAAACATTTCTTCTCTTATTTTTCTTTCAACATCACTTATGGTGGATGGTGGTGGTGTATATGTTTGTGGAGCAGTACGCCCTTGACCTACGACTTTTATATTTTTTACAGTTCCAACACCGCCGCCGCGGGCTCTCTTTTTTTTGTTTTCTTCTTTATCGTCTTTCTTTTCTTTCTTTTTCTCTGTTTTCTTGGATGCTTTCTCTGACTTTCCATCTGATTTTTTTTCAGATGACTTTTTCTTTTTTGCAGCAGGTTTTGCTTCCTTTTTTTCTTCTTTCTTTTCTTCTTTTTTCTCTTCTTGTTGTTTTGGTTTGGCGGTTTCAACAATTGTTGGATTTCTTTTTTCTTCAATGTGTTTTATAGGATTTACATAACCTTCTATAATCTTTCTGCCGTTTTCGCTAGCCAGAATCAAGCCCATAAGGTTGTGCTTTTTGATAAGGTTGTCTAAAATGCGTTTTTGCAAAATATAGTCATTTGCTGCACCAGGGTTTTCTTTTAAAATCTTTTCCATCAGCATTTTAAATTCGTAATCCGCTTTTTGCCCTTCAATGCCAAGGTTTGACAAAAGAGAAAGCATCCTTATCACATAAAGTTGCCCTAAAACTGCATAGATTTCACGGCTGAACATAAAGTCATTGTCAAGCAAAAGCATATATCTAAACAAAAAGTCGTCTATTTGATAGTCTTCGCCTTCATAGATAATATTCCATGCCTTGAAAACTTCTTCACGGAAATTTGGAGAATATGGCATTACAATGCTGTCCAAAAGTGTTGTATGTTTAATGTTTTCGTCTGTGCCATGTTCGATTTCAATAAGATAAAGTTTTGCGTCACAATATGTAGGCTCAATCAAAAATTCAATCTTAAAATTAAGCACAAACTGATTGAGTTTGACTGATGCATATACAGCATTATCTTCTGTATTCTCATAAATTTTTGTAATTGAAATAAGTTTCTGCCTTATCTCGTCATTTTTAATAGTATATTCGCCGTTGATAAAATCTCCAAGAAGATGGTCGAATTGCTTTCTTTGGAGATTGAGTATATCGTCATACTCTTTTATAAGTTGTCCTTCATCAAATTCTGTTTGGTTTCCCTGTGAATCAACGAAGTTTGTTTGTTCCTTCTTTTTTCTTCCCATGTAAATATTATACAACACCATTTTTTTAAAAGCAACTATAAAAATACAAAAAAACAACAATTTTTATATATCTTTTTTGCTTACATCGACAAAAGAGAAGTGTTCGTTTTTGATTTTAACCCAGCAGACCTTGTTTATGTCAAGGTTTCCGCGAAAGAAAATCTTGGCATTTTTCTTTTCATTTTGCCCATCTTCGATGTATTCTATGTCATAAAAGTTGTAGCCCAGAATGTTTAAAAGCGGATTTATATAATAAAGGGAGTTGTTTATATACACAATTCCAATCATAACAAGCACCAAAACATACACGCAATATGCACTTACAAAGGAAAGGTCCAGTGGAATTGCAAAAAACACAAAAAGCGAAAAATAACCCAAAAAATGCTTGTCAGTTATGTTTTGTTTAGTTAAAATTGTAACTTTTATGGATTTTTCTTGCGAAAACTTCACATTCCACAAAAGTCCCCAGACACCCAGCCCTATCAAAAGAATAAGTGTGACAAAGTTTAAAGTGTTTAAAACATTGAAAGTTATGTTTGAGTTTATCAGTTGCACGATAAGTTTTACAAACACCAAAATATACATCGGCACAAACGCACTTATATACAAAAGCAGATTTTTTAAAAACACCTTCATAATTAAATTTTGTGTAAAAATATCAAAAAAATAATAAAAAATCGATTATTTTTTGATTTTTTTAATAATTTTTTTATATTTTTTGAATTTTTAATATTTTTCACACCTATTTTTTTAGCCGTATTTTAGGCACTTTTGAATTTTTTTTGATTTTATTATTTGTTTTTTAATATTATAATATAAATTATTTATAATAATAATATCTAAATTTATTTTGAATTATTTTTTCTTTGTGTTAAAATATATTCATAATAAAGGAGTGAAATCTATGGAAAGAAAGAAATCCTTGTTTAAAAACTTTGTGTTTGTGTTTGTTGCACTGTCACTTTTTGCAACAGGCATTTTTGTTTTGAATCAAAAACCACACATTGCAAATGCCGCTGTTGAAGCAACAGATGTTGACAACAGCGAAGTGCCAACAGACTTTTTTGTGAAAAAGGAAATGGTTGGCAATGTTGACCAACAATCTTCACTTGCCGCAGCGGATATATTTGCGTATTACAATCAAGGCGAAAGCCAAAATTATTTTCAACTTTCTTTCCTTACAAATGGTGTGGGCGGAGATGACTATCCAATTTACAACTATGTTTTCTTTCCTGACAGAGTGAACACTCCAAACCTTTTCAAGTTTTACACCAACATTCAAGTTTCGCTTTCTGTAAACGGCAACAATGTAGATATTTCACAAAAAGAGTTTGCAGTGAGCAGTGGACAGAACTTTGACAACTTCAACTCCACAGTTTCTGGAATTGACAACCCAAGCAGCCAGCCACAAAGTTTCACAATGAAATTTGTCAGCGGTCAAGCCACCGAGTCTAATGAAATAAGCATTACACAAGGGGGAAGTGTTGTTGAAGGGCTTTACAGTGTGCATATCAACATGATTGTTGTCACCTGCAATGACGCAAAGACCAACAAAACAGAAGATTCCGCATCTTTCCAAGAACAACCTTTGGAATTTACATACAACTTTTATGTAGTTGACAGAGCAAACTATTATTTAAACGGCCGCCCTAATATCAATGTTTCAACCGACAACGGCTTTGATTCAGTTGTGCCAATTTCCAGTCAACAAAACAATTATTCATATTATCTTTATGCAAACTATTCAAACAAGGCAAACAAAATTCCTTACATTGAATATGACTTAAACAGATTTGATGTGACTGTGACAAAGGTGGATGGGCCAACCCAATACATTCAATATGACACCGAAACACAAGATGTTGCCAGTGTTGACGATATTGTGAAGGTTAAATCAAACAAAGACACCAAAAAAGTTAAGATTTTCTTCACTGATGTTGGCGATTATCTTGTTCAAATGAATGCTATTGAAGTTGTAACTTTAAGCAATGGTGTTGTCAAATATGCCCTTGATGGAATTACAAATTCCCTTCACCCACTTATGTCTTACATATATGGCTATCAGTTGAAATACACAAAATATGATGCCGAAAAAGTTGGCGGAATTTATCCAAAGGAAGATTTAAAGACCTTAGATATAGAAGAAACCGAAACTTTTAAAGAAGGTGCGGACATTACAGGAGCATTTTTAAGTAGCAACAACAGTTATTCTCAAAACACCCCAACCGAAACGACTAGGGGCGATAATTCATTTACAATCAACAATATTGCGGCTTATTTAAACAACAGCAGAACCCCTGCCCCAATTCAAACAAACCAAGACCCATTTGAATTTGTTGGAAATGCAACCTTGGACAAAGACCACAGTTTTATGCTTACAACAAATCCAAATTTGAACGGAAGCAATGCCGGAGTGGAACTTGACGGAAAAACACTCTATTACAGCCGCTTCCAAGGGCAAGTTGAAGGCTCTTCTGGGACTTATGTGTATCTTTTGGCTTACAGATTTGAAAATTTAAGGGATTCCGCATCAGGCTCTGCCGCAGACAGAATGTTTTATCAACTTTTCTATTTTGAAGTTTCAACTTCCCTTCCAGACTTTTCTGTGTCAGTTGGCAACGAAGTGGATGGAAAAGAAATATCTAAATTTGTCAATGAAAATGTGTTTGTAAAAGACACAACAAAAGACGAAACATACAAGAAAGACATCACAATTCAAATTTACGCGGTTGACTACAACAGGTCAACATCAAATAATGTTGTGTATGTTGACGGCTTTGGTGGAGAAAACGGCATAAGGCTTCAAGACCACATAGATGCAAATGGAAACAAGTTGGAACTTTCCGCAAACGCACATTACACCATAAGGCTTTATGTGACAAGCGAACTGAAAGCACACGCAGTTTCAACGAATATAAATGAAAGTGTGGAAGTCACACGCGAACTCAGTTTTACAATAGACAAATCCCCTGTTGAGAATATCATTGGAAGAAACATTGTTCAAGAAGACCCTTCTTCTTCAAGATACAAAGAAGTTTCTGTAATTGAAAACTTTGCAACCAATCAATCCTTTGCGCTTGCTTGGGACAAAAAGAACAGTGGGGCTGAAACACACGCTTTTTACAAAGTTTTTCCTATCATTTCCGCAAATATCTATTCTTCAGTTGCGGACACTGTGAACAATTACATCAATCAATCACTGTCCGGCTCGACAACAAACTTCTTGCCAGTGAATTATATACTTGACCTTAAAAACGCAAACTCAGCATGGATTCCTTACAGTTCCAACACCAAGGACCAAACAATTATCACAAGTCAACAAAAATTGGCTGAACAAGGGCTTTATCTTGTGGATGTGTATGATGACGCAGGAAATCACAGTTACAAATTGTTCCTTGTGGATTACACAACCCCTGTGTTCGCTTTATACAGAAATGGCGCATATGAACTTACAAGTCAGTCAATGTATGTGGATACTTCTGTGGTGTTGAACTGGGGCAGCAACAAGGGAATTTACATCAACGGCATTGATGCGGACTTGTTCCAATCAACAAAGCCAGAAGAT
>CANRCQ010000050.1 GCA_947629145.1 uncultured Clostridia bacterium
AGACGCGTTTCATCAAATTTTTCTGTTTTGAGTTTATGTATCAATTTTCCTATTTGGTCGATGATTTTATTTACATTTTCAGTCGAACTTTCAAATTCAAATATGGCATATATTCTGTCTGGATAAATTTTGTTATAAAAACCGCAAGAATAAACAAGCCCTTTGTCACGTAGAAGGTCAAAGAAATCTCCACCTATGTCATTTAATAGATATGACATCATAAGCAATACTTCCATTTTTTTATCGTCAAAATCTGTGATTTTAAAAGAAACATTGCCCTTAACTTTGTTGAGTGGGAAATAATTGACACAAAGATTGCCTGGTTTTTCTACAAAAACATCTATTTCACGATTTACAGGGTAGGATGGATTGCTTTTGAGTTTTGAAACAAAGTATTTGTTTGCAAGGCGTTTGGCTTTGAAAAGAGATATATCTCCAACCATGCTGATAATAAAATTTTGAGATATAAACACTTCATCTCTAAATTTTTGCAAATCTTTTGCTTTGATTTGAGAAATTTCTTCCTCGCTGCCTAAAACTGCGGTTTTATATGCATATTTATTGCCTATATTTTCTTGTGTCGTGAAATAATATTGTTTTTGTGGATTGTTGAGTGAACGCACAAGTTCTTGTTGAATGACGCCTTTTTCATTGTTTACAAGTCGCGGAGAAAATTTTGTTTCTAAAAGCATTTCGCTTGAAAGTTCAAGCGCTTTTTCAAACATCTCATTTGCACGCGAAAACACAAAATACAAACGATTTGTATTTGTAGCTGCATTTTTATATGAAAAAGTTTGTTGTGCAAGAATTTTCAGTTCTTCTTTATTGTGTTTTGTTGTTTCTTGAAAAAGCATATGTTCGCAAAAATGGGCGGTTGGCTCGCTGTAATTGTTGCGATTTTCACCAAAAACAAAACCGGCGGCGACACTTACACACTTCATTCTTCTTTTCTTATATAAAAGTGTTGCTCCATTTTTAAGTTTTACAAGTTTTGCCATAATTTTCTCCTTATTCACATTTCTCTAACGCGTCAAAAAGATGTTCTTTAAAGATAAAAGCGTTGAAATCCACACAGACTGTTGCATTTGGTTTTTTGTCGAAATCAATGTCGATGTAGCCATAATTTTCGTTGTTTTCAGTGTAATATTTTATTTCGATAAAGCCCTGTTCTTCCTTAAAATATTCTGGATGCACAAGATAGTAAACTGCCACAACATCATGCACGGCTGCGCCAAGGTCACCGACATGAAAATCCTTGTATTTTTTAAACATTTTTGCATAGATTTTGCCAGTTTTGTTTGTCTTTTTAAACTGTTTAATATCTTCTTTGTCAAGATAGGCGATATGGCCAAGTTCCATTGGAATCATAACAAGTTTTATGCCACTTTTTAAAACGACATCTGCCGCTTCAGGATCATAGCCAACGTTGAATGACTTATACGGCTTTCCGTAAATCTTTTCCTTTGTTCCACTTTCAAACACGATTTGTTTGATGTATTTTTTGCAGGTTGGATGTTTTTGCAGCATCTTTGCAAGGTTTGTCATAGGGCCGATTGAGATGATTGTGGTTGGTGTTTTGTTTTTTTTAAGTGTTTCAAAAATCACATCGCAAGCCTCACCGTCAATCGCTTTTTTTGTCAGTTTTTTTCTGTTGTATGAAAAACCGCCAAGTCCGCTTTTTCCTTGCGCACCTGTGGCATATGAAGATGGGCGATTAAGCGGAGTTGAACTTCCCTGCACAACAGGGATGTCTTCGCCCAAAAGTTCGGTCAAAAAAATAGCATTTGCCGTTATGTTTTCAATAGGACCATTTCCGCCAGCAGACGAAAGCAAATTTATATTGAAATTTTCACTTTTAATGGCATACATAAGCGCGATTGCATCGTCAACGCCAGGGTCTGTGTCTATGATAATATTCTGTTTTTCTTCCATTTTCTTTCCTTTATTTTAATATAATATCATATGCGGATTTTTTTTCAAAGCGATTTTAACTCGCTTTATTTTTTGTTGACAAAAACAAACAAATTTTGCCAAAGGCGCTTGTTTTTAAACATTTTTCGTGTGCTATTATTTTGTCAAAGGAGTTTGTTATGCAAGTGAAAAGTCGTGTTCATAATGGCGTGTTGTATGTGCTTTTGTGCGGAGAGTTGGACGAGCATTCCGCTTCTTACACGCGCATTACTTTGGATGAAATTTTTGATAAACCAGATTTTAAAAAAATCATTTTTGACCTTTCTGGGCTTTCCTTTATGGACAGCACCGGAATTGGCGTTTTGATTGGAAGATACAAAAAAATGAAGGACAAAGACATTCCAATTTTCATCACAAATCCATCTTCTCATGCGGAAAAAATTTTCAAAATGACTGGGCTTTATGAGATTATGCCCAAAATTGTTTAGGGGGTTTTATGACAAAATATTCAAATTTTATGGAAGTGACTTTTAAAGCGCTTTCTGTCAATGAAGGGTTTGCACGTGTGTGCGTGGCTTCTTTTTGCGTGCAACTCAATCCGTCTGTCGATGAAATCACGGACATAAAAACTGCAGTGTCCGAAGCGGTGACAAACTGTGTTGTGCATGCTTATCCAACTTCGGTTAAGGGAGATGTTATTTTAAGATGTGAACTTGAAGACAACACTGTCACAATCACAGTTGCAGACAAAGGCGTGGGGATTAAAGATGTTGAAAAGGCGCGTGAACCTTTCTACACTTCAAAGCCTTCCGCCGAACGTTCTGGAATGGGCTTTACGGTTATGGAAAGTTTTATGGACGATGTGCAAGTTTTAAGCAACTCTTTTGGCACAAGTGTTAAAATGACGAAAAAAATCCTTCCAAATGCTTGTGAGAAGGTGGGCTGATGCTGGGGCAAGAAGAAACCCTTGAACTTATCAAAAAGGCTCAGGCAGGGGACGAACTTGCCAAAGAAACTCTTGTGAATGAAAATTCGCCACTTATAAAAAGTGTCATCCGTTGGTTTAGGGACAAAGGTATTGAAAATGACGACCTTTATCAACTTGGTTGCCTTGGTTTTTTGAAAGCGATAAACAATTTTGACTGTTCGTTTAACGTCAAATTTTCAACCTATGCCGTTCCAATGGTTGTTGGGGAAATCAAACGTTTTATGCGTGATGATGGGGCTGTGAAGGTGTCAAGGGCAATGAAAGGACTCAACATCAAAATCAACAAATTTGTTGATGCCTTTTTTGTTGAGAACGGCAGAAAAGCCACAATAAGTGACATTGCAAAGCACTTTAAAATCAGTGAACAAGATGTTGTTCTTGCGATGGACAGCGCCAAAATGCCTGTTTCACTTTACACACCATTTGATGACGGCGAAGAAGATGGGCTTACGATTATCGACCGATTTGATGGGCAAGAAAGCGAAGATTTTGTAGATAAATTTGCGCTCAAAGACATTATAAATGGGCTTGAAGAACGCGACAGAAAAATCATTCTGCTGAGATATTTTTATGACAAAACACAAAGTGAAATTGCACAAAGGCTGGGCGTGTCACAGGTTCAAGTTTCTCGCCTGGAAAACAAAATCTTGGAAAATTTGAAAAATAAATTGCAAAGTTAGTTTTTTTGTTTTTATTTTTTCTTTTATTTGTGTTATCATGAAAATATGAGAAAAAAGAGACTTATCATTGACAGCGATGTTGCAAATGGCGTTGATGACCAATTCGCCATCTGTTATGCGTTTGCGCGCCAAGAACTTTTTGATATAAAGGCGATTACGATTGAGCCTTTCCGCGTTTCTTGGAAAAACACTTTGGAAATTAGAGAAGGGATTGTTGACAGCAAAAATGCCGCATACCACATCCTGCACCTTTTTAAGATAAAATATGATAAAGACAATCCTTTTGTCTATCTTGGCTGCACCGATTTTATCTCAAATGGCTATCACGACACAAATCCTGCTGTGGAAAAGATTATAAAAGAAGCCAAAAGCGGAGTTGTGTATATCTGCTGTCTTGGGACACTGACCAATGTTGCAATGGCACTTCAAATTTGTCCGGAAATTGCAAAAAATTTGCGTGTAGTTTGGCTTGGAACGGACAATCCACTTTTAGATAACTTTGAAGATTTGAATTTTTCCACGGATAAACAGGCATTTTATAAGGTTCTTGCGTCTGGTGTGGATTTTACGATTATTCCGTCATATGTTGCAAGAACAATTTCCACTTCAACATATGAATTTGCGGCAAACATCAAAAATAATGCCGTCACGAACTACCTTTCCAGCCTTATGCAAAGGGGAGTGTTGGCGCTTGACACTCGCGGAAACAAACAAATCCATGACCTTATGCCGATTTCCTATCTTTTAAATCCAAAGGATTTTGTTGTTAAGGAAATTTCTTCAAAAATCTTGGATAAAGACGGCGCTTTGAAAAAACATAGGAATGTGAAATATGTTGCTTCCGCACCAAAGAACTTTCAGTTGTGGCTTAAATTTTTGGATACAATAAACAACACAAAAACTTCCTATTTAAAGCCAGAAATTTTCTTTATTGCGGACACTCACTTTGGACATGAAAAGAAGGTTAGAAACAAACAAGTTCCGTTTAAAACAGTTGAGGAGATGAATAAAGAACTTATCAGGCGATGGAATAACAAGGTTGGCCCAAATGATATAGTCTATCATGTGGGGGACTTTGGCGACTACGAAAACATCAAATATCTAAATGGAAAGGTTTATCTCATCTGTGGAAATTATGAAAACTATGATTACAAGGGCAAAATGCCGTTTAAAAAGTTTAAAGAAAAATTGATTGGATTGGGCTTTGCAGACGTCTATCAACATGGAATTTATATCGATGAAAAGATTTTTGGAGAAAAGATTTTTCTCACTCACAAGCCGACAAATCATGCCAAGGATTGCTACACAATTTTTGGACACATCCACTCACTTGCACTTGTAAAACCTTTTGGTGTGAATGTTTGCTGCACATTCCACTATTACACACCAGTGGATGTTAAGTCACTGAAACATTATCTGAATTTTATAAAAAATTTCGCCGATGAAGATGCCTATGCTTAAAATTTTGTGCCCTTTTATCCGCTAAATTCGCCATTTTTTCCGCTATTTTATAAAAAAAATAAAAAGTTTTCATTTTTTCTTGACATTTTTCTCATTTTATAATAAAATGTAACAGCAAGTTGCATTTCGGGGTGTGGCTCAGTTGGTAGAGCGCGCGGTTTGGGACCGTGAGGTCGGGGGTTCGAGACCCTCCACCCCGAC
>CANRCQ010000051.1 GCA_947629145.1 uncultured Clostridia bacterium
ATTATTTGCATCACTGCCCTTGTAAATTGCTTTTGCAATCATCTTGGTTTCTGAGATAACTTGAAGAGAATCTTCAATCCACTCAAAATCATCTGGCAACTCAATTTCTAACAAATCTTCAAAATGATTGTGTAACTTCAATGTTGTTTCAACTTTTGGTTGCTTTGCTCGTGATATTTTAAAAGTTAGTTCTTTTGTGCCAATATAATCGTTTTTGAAAGTAACGATTGCTTTGCCATGTCCGGCATTAGTGTTGTTTTGATACTCGACATCATAGTCATCGCCAAAAATAAGCAAAATTTGTCCGTCTTTTGCAACTACATTCGGCTTCCTTTCAGTCCCGTTATAGACAAAGGATTTGACATCAAGTTCAACATTCAACTGAGAAACGTCTTTGCGTGGCTCTTTTGTCAACATGATTTGAATTGTATAATTCACATAGTTTTCTTTATCAGAATAAACTGCTTTGGCTATCATATTCTCGCTCGTGATTTTTGTGCTTGGATTTTCCCAATTCCAACCTTCTGCATCAAGGTTAACATCCTGCAAGGTTTTTGCCTTTCTGCTGATTGTAATTGATTTTTCCGGCATTTGAGGTGGATTTTCAGCCTTTTCAATAGTCAAGGTTGTATAAAGAGTTAGTTCGTTATAGTTATCCGAAGCAACAAGCACAACTTTCACATCATATTCTCCGGCATTTATAGGTCTATTTTCGCTGTAACTACTTGACGTTTTGAGCTTATAATAAACCTTTGCGCCCTCTTTTGGATTCGTGTTACTGTTAATCAAGATCTCAGTTGGATTTTGCCCATATTCATATGAAGCAACTGAGGCCGTTCCGCTTCCCTCTGCCTTTAATATGTCAAAATAAATTGTTACAGTGCCATAATAATTTTCTGAAAGCGAAGTTATGACAAGATATGCTTTGCCAGCGTTTTTGTTGTTAAAATATTCCACTTTATAATCATCGTTTTTCATCAATTCATGTTCACTGTCCATAATAGTCACTTCTGGCGTAAATTCAAAGCCACTATAAACAAATCTATTTTTAGTTAAGGTTATTGAAAGGTCTTCTAAATTTTTTGGAATAGGTGCATCCGCACTTATTGAATTAAACACGGTATCGGATTTTACAATTATATTGCTGTTTGGCGAATATGTTTCATTGTTCGCAAACCACAAATATCCATTGTTAAGCATAGGTGCGGAAACAGATGCATTATATTTACAATTTTGCTGTGCTATAATTTCGCCGTTGTTCTTAAAAACGACATATAAGTATCCTTCATAAATTGCCATGATAGACTTGTTTTCGGTTATTTCCACAAATGTGCCTGTATTATAAATCTTCTCATCAATTAGCCAACCTAAAACATTGTTTACACCCTCTTTTTGTGGCAGATAAACTTTCTTTGGAGAGATTTTTTCTTCTTTTTCACTGTTAAGATAAATCCACTTTATTTTAATTAAATCCGCCAGCGTAACATCAAAAGTCATGTCGCCTTTCACTTCAATTTGTTCGCCATAACTATAACTCTTTCCACCACGTTCAGTGAAAGTTGCAGGATATTTTTCATCCAATGTGAAAAGGCTTCCGTCAAGTGTCAGCATATCACCCCTTGTAACCTGTTTGTCGATTTCCTGCCCATTGTAAGTGAATTTCACTGTGCATTTTTCATTTCCAACATAAACTTTTCCATTTTCAAGCCTAAAAGCTTTGCTGCTGTCCATATTGTTTAATTTTGCCAACACTTCATATGAAATTTCAAAATTTTCACCTTCAAAAGCTGGCACATTTTCATCAAGCGCAGAAAAATCAAACATCACTTTTCCGTAATTTTCAGAAAACATTCCATCGCAAAGAGTAATCGTCTTTGTGCTGTAAAAAATTCCCTTAAGATGACAATCGGCATAAATTTTTATATCCCCAACGCTTTCTTTAACGGCGGTCACGTCTGTTAGCATTGTGTTTAAATTGGTTTTTCTTATGACTAGGTGCTGTCCAGAATTGTGGCAGATTGCAGTGGCATTCTTTGCCCTGTTGCCATCGAAAACACAATTTAAAATGTCTAAATTTTCGCAAGACGCCATGATTGCACCGCCAGAGTTTGTGGAAACGTTGTTTATAAAAGTGCAGCCATCAAAATTTACATTGACAGCATTTGTTACATAAATTGCTCCACCATTTGCACCGCTTAAATTTTCAAATTTACAATTTTTGAAAGTGACATCTCCTCTGCTCATCCAATAAAGTCCGCCGGTATTGTGAGTGACGCTGTTTCTGAAATTTGTGTTTTCCACAACCAAATCGCCATGTCCACTAGTCCTTATAAATGCCATATTTCTGGTGAGATTGCCTCCTTCAAAAATTATCTTTGCATTTGGCTTTCCAAGAATTTTAAGCGTGGCGGTGGTGTCCCCATTTGCATAAAAAACCTCTCGTTCTTTTGCAAAAAATATGATGTTGTGATTGACGCTGTCATCAACTGTTATTGTAATGTTTTTGTTGTAAATGTGAATTCCCTCTTCACGAACATCGTCCAAAAGTTTAATTACATCATCATTTGCTGCATCGCTGATGGCTTGCGACAAAGATGTATAGGTTTTTCCGTTAAGCGAACAAACTGCATTCTCACTTGTTGTTGCACTTGTTTCTTCGCTTGGTTTTGATGTTCTAAAATAAATATCATAGGCAATCGCCTTAAATTTTGGACTTTCGACCATATCTAAAACGATGCAGTTGCTGTAAGTAAAACCCACAACCTTGTTTGTTGTTGTGTCGATAATTTCATAGCCCAAAAGCCTATAATCGTCGAAATCTTTTAGTTTTATTGTATATTGATTTCCATCTTTAAAAACACTTAAAATTTCACAACTTTGAGTGCCATCAAAAAGAGTGTCTATCTCATCTGTAAGTGATATCCCCTTGCGTGCAAGATTTTCATACGTTTGTGCATTTTGATACCAAAGTTTTGGCTTAAAATCTGACTGAAATTCCCCGTCTAGCTGCGCTTGTTGCATCTCTTGCAAAAAATATTGCGACGCAGTTGCCTCTTTGAAAGGCTCATTTTTAACATCTGCCTTATAAGTCCAGCGTTCAAAATAATATGAAAGGTCAATCCCCGCCGCAATCGATGACAAAAACACCATTTTTTCCGTTGACGACATCATGTTATTTACCGAACGATTTCGATAGAGATTTTGAAGACGTGGCCAAAAGCCTGGAAAAGCCGCTTCCAGATACCACCATACAAAATAATTTTTCCTTTGATCATCTGTATGAAAGAAAGGAGTTTTTGCCGTATCATCATTGACAAGATGATTAAAGGTTTCTTGCGTGTGATCATGAGTTGGTGCGTCACTTGGGACAGCCCCTTTAAACAAATTCATTTCTGCATATTTTGCATACATATTGTTTGTTGTTTCGGTTATTTCAAGCTCGGATGTGTCAAGCATATGTCCTATCTCATGGGCAAATCCCCAATCTCTGCTCATGGCATCCGTTCCGTCTTCAACATAAACCGCAATCTCTTCCCACAAACTGCCCTTATAAATTCCCACATGGTCTTTTCCGGCATACGCCCCCGCGCCTTCCAAATTTTGCGTGTCACGAATGTTGATGTTTAAATGTTCATTAATTTCTTTATAATCAGGATCATCTGCATTGAAAGTAACGCCGGAATACTCTAAAAGCATTCGCATATAGTTATCCCAACTTATAAGATTGTCATTCACACTATGGCCATTAGTCACATATTCTTTATAGCACGCCGATGCGGCAATTGTGAAATAAACATGGTCGGCAACAAGTTCCGTCATATCAAACATTCCTGATCTATTGCTTTGATAGTTTTTGTAATATTCCGTTAAATTTTGCAAAAATAAAGCTTCATCTTCGCCTTTTTTGTAAACAGGATAAAAGTCCCCGCCTTCAATGTAAACTTTCACGTCCCCTTGCATATCGTGCGTTCGTGGGTTTGAAAGATGAATAGGGCCTCCATGCACCACACTTTTACTGTAAGCGCTCGTCACCAAATCAGGAACTTGAAAAACATTTTTCCCATTTAAAATAGGCTTTTCAGACATAAAACTATTGCTAGATCCCTCAAACTGAGTGAAAACCACATATGGGCGATAATTATCACTTTCGCACTCCATATAAATTGTGATTTTGTCATTGGCGTAGGCATATATACCCGTTGGTTGTCTGTCAGAGCCAAATCGTTTCATATGCATATCGTATTGACAATAATTCCTTATAGCGCCATATTGAGTGAGTTTGTTTAACGCATCATCTAAGGTTGAAAATTCTCTGTGCGGATCAAACCTAACCTCGCCTTTGACAACTTTTTTTGCACGTTCGAAATCTTCTTTATTGTAAGAATCAAGATTTTTGACAGATTCTTCATATGCCTCGATTTTTTCAATAGAATTGTATTTTTGCTTAACACTTGTTTGTGTATAATCTTCAAATAAATTATCTATCGTCAGTGGACCGGAATGAGTTTCACTCGCCTCGCTTACGATTGTTTCGTTTGTGATAGAATAAATGGGCTGAGTTTGAAAATGTAGTCCAAAAAATATTCCTATTGCCGACAACAATAACAAACAACTCATGTAAAATAAAAATTTTGATTTTTTATTCGCCATATATATTATTATAGCAAATTTATATTATTAAATCAAATAAGATGCACAAAAAGGGTTGTTTTATTTCTAACGAACAAGTATCTTTTTATTGTTTATGGATATAAAGCCTTCCATAGTCATTCCATTCGCCGAACATTTTACCTTGTTTGGTCTCCTCGATTAAGTGTGCCAACATTTTGTCGTACATCTCTGGGTTTCGTTTCTTATAGAAGGCGATATTTCCCGCTCGCACCCTTTGGTATAAAGGAGGAAATGATTTGAACTTTGACCACGCCTGCGCAGCCTTCAACGCCGTCTCAATGT
>CANRCQ010000052.1 GCA_947629145.1 uncultured Clostridia bacterium
AAAAATCTAAGCGCGAAATCAAGGTTTTAAATCTTTTTGCATATACGGGTGGGGCTTCTGTGGCGCTTGCAAATGCAGGGGCGATTGTCACTCATGTTGATGCAAGCAAAGGCATGGTTGAGCGCGCCAAAGAAAATGCAAAACTCAACAATATTTCAAACATTCGTTTTATTGTTGACGACTGTCAAAAGTTTATAGAACGTGAAATTAGACGCGGAAATTTTTATGACGCAATTATCATGGACCCACCAAGTTATGGGCGTGGACCAAGTGGAGAAATGTGGAAACTTGAAGACAATCTTGCTGACTTTGTGGAACTTACAAAAAAAGTTCTTTCAAAAAATCCGCTGTTTGTGCTGATAAATTCTTACACAACAGGTTTGCAGCCAACAGTGATTGCAAACATTCTTAAAAGCGTGTTTGGGCAAAGTGATGTAGAAGCGGATGAGATTGGGCTTCCAACACAAGAAGGCTTGATTTTGCCTTGTGGAGCAACAGGGGTGAAAATATGGAAAAATTGACAGTTTTGTATGAAGATAATCAAATAGTTGTTGTGATAAAGCCACAAAATGTGCCGACCGCCGAAGATGCGAGTGGGGATTTGGATATGCTTTCAATGGTCAAAGCCTATGTGAAAGAAAAATACAATAAGCCTGGCGAAGTGTTTATTGGACTTGTGCATAGGCTTGATAGACCAACTGGCGGCATTATGGTTTTTGCAAGAAACTCAAAATCTGCAAAGCGTCTTTCGCAGCAGTTTGCATCACATGATGTTGAAAAAGTTTATTACGCAGTGACAAATGGGGTTGTGAAAGTGAAATCGCAGACACTTGTCAACTATGTGAAAAAAGATGAAAAAGAAAACATTGTCAAGATTGTGCCAATGAGTGAAAGTGGAGCGAAAAAGGCGGAACTTGAATACAAGGTTTTGCAAACGACAGAAAGCGAAAGTTTGCTTGAAGTGAGAATTTTGACTGGCAGAAGTCATCAAATAAGACTTCAACTTTCAAACATAGGCTTTCCACTTGTGGGGGATGTGAAATATGGAAAGGCAAAAGGCATGACACAAAATCTTGGATTGTGGGCTGGAAAACTTTCATTTATTCATCCTACAACAAAGGAAAAACTCACATTTCTTGCTTGCCCAACTGGCAAACCATGGGATGAATTTAATATGGAAAAATATTTTCAAAGATAACAAAATATTGTGTAGTATGCAATAAAAATTAAATGCATAATACACAATATATTGATTTTATAAAAGGGGCGTTTTATGAAAAATCGAAGCGAGATTGAAGAAAAATACAAATGGGATTTGACAAAATTTTGCAAAGATGAAAAGGACTTTTACAACAAGTTGGATGCACTGACAGAGAAACTTGAAGAGTTTAAAAACTTTGAAGGCAAACTTTCAAATGATGACACTCTTTTAAAATATCTTAAATTTAAGTATAAGTTTTATGAAGACACTTGCTTTGACCTTTATCCGCATCTTCGTCAAAGTGAAGATGCATCAAACAGACAGGCGAATGAGATGTGTGAAAAATTGGGGATGTTTTATTCCAAACTTTCTCCTATAATCACATCCATTGAAACAGAAATTGACAAGTTTTCGCTTGATAAACTTAAAAGGCTTGTAAAAGAGCCAAAGTTTTCCGCATATAAGCGCTTTTTTGAAGAAACAATCCGTCATAAAAAACACAGCCTTTCAAAGAAGGAAGAAGTTTTACTTTCTAAAATGGGCGAATGTTTAGGTGGAAGCAGTGAAAGTTTTGATAAATTTACAGATGTTGACCTTAAATTTGATAAAATCAAAGATAAAAATGGCAAAGAGCATGAGTTTTCACAGTCGAAATATTCGCTTTATGCAGAAAGTGAAGACAGAGTTTTAAGAGAAAATGCTTTTAAAGAGATAAACAGTAAGCGCGGCGATTTTATTCATTTCTTGGCTTCAAACTATATTTCAAATGTCAAAGAAGATTGTGTTATTGCCAAGATAAGAAAGTATAAATCGGCACTTGAAGAAGCACTTTATTGCGAAGAAATTGACCCATGTGTTTATGATATGCTTATCAAAAAAGTGCGTGAAAATGTTGAATTGCAACATCGTTATTTTGAACTGAAACGCAAGATGTTGAAACTTGATAAGTTTGCAATATATGACACTTTCGCACCAGTTTGCAAAAACACAAAAAAGTTCACCTATGACGAAGCGATTGAGATTATAAAGAAGGCAGTTTCTGTTTTAGGTGAAGAGTATGTAAATCTTATTCAGCGCGCAAAAGACGAACGTTGGATTGATGTTATGCCAAATAAAAACAAAGACAGTGGGGCATATTCGACAGCCAATAAAGGCGCAACACCTGTTGTTCTTACAAACTTTGAAGGGAATTTAGAAAGTGTTTTCACATTGGCACATGAACTTGGCCACGCAATGCACTCTTATTTTTCAAATAAGACACAGCCAATTCAAACGGCATATTACACAATCTTTGTTGCGGAAGTTGCAAGCACCACAAACGAACAACTTTTGCTTCAATATTTACTCAAAAACGCAAAGACTGATGCTGAGAAAATTTCATATTATGACTACTTTTTGAAAGAGATGAGAAGTTGCATTTTCAGGCAAACTATGTTTGCGGAATTTGAAGAATTTGCACACGCTGAATATGAAAAAGAACATCCATTGTCTTGTGAACTTTTATGTGAAAAATATAAAGAGTTAAATGATTTTTATCATGGCAAAAAAGTTGTGCAAATCCCTGAAATGAAATATGAATGGGCGCGCATCCCACATTTTTACAGAAGTTTTTATGTGTATAAATATGCAATAGGGCTTATCTGTTCTTTGAAGATTTCTTCTGGGCTTTTAAGCGATGGGAAATTTGCAAACAAATATATAAAATTCCTTTCATCTGGCTGTTCACAAGACCCTGTTTCCCTTTTGAAAATTGCAGATTGTGATTTGACGCAAGAAAAGACTTTTGATGATGCTTTTGATATGTGCGAAAAATATATCAAACTTTGGGAAGAGCTATTGCATGAATAAATATAAATATAATGTATAAATATTCACACATTTAATAAAACATTTTGATGTTTGACTTTTAAAATTTAAAGATATAATAAAATTTGTAAAGGAAATATTTTTCTTTACGGCGGTCATCTTTAAGTTTGGCTTAAAAAACTAAAACAAGGCATTAAACCTTGTTTTAATTTTCTTTAGCTAGAAGGTAGCCTAGTATGAAGAAGAACACTTCATTATTATTGCCACATCGATTAGGGGATGGCGATGGGCAAACAATGTTTGGTGGATTGAAACACGGTGGTTTACAACATCCGCCACATGGATGCAAATCTTGATAATTTCCCGTTGTGTATTTTGTTGAGTATTTCATGTTTGCCTCCATTATCAATGTATGTGAATGAAGAATTTTTGTTAAAAAGTTTGAGAAAAATTTTTTTTGTGATATTATATTGGCATGAGATTGGACTTATTTCTTGTTGAAAAAGGGTTTTATCAATCGCGCGAAAAGGCAAAACAGGCCATCACACTTGGGCGAGTTTTTATTGATGGCAAGATTGAAAAAAAGCCGTCTATTCAATGCGAAGATGGGGCTTTGGTTGAATGCAAGCCGTTTGAGTATGTTTCGCGTGGTGGTTTTAAACTTGAAAAGGCGCTTTTGGAATTTAACATAAATTTAAAAGAAAAGGTTGTGCTTGATATAGGTGCATCAACTGGTGGATTTACTGATGTTTGCCTTTTAAATGGCGCAAAAAAGGTGTATGCGGTTGACACTGGTCATGGACAACTTGCTGAGAAACTTCTTCATGATAAAAGGGTTGTAAATCTTGAAAAGACAAACTATCTTTCACTTTCAAAGGAAAATTTTTGTGATGCAAACTTTGTTGTAATAGATGTTTCTTTTGTAAGTTTAACAAATCTGCTTCCAAAACTTTGGCAGGACTTTGAAAGTTTAGAAGCGGTTGCACTTATAAAGCCACAATTTGAATGCGGCATTGTTTATGCAAAAAAGCACGGTGGCATTGTCAAAGATGAAAAGGTGCGACAAAAAGCAGTGGACAAGGTTGTCGATTGCGCCAAAAGTTTGGGATTTATTGTGAAAAAAATTATCACATCTCCTATCAAAGGTGGTGACGGCAACGAAGAATTTTTAATGTATTTTTGCAAATAAAAAAAGTCGTTTTAGTGCCTTTTATCTTTTTTATAGAAAATCTTTGTTAAAAAGAAGTTCATTGTGTTTTGCGTGAACATCTTTCTTGCAACATTGAAAAACTTGTATTGTTTTCCTATTATATATCTTGATTTTAAATGCTTTTTCTCGCAGATTTTTGCAAGTTTTTTGACGGCATATTCTGGACTCATGCGGCGCGCTTCGGTTTTTTCGGTTGGCTTGGTGGAAAGTTCTATCGAGTTTCCATAGCGCTCGTTTGTTTCATAAACTTTAACACGGTTGTTTGAGAAGTTTGTTTTTACATCTCCAGGACAAATTGATGTCACTTGAATTTGCGTCTTGGAAAGTTCCATTCTTAGACTTTGTGCAAAACTGTCAACTGCGGCCTTGCTGGCACAATAATATGCTTTAAATGGAAGTGGAAAAAGTGCGGTTGCGGATGCAACTACAATAATCTTGCCCTTCTTTTTCATTATTGGAATTGCATATTTGCAGGCGTTTGCAGTGCCAAAAAAGTTGAC
>CANRCQ010000053.1 GCA_947629145.1 uncultured Clostridia bacterium
CAGCGCCATTATACTTTTTGATAATGGCTGGTGGCATTGGGTTTTTGTAGCGCTGTGGCTCGTCTTCGCTCTTTTTGGGAATTGGAATATGCTCGCCTTCAAGTGCAACATCCACAACAAGTGCATCTTCACTTTCTCTTGCAAGAGCTTTATCAACAAAGATTTTAATGGTTTTATCAATATAAGGTTCGGCATCACTTTCGCCAAAATAATAATCAAAGCCACAATTTAAAAGCGCATAATTTTTTTGAATCTCCGCAACAGACAAGTCCTTTATCTTTTTATATATAGTATAATATGGTTCTTTTTTCTGTTGTATATATAATGTAAAGTCATCCGCCTGTTTTTTAAATTCTTCGTCAAACTCTTTGCGCTTAGAAGCCTTTGGATATTCGTCATTTAAAACATCCAAAGTGACATTTTCAAGTGTTAGCTCTTGAATTTTTGCGTTTTTTTCAAAGAATTTGTCCAAAAATCCGTCAATTTTAAGTTGCAAAACTGTAAGCCCCATTTGAAGCCCATAGTCGCCAAGATGCACATCCGCCAAAACTTTGTCGCCCATAACGGCATGAAGTCTTTTTATTGCTTCCCCAACAATCGGCGAACGCAAGTGTCCAACGTGCAACTCTTTTGCAACATTCGCACCGCCATAGTCAAAGAAAACAAGTCTTGGCTTTTCAACTTGCTCAACCCCCAAATTTTTGTCACTTTTAATAAAATTGCAAAAATTCGACAGCGCCAAATTTGTCACTTTTATATTGATAAATCCCGGCATAACTGCAGAAAATTCATATTTTTTCGCATTTTTTGCATTTTTTTCAACATTTTTAACGATTGTTTCGGCAAGTTCAATTGGTTTTTCTCCCAAAGCCTTTGCAGTAAGCATTGCAAAATTGCATTGATAATCACAAAGTTCTGGTCGATTTGAAAACGCAACACAAACCTTTGACACATCAAGCCCCATCTCCTTTGCCACATCGCACAAAATATCTGTGAGTTCTTTTTTAATGTTCATATTTTTCTCCACGGCTTAGTATATCATAAAAAAAACAAAAAAGCAAAGAATTTCTTTGCTTTAAATCTCTTGTCTGGACTTTAAGGCTTTTTCAAGTGTGATTTCATCGGCAAACTCAATGTCGCTGCCCATGGCAATTCCCTGCGCAAGACGAGTCACTTTCACACCCATCGGCTTTAACAGTTTTGCAATATACATTGCTGTTGCTTCCCCTTCCACATCTGGATTTGTTGCCATAATCACTTCTTGCACGCCATTTCTTTGCACGCGAGATAAAAGTTCTTTCACTTTTATATCATTTGGACCTTTGTTTTCAAGCGGACTTATACAGCCAAAAAGCACATGATAAACTCCGTCAAAACTTTTAACTTTTTCCATGGACAAAATGTCCTTTGGCTCTTGCACAACACAGACAACTTTTTGATTTCGCTTTTCACAGATTGGACAAATGTCCTTTGCGCTGTAATTTCCACATTCGCGGCAAAACTTAACCTTTTCCTTCGCTTCAATTATTGCCTTTGCAAAATTTTCCGCTTTTTCGCGGCTGTTTTCAATTATATAAAAAGCATAGCGCTGGGCAGTTTTCTGTCCAACACCTGGCAAACTTTTGAAATATTCAACAAGTCTTTCAATCGGCTCTTCCATCTTACATTCCTATATTTGGAAGTTTTGATGTTTCATCTGCAGTTATCTTTGCCATGCAGTCATTAAACGCACTGACAACCAAATCTTCAAGCATTTCAACATCATCTGGGTCAACAACTTCTTTTTTTATTCTCACTGCCTTTACAGTTCTGTTTCCAAAGCAAGTCACTTCAACCATGCCGCCCCCAACAGAAGATGTGTATTCAGTTTCGTCAATCTCCTGTCTTATTCTTTTCATGTCTTCCTGCATTTTTTGTGCCTGGCGCATAAGTGCTTGCATATTTCCGCCGCCAAAACCACCACCAAATCCGTATCCCATAACAAAACTCCTTTATTCTATTTCAACTTTATTGCCAAAAAAATCTTTGGCCTTTTTTATATCTTTTTCAATCTTTTGTTCTTTGCTTTCAAATTTTACAACTTCAAACTTCAAATCCAAGCCCTGCCAACGAATAGCCGCTTCAATGTCCCTTCTGCCGTTTTCCAAAACATCAATCAAAAAGTCGTCACTGGAACGTATCACAAGCCTGCCGTCAATAAGTTGGGCATTTGTAATATCTCCGCACGCCACATGAAGCGCCACTTTTTTATGCTCTTTAAGATAAAGCACAATCTTTCCCCAAACGTTGCCAGCGGACAATTTTGTTGTGTCAACTTCAATTTTCAGTTTTTTTTTGCGTCCAGGCCAAGCATGGCTGTAAGGCAAGTTGTCTCTAAAAGAAGCCTAACCGAAAGTGTGTATCTAAGTTCGCTTTCTGCACTTGAAAAAACTTGCATATATCTTATAAGGTCTTTCTCTTCAAACTTTTCCGCCTGAGTTTTATACATCTCTAAAACATCGTCTGTCAAATTTAAGATTTCTTCTGCGTTTTTACAAGACTTGCAAACAAGCAAATTTCTTGAATGTTTTGAAAGGTCTTTTGCAAAAACAGCAAGATTTTTCCCTTCCTTTTCAATCTCGTCAATAAGCCCCAAAACTCCGCCAACATCTTTTTCGTTTATCTTGTCAAAAAAGTTGATGATAAGGTCGTAGTCGGTTGTGCCTAAAACCTGCAAAGTCTTTTCTTTTGTGATGTTGCCTTGACAATATGACGCAATGCTGTCCGCGATTGAAAGGGTGTCTCTCACACTGCCTTCGCCGGCACTTGCAATAATTTTCAAACTTTCTTCGTCATAAGAAATCTTTTCTTTATCAAAGATTTTTGCAAGATGTTTTGAAAGTTCATCCACACTCACAAGCCTGAAATCAAATCTCACACAGCGCGAAAGTATGGTCTGTGGAAGTTTGTGAACTTCGGTTGTCGCAAGAATGAAGATGACGTGTGCTGGTGGCTCTTCCAACGTTTTTAAAAGTGCGTTGAAAGCCGAATCAGTAAGCATATGCACTTCGTCAACAATATACACTTTATATTTTGCCCCAACTGGCGCAAAACGAACCTTTTCACGAATGTTTCTTATGTCATCAACTTTGTTGTTTGATGCCGCATCCATTTCAATGATGTTGATGTCGTTTTCTTGTTGCAAACGTTTGCAGTTTTCACATTCGCCGCAAGCCGAACCATGCACAGGATTAAGACAATTCACAGCACGCGCAAAAATCTTTGCAACACTTGTTTTCCCAGTTCCGCGTGTTCCTGTGAAAAGATATGCGTGTCCAACTTGCCCATTCATGATTTGATTTTGAAGTGTTTTTGTGATGTGCTCCTGTCCAATCACTTCGTCAAATGTCTTTGGACGATATTTTCTGTAAAGTGCGATATGTTCCATGCTCTCCCCTAATAATTTTCTCTTGCAATAACTGAAAAGTTGTCAACATTCAAACTTGCGCCGCCAATAAGTGCGCCATTTATTGCTTCGTTTGAAATGATGTTTTTATAGTTGCTTATGTTCACGCTTCCACCATACAAAACATTTATGCTCTGTGCGGCTTTTGCTGAGAATTGATTTTCAATCTCTTTGCGAATGACTTCCACCATTTTTGTTATGTCTTTTTTCGTTGCAAACTTGCCTGTGCCAATTGCCCAAACAGGCTCATATGCAATCACAACCCCTTCAAGTTCGTTTTCATACATCCCTTTAAGGTCGTCATCCAACTGTTTCCTAACAAATATGGCGGCTTGCTTACTTTCGCGAGTTTGCAAATTTTCGCCCACACACAAAATCACTTTAAGCCCATTTGCAAGCGCTGTTTTAATCTTTTTATTGATAAGGCGGTCTGTTTCTTTAAACTTTGCGCGTCTTTCACTGTGTCCAACAATGACGTAACTTGCGCCCAAATCCTTTATCATTTTTGCACTCACTTCGCCAGTGAACGCACCCTTTTCTTCTTCACAAATGTTTTGCGCACCATATTCAACATTGCTTCCACTTAAAATCTCTTTCGCAACAGACAAATGTGTGAATGGTGGACACACAACAACATCGTTTTTTGTGCCTTTGCACTTTGTTGCAAGCGCAATGGAATATTCTTTAAACTCCTTTGGTGTTGTGTTCATTTTGAAATTTCCAATGATAAGTTTGTTCATTTCTTCTCCTTTTTAAAGTGTGTCAATAACTTCAATTGCAGGCAAAACTTTCCCTTCCATAAGTTTTAAACTTGCTCCGCCACCAGTGGATAGGTGATTGATTTTGTCCGCGAAGCCACTTG
>CANRCQ010000054.1 GCA_947629145.1 uncultured Clostridia bacterium
TTTTATTTTCATTAGGTGTTTTTGGCTTTGTTTTCACATACACAAACACAAGTCAGTATGCCGGCTTTTATGTTGCACTTGCATTTATCTTTGCATCCACACTCACCTACTTTTTCACAGGGCAGCGCTTTCATCTTATATTTGCGTTTTCGACAATCTTCGTAAGCCTTTACACCCTTCTCTATGTAAAAAATTTAATATCTTCTTCAATTTTAATTGCATTTCTTGTGCCATTTTTGTTATTATTGATAGTGGAGATGGTTTGTATATGTTTTCTCAAGAAATAGATGGTTACAACAAAACCGAAGTTGACAGTTTCATTCAGCGCATGAAGGCAAGTTATGAAGCCAAACTTATGGAAGAAAAACTCAAAGCATTAGACAGCGAAAAGAAGGTGTTGGACCTTAAAAACGAACGCACAGAAATTGAAAATAAAGAAAGGAACATTTTAAATGCCCTTTCTGTGATTGAACGCGCCAACAAGTTTCAAGAAGAAGGCTCTAAGACATTTTACAAACTTATCATGGATAAACTAGAAGCGCTTATTGACGACCTTAACACCAGATTTCCAGAACTTCACAATGACCAGAATTTTGAAAACATCATAACGGAATTTTCTGGCATGATTAAAAACTATCGTGACGGAGTTGATAAAATGACCGAACTCACGCGCCCAATATATTCAGGCAACGACAGTATGCGCGCACTTTTAAACAAGATGCAAGATTATAAAAAAGTGCAAGATTCGCCGCGTGAAGTCCACATTCCAACCAACAAAAAAACAATCACGGACTACCCTGTCAGTGAAAGCGGTTTCAGTTTTGAAGAAGCACTTAATCCAACCGAAGATTTAGCGGAGATTATGAAAGCATTTGATTTTTATAAAGGTTAAGGAGAAAATATGATTGAATACAAATTTGACACACAACTTTTGATTGAAGGCAAAAATTTAGACGATGCAAAAATTCGTGATTACATCACCCAAAACATAAAGGGAGATTGCCTTTTGGTTGTCGGCGATGATGAGATGATAAGGCTTCATTTTCACACCAACACCCCATGGAAGGTTTTGGAATATTGCGACAGCCTTGGCGACATTCAAGACATTGTTGTTGAGAACATGGAACGTCAAGCAAACGGCCTTAACGGCTGATTACATAAAAAGTGTCAAAAGCATACCGCTTGCAACCCCAATTAGATATTGTAAGATTATTATGCCCATGTTTTGAAGTGGGTGTTTTTTGTTCTTTGTCAAAAGCACCACAAGCCCTACGCCAGCCCCAGAACAAAGCCCCGCAATAAGCGCTGGGAAAGCAAGCGAGCCAAACATATAAAGTTCCACCAAAAGCACGGATGAAGCGCAGTTTGGAATAAGCCCAATAAGTGCCGCAAAAACAATCTGTAAATACACATTTGTGGTCAATAGATTTTCAAGCACAGCCGTGCCAGCATATCCCAAAATCAAGTTGATTGTAAAGGTTGCCACAAAGATGTAGATAACAATGCTGAATGTGTGATTAAACGCGTCTAAAAACACATTGTTCACACAGCAGTCCCCATGTCCGCAGTCGTCATCACATTCGTCAGTGTGAATATGTCCGCAGTCATGATGGTGTTCGTGAAATTCATGCACTTCATCTCTAATCTCCATTTGCGGTTTTTTCTTTCTTTTGAAGGTGCATAAAAACACAATCAAATCAATTAGATAGCCCCAGAACAGCGCCAAAGCCACCTTTATGCCAATCATAATAAGCATATCAACAATTCTGTCTGTGTTTGAAATCATGATAGGAATTGCTTCATCACTTGTGGCAACAAAAATCGCTACAAGTGTGCCAAGCGAAAGTTTTCTACGGCTGTAAAGGTCGGCTACAACAGACGAAAATCCACACTGCGGAATGCACCCCAAAAATGATGCATACAACACACTTGTGCCTTTGCTTTTAGAAAGGAATTTGCTGAATTTATGGCTGTGGTCGTGCGAGATAAAAGAAACTAAAAGATAGGCGAGAAAAAGAATAGGGATTATCTTCAAACAATCCACAACGGCATCATATAAACTGTCAACAAAAATGCCCATCTTTACTCCTTGCCAGTTATTATAACACACCAGAAAAATTTTTACAATTTATTTTATTAAATAACACACTTTTATATTTGACATAAATAAATATTAGTGATATAATTTTTTATATCATTTTTAGGAGTTTTATGATGAAAAAACTTGAAATTTATGGTGTAAATAAAGTCTATAAACTTGAAAACAAACAAACTTTTCAGGCACTTTATGATATAAATGTCGATTTTGAAGAAGGCGAACTTGTTTCAATCATCGGCGAAAGCGGAAGCGGAAAATCAACTCTTATGAACCTTATCGGCGGCCTGGACAGTGACTTTACAGGAAGCATCATTGCAGACGGCGAAAATTTGAAAAAACTTTCTGAAAAAGAGTTGGACAAATATCGTAAAAACAAGGTTGGATTTGTATTTCAATCATTCAACCTTATCTCTCACCTTTCAATTTTGGATAATGTCACCCTTGCACTCACCCTTTCAAATGTAAGCGAAAAAGAAAAAGTGGCAAAAGCAACAAAAATTTTAGAGCGTGTGGGTCTTGCCGACCAACTTAAGAAAAAGCCAAATCAACTTTCTGGTGGACAAAAACAGCGTGTTGCGATTGCAAGAGCGCTTATCAACGACCCAGAAATTATCATTGCAGATGAGCCAACTGGCGCGCTTGACAGCACAACCGCCACTCAAATTTTGGAGATTTTGAAAGAAATTGCCGACAGTGGCAAACTTGTCATCATGGTCACCCACTCCGAAAAAGTGGCATCTGTTTCTTCGCGTGTTGTGGAGATTTCTGATGGAAGAATTGTTGGCGACCATAAAAACACTAAATACAAGAAAAATACAACAAAAAATGCCTTTGAAGATAAGGAAGAAAAAGCAGAAAAACCACAAGAAGAAAAACCTAAAAAGAACTATAAAGACAAACAAAACTTGTCTATTTGGCAAGCAATTCGCCTTTCCATGCATAATATGCTTGCAAGCAAAACCAAGAATATTTTGATGTCAATCGGTGTTGCAATCGGCATTGGCAGTTTGATTTTGATGATGTGTTTTTCGTCTGGCATAACCGACTTTATCTCCAACACAATGAACTCCTACTCCAATCCACGCATAGTCACAATTTCAAAACGCAACAACAATTCAATCACTGGTGGACTTGCAGATTTCTTAACAATAAATGAAGATGAAGAAAACTATATTATTGAAGAAATTAACAAACGCCTTGAAGAAGACAATATTGATTTTCAAGTGACAAAAGGAACTGAAAATGGCAATCTTTCATATGGCTTTAATATGTTCACGGCATTACTTGCAGACCCCGTTGTAAAATACACGGCTGACCCAGAAGACATAAATTTTGAAGGCGAAAATGTAGCTTCAAGTCAAATCTTTTTGATTTACACCACCCCACCTTATTACAGCCAAAGCACCGTTGCCGAAGGGAAGTTAAGCACAACCCCACAAATCAAAGAAGATGGCACTCCACAACGTGATGCGGATGAAATGCCAATTGGTGGTGGCGGATTTATGTTCTCACGCGCATTATATGAAATGTTTGGCGAAGAAAGCCCAATCGGCAAAAAAGTTGAAATATCTTTCTCCTTAAAAAGCAACCCAGAACTTCCTGCATTCCGTGCGGTTGACGAAGTTTGCGGAATTGTTGACACATCCGTTTTCTCTGGAATTTTGGCTGCCTATGTTGATTATGACTATCTCAAAGCCCTTTTTGCAGAACAAAAATGGGAAAATATGTTTGCACCTACTTCACTTTATATTGAAACTCCAAGCGAAAGAATAACAAACATCATAAATGGCTATCTTGCCGAAATTCCTGTTTTATATGACGATAAGGGTGCAGAGTTGCCACCAGTTGAAGCTGGCAAAGAGCCAAAATTCTCTTATCGCGGCTCGATTGAAGACCAACTTGGAAGTATGTTCACAAACATGACAAGTGTCATCGGCACATCACTTGTTGTCATCTCCTGCATTTCACTTTTAGTTTCTGCAATGATGATTTTGGTTGTGCTTTACATGAGCGTTTCAGAGCGCACAAAAGAAATTGGCGTGTTGAAATCAATCGGTGCAAGACGAAAAGACATCAAGCGAATTTTCACATCCGAAAGTTTCCTTGTCGGGCTTTTAAGCGGCT
>CANRCQ010000055.1 GCA_947629145.1 uncultured Clostridia bacterium
TCTTTATTTTTTATGAGTTTTTCTGTGTTTTTCATAAATTTATCAAAAGTGTAATCTTCTTCACATAGACAAATTGCGTAGCCTTTTTCTTCAAAAATCTTTGCATTTTCAATCTGGTCGCCACGGCTTGCTTTTTTAGAAAGGGGAATTAAAAGCATGGGCTTTTCAAGAGATAAAAGTTCATTTATCACTCCACTTCCAGAGCGGCACACAACCACATCCGCACTTTTATAATAATCTTCAATGTTGTTTGCATATGCAACTTGTTTATAATTTTTTCTTGTGATATTTTTAAAATTTTTCTTCCCTGAAATATGCAAAATGTTGTAATGATTTAAAATCTTGTCAAGGTTGTTAAAGACGATATCATTCAAAAATTTCGCGCCTAAACTTCCGCCTAAAACCAGAATTGTGGGGCGAGTGATGTCAAAATTAGATTCTAGTTTTTTGCCGTTTAAAATTTTGCTGCGAATAGGCTGACCTGTGAACACACACTTTTTATTTTGTGTTGCTGTTTTTTCAAAAGATGTGCACATAACATTGCAATATCTTAAAATTATTTTATTTGCAAGCCCAAGTGATAGGTCACTTTCATGACTAATCACAGGGATGCCTAATTTTTTGCCTGCAATCGCAACAGGCACACTTACATAGCCACCCTTAGAGAAAATTATATTTGGAGCTATTTTTTTAAGTTCTTCCTTTGCCATTTTGATTGCTTTAAAAAGTTTGAATGGAATGAGAAGATTTTGCAAAGTCAATTTCCTTTGAAATTTGACCGCCGGAATTTGATGATAAATAATGTTTGTATAGGATTTTAAAATCTCTTTTTCTATGCCGTCACTGCCGATAAAGTGGATTTCAAACCCTTTCAATTTTTCTGCAACGGCAAGGGCAGGATAGACATGTCCGGCCGTTCCGCCACCACATAAAACAATCTTTTTCATGAACACTCCTTGTTATATTTTATAGTTTTTAAATAAACTTTATACGCATTTAGAAGATAAATAAATATACAATAAAATGTATAAATATACACATCAAAATCGCGTTATTTATTTAAAATTATTTGAATTTAAAAATTTTTAATAAGTTTTAAACAATTTTTTTGCGATTTTGTTTTTTGAATTTTTCTTTTTGTGTTAAAATAGGTTTGAAAATGGAGTTATTATGGCAGAAAAAAAGTATGAATCAAAAGACATAGTTGTTTTGGATGGACTTGATGCAGTTCGTCTTCGCCCTGGTATGTATATCGGCACAACAAGTTCGCGCGGATTTCACCACATTCTTTGGGAGATTGTTGACAATGCTATCGATGAAATTTCAAATGGTTTTGGCGACACAATCAAAATCACTTTAAACACAGACGGCAGCGCCACTGTTGAAGACAATGGGCGTGGAATTCCTGTGGATTTGCATCCAACTCTCAAAAAAAGTGGGGTTGAAGTTGTTTATACAACTTTGCACGCAGGCGGCAAATTCAACAACGAAAATTACAAATTTTCTGGTGGGTTACACGGCGTTGGTGCTTCTGTAACAAATGCCCTTTCAAGATGGTGCAAAGTGACCGTAAATAAGGGTGGGAAAAAGTATTTTATAGAGTTTAATTCTTATGAAGATAAAGACGGCAAAATTCACAGCGGTGTTCCTGTTGCACCATTGAAGGAAATAGGAACGGCAAACACAACTGGAACTACTGTCACATTTTTGCCAGATGACCGTGTTTTTGGAAATCAACAATTTAGTTTTGAAACAATTGTGCGCCGTGCAAGAGAACTTGCTTTTTTAAACAAGGGGCTTAAAATTGTTGTTGAAGATAAAAACACAAAGGACAAAAGTGAATTTCACTATGAAGGCGGAATTAAAGATTTTGTTTCTTATCTTGTTGAAGGCAAAAATGCACTGTTTAAAGAGCCGCTTTATTTTCATGCACAAAGTAAAATTGTGGATTTGGAAGTGAGTTTTATCTCCACGGACAGTTACACAGAAAACACATTCTCATATGTCAACAACATTCCAACCACAGAAGGTGGGATGCATGAAATTGGGCTTAAAAGCGCATTTACAAAGGCTTTTAATGATTTTGCGCGCGAAAACAACTTTTTAAAAGACAAAGAACAAAACCTTTTAGGTGAAGATTTCAGGGAAGGGCTTGTGACTGTCATCAATGTGAAGATGAACAATGTTCAATTTGAAGGACAAACCAAAACCAAACTTGGAAATCCAGAAGCAAGGACAGAAGTTGAAGCGCTTTCTATTGCCGAACTTGGAAAACTTCTTGCTGACAAGAAAAATCTCACTTATGGAGAAATAATAATTGACAAGGCAAAGCAGGCCGCAAAAGTTAGGCTTGCTGCAAAAAAGGCAAAAGAACTTACACGCGCAAAGAACAATGCGGAAAATTTTAACCTTGTTGGAAAACTTGCGGCGTCAACATCTCGTGACAGACTTAACAGCGAACTTTTCATCGTGGAAGGGGACTCCGCTGGTGGAAGTGCAAAACAAGGTCGCGACAGAAAATATCAGGCGATTTTGCCACTTCGCGGAAAGCCACTTAATGCAGAGAAAAAGCGTGTTGACCAGGTTCTTGCAAATGAAGAAATAAGAACAATTATTTCCGCTCTTGACACTGGCTTTGGTGAAGATTTTGATATTTCAACACTGAGATATAATCGCGTTATCATCCTTTCGGATGCCGACCAAGACGGCGCGCATATTCGTGCAATTTTATTGACATTCTTCTATCGTTATATGAAAGAACTTATCACTGATGGACACGTTTTCATTGGATTGCCACCACTTTATAAAGTTTACAAAAAAGACTATGAAAAATATGTTTACAGTGATGCTGAACTTAGCAGTGCGGTTGCGGCTGCTGGGAAGGGCTATATGATACAAAGATACAAAGGGCTTGGCGAAATGAACCCAGAACAACTTTGGGAAACAACTATGGACCCAGCAAACCGAACACTTATTCAGGTGACAATCGAAGATGCTGCCGAAGCGGAGAAGATGATAACAACTTGGATGGGCGATGATATTGAAGAGAGAAAGGCGTATATTGGGCTTCACTGCAATTTTGACCGTGAAGATGAATTTATGAAAAATTACAGCAAGATTGGAAATGAAAACTGATTGAGGGCATATGAACGGCGAAGATGACGAATTTCAATTTGATGATATAGAGCCGATTGAAGGGCAGATGTGCTACGATGAACTTTTGCTTCCTGTGGAAGAAGAGAAAAAGGAAGAAGCACCTACTGTTTTGGACGGACAAATTGATATTTGGAGTTTGCCGAAAGAAGAAAAAATCGAAGAAAAAAATGTTGAAGATTTTACAGAAAAAATAATTGAAGAAAAACCTAAATTAGAGAAAAATGAACAAAAAATACAAAAAGAGCATGAAAAAACAGTAAAAAAACGCGAAAAAACTGAAAAAAATGATGAAATTGAAAATTTAAACACTGAAAGTGAGATTGAAATGGATAAGTTTGAAGAGATTAAAATGGATATTGAAGAAGAAAAAGTTGAAGAAAATAATTCTGGCGATGGTGGCTCTGGCGGCAACAACGGCGGCGGCACTGGTGGAAATGGTGTTTTATTTAAGACACTTGAAGATGTGCTTCATGACTCAATGATTCCTTACACCGAACATGTCGTTATGGATAGAGCGCTTCCAA
>CANRCQ010000056.1 GCA_947629145.1 uncultured Clostridia bacterium
TAGCAGTCGTTTCCAACTGTTATCCCCCTGTGTTAGCCAGATTGCTCACGCGTTACTCACCCGTCCGCCACTAGGAAATTGTCAGCACTAAAATTCCTATCTTAAATACTCCTTGCTTGAAGCACTTAAACCAGCCTGAGGGAAAAATCTTCTCTTCATCCTGTCAGAGAAGATTTTTCCCTGACGCTGTCTTTAAGAATTTTAGTGCTAACAATTACCTCGTTCGACTTGCATGTTTGAAGCACGCCGCCAGCGTTCGTCCTGAGCCAGGATCAAACTCTGACGTTAAACTTTGCTACCTTGCGGTAGTTTAGGTTAAAGTTTGTCGCACTATACACTTAGTGCTTTTTGTTTAATCCAAAACTCAATAACTTACATTGACTTTTTTGTAAAGTTGTTTGTTTCAATTCTTTTTTGTCTTACACTATTTAATTGTCATATATCTGTGCTGACCTTAGACCTATGTCTGCGTCAGCATTGTTATTCTACTATATTCCAACATATTTTGTCAACATTTTTTTAAAAATTTTTTTCTTTTTTTACAACTTTTTTTCTAACATCTCGCACCACGATACCACGTGTGTCACGATAAACCCTACATTTTATTTAATTTTCGAAAATTTTCCCTGCTTTCGTCATGTTGAGCGCAAGCGAAACATCTCATGAGATTCTTCGCCTATGGCTCAGAATGACGAATTAGGACATTAAAATAGCGAATAGGCAATAAGAATTACAAAAAAAGAAGAATGAAAAGTCATTCTTCTATAAATATTTCTTTACAATTTTGAAATTTTGTTTTTAAAATCTCTATACTTTGGATAATCGCTGTCATCAAAGTTGTTTTCAATTTCTCGCAAAAGTTCCTTTGCCTTACGCGACAAATTCTTTGGTGGCTCACTTTTGATTGTCACAAGCATATCGCCATATTTGTTGCTGTTTAAAATTTTCACGCCCTTTCCTTTAAGGCGCATAACTGTTCCACTTTGTGTGCCTTCTGGAATGTCGATTGTCATTTTGCCCTTTGTAAGTGGAACTTCAACTTTTCCGCCCAAAAGACATGTTGTGAATGGCACAAACATATCAAACTGCAAATCGCAATCCACACGTTTGAAAATAGGATGTTGTGCAACCGTAACTTTGATGTTTAAATCGCCGTTTGTCCCCTGCCCAAGTGGAGAATTGCCTTCGCCACGCATACGAATTGTTTGCCCATCATTTATGCCAGCTGGCACTTTAACATGAATTTCAGCAGGCACTTTTTTATAGCCCTTGCCACCGCATTCTTCACATTTTTCTTTGATTTTCTTTCCACTTCCACCACAAGTTGGGCAAACACCTTCTCGAATGGTTGTGCCAAACATGGTGTTTTGTTGAACTCTTACTCTTCCTGCACCATGACAGTCAGGACAAGTTGTAAATTCCTTTCCGTTTTTAGCACCAGTTCCACTGCATTTTGTACAAGTTTCAATTCGTGAAAGCGAGATAATTTTTTCAACTCCAAAAACCGCTTCGTCAAATGAAAGACGCATGGACACATTTATGTCTTCGCCACGTTGGTTGACACGCGACCTTCCGCCACCGCCACCAAAAGCAGAGAAAATATCACTAAAAATGTCGCTAAAGCCGCCAAAGCCACCTGCTCCGCCGCCAAAGAAATCTCCAAATCCACCAGCGCCGCCGCCAGAAAATTGTGGACCGTCAGCACTGCCATATTGGTCGTAATTAGCACGCTTTTTCTCATCGCCCACAACTTCATATGCTTCGTTGATTTCCTTGAATTTTTCTGCCGCTTCTGGGGCTTTGTTAAGGTCGGGATGATATTTTTTTGCCAAACGGCGATAAGCCGACTTAATTTCGTCAGCGTCAGCGCCCTTTTGCACTCCCAAAATTTCGTAATAATCTTTATTTGGCATTTTTTGCCCCTTTTAAATTAAAAATTTTCAATTATTGAATCTTTCCCAAAATTTTTGATGCAAATTTTCTTAAAATCTTCCAATAGAATAGGATTTTTTGAATGAGAGCCAACGCAATCTAAAATGAATTTTGGCTGAACCCCATGGTCAAAAAGTTGGAAAGCAATCGCTAGCACACAGCTGTCATAGTCTGTTCCACAGATATAGAACTCCCCCCCCCGCAAAATCCTTGGAAGTGCAAAAGAAGTCTTTTTGATTTCCACAGTTTTGCTTGGTAAATCAAGCGCAAAATCTGTGCCATCTCCATCAAAAAATTTGGTGTAATCAAGATATTTCACAAAAGGGCTTTCTTCATTATTTATGAATTTTGTAGCAAAAATCCTATCAAAATCATGATTTTTTAGCAAATTTTCAATGTTTTTCACTAAAAATTTGTTATTTTCTGTGATAAAGCCCTTTTGCATATCAACAATTAAAAGAGTTTTCATACTTTTCCTTATTTTTTATTCAACAGTCACTTCTGGGTCACCGTCTTGGTTTGTTGAGTTAGAGCCGTTGTTTCCGGCATCGCCATTTGCACCGTTTGGATTTGCGTTTTGATACATTTTTGTAAACACATCATTTGAAACTTTTGTAAGTTCGTCAAGCTCTTTCTTAATAACTTCAACATCTGTGCTTTCAAATTCTTTCTTAGCCTTTTCGATTTCGTCTTCAAGTTTTTTCTTGTCTTCGGCGGAAATCTTGTCGCCATTTTCCTTCAACATTTTCTCCAAAGTGTAAACCATGTTGTCTGCCTGGTTTTTAGTTTCAACAAATTCCTTTCTCTTCTTGTCTTCTTCGGCATG
>CANRCQ010000057.1 GCA_947629145.1 uncultured Clostridia bacterium
ACCCAAAGGATGATAACTGGCCCAAGCGCAATTTTAGGCAGTGAGTTTAACACAACAATGTAAGGCTCAAAAATTCGGCGAACCTTCTCATTCCACCAAAGTATCACGGCGATAAGATAGCCAAGCGCGGTTGCAATCGCAAATCCCACAAGTGTTTCATACAGTGTGACCCAAGTGTGTGTCAAAAGTGTGCCATTTTTTGCCAACGTTATTATTTGATTGAATATGCGTGATGGTGAACTCACAAAAAACGGGTCGATGACTTTGTATCTTGAAAAAATTTCCCATAGTCCTAAAAAGGCAACTAAAATAAAAATCCTAAAAAAGATGATAAAAAATTTGTCTTTTCTAAGCCTTTTTACATAAGCCTTGTGCGCTTTTGAGAAATTAACTGTTTGTTTTTTCATTTGAAAGTAATCTCCATATTTTGTCAAATAGTTCGTGGAAGTGGTCAACATCTCGTCTTTTAAGGGGAGTGTCGCCGTTAAGTGAAGGGAAAATTGTTTCCTTTAAAGTTGCAGGGCGCGCAGTCATAACAAAAATTCTGTCCGCCATCGAAATTGCTTCTGCAATGTCGTGCGTGACAAGAATGGCTGTCTTTTTTTCGTTTTTGATTATTTGATGAACATCATCGCAAACTGAGAGCTTTGTTTGATAGTCAAGTGCAGAAAAAGGCTCGTCTAAAAGCAAAAGTTTTGGCTCTAATGCAAGTGTTCTTATAAGTGCAACGCGTTGTCGCATTCCACCAGAAAGTGAGCGCGGCTTTTGAGATTTAAAAGAATATAAGTCATATTTTTTCAAAAGTTCTTCCGCCTTTGCAAGTTTTTCATCCCTATCTTCTGGCTTTCTTATCTCAAGGCCAAGGGTTATGTTTTTCCAAACACTTCGCCACTCAAAAAGAAAGTCTTTTTGAAACATATAGCCGATTTTTTTTGTGTCGATTTTGTTTTCTCCATCCAAAAGAATTTGTCCAGATGTAGGTTTTAAAAGTCCAGCAGCAAGCGACAAAATGGTTGTTTTTCCGCAGCCACTTGGCCCAACAATGGAAGCAAAATCTTGAGCTAAAACATCAAAACTGACATTATTTAATGCAAAAATTTCATCTTTTTGTGTTTGATAAAAATAATTTACATTTTGAAATGAAAGTAAGTTTTCCATATAAAACCCCTTACAAATACATTGTATTTTGCAGGCGATTTTTTGTGAAAAAGACAGATTTTTGACATAAAATGTTGAAATATGACGAACTTGGTGAGAAAATTTCGCACGAAGGAGGTTTATTGTGGATGAAGTTAAGGATGCACTTATCAAAAGGGCGCTTGGCTTTGATAGTGATGAAATTGTGGAAGAATATGTGACTGACGACAACGGCAAAAGTGTGCTTTCAAAACGCAAAGTGACAAAAAAATACACTCCACCAGACATGAGCGCACTTAAAGTTTTGATTGAGCAAGCCGAGTTTGATGACGAAATTTCACACATGACTGACAAGGAACTTTTGCGCGAAAAAGACCGACTTTTAAAACTTTTAGCAGAAAAGGAGAAGGAAGATGAAAATTCAAATGTGTAAGACCAGCGTCAAGTGTGACCTTTACAAGTGCAAAAACATGGCAAAGTTTTCAATCACAACCAAAGGCTTTTTGAAGCATGAGTTTGTGTTTTGTGAAGATTGCATGAAAAAGATGTTTGAGTGTTTTTCAAAAGAGATGGTGCCAAAATCAATCAATGCGCCATACAAAAGACTTTTTAAGGGGGAAAAATGAAAAAAATAGATTTAGTAAAAGAAACTTTAGATGATTTTGAACAAAGGGTAAGACAACGCAAGCCGTTTGACAGCCAGTGGCAACTTAACATGAATTTTTACATGGGAAATCAATATTGCGAACTGGGCTACGGCGGATTTGTGAGAGATGTTGACAGACAGTATTTTTGGCAGGAAAGGGAAGTTTTCAATCATATTGCACCGCTTATTGATTTAAGGCTTTCCAAACTTTCAAAAATCAAACCAAGATTTCAAATCTTGCCAGCATCCAATGATGACAACGACCTTTACACAGCAAAGGTGGGCAAGAAGATATTGGAGTCTGTTTCAAACAGACTTAATTTGACAGCGAAAATTAACCAAGCCACAAAGTGGAGTGAAATTTGTGGGACAGCTTTTTACAAGATAAGTTGGAACTCAAATCTTGGACAGGTTGTTGCACTTGAAGAAGACGGCAAAAAGGTGCGCACAGGGGACATTGAAATAAGCGTTTGCAGCCCATTTGAAATTTACCCAGACAGTTCCACACACGAAAGTTTAAGTGACTGTCAAAGTATAATCCACGCACGTGCATACACAACCACACAAATCAAACAGATGTATGGAGTGGATGTTAAGGGCAGGGATGTGAATGTCTATTCGCTTGACGGCACATCCAACGCACTTGGTGGGCTTGGCTACAACGGCCTTTCAACGAAACTTATTGAAACAACGCGTCAAGACAGCGCCATTGTCATTGAAAAATATGTTAAACCTAATGCGGATTTTCCAAACGGAAGATTGATTATCATCGCTGGTGATACACTTGTTTTTGACGGAGATATGCCTTATATAAACGATGCAGAAGGCAAGCGCGAATTTCCATTTGTGCGACAAATTTGCAATGAAGAAGTGGGCAATTTCTGGGGAGTTTCAATGATTACAAGGCTTATTCCTATTCAGCGCGCATACAACGCAGTTAAAAACAGAAAACACGAGTATTTAAA